>JANRIF010000147.1:0-9404 GCA_033765245.1 Lysobacteraceae bacterium
CGACGGGCGCGCCGCGCCAAACGGCAGCGGTGTCGCCGATCCGGGCCAGCGGCCTGCGTATGTGATGCCCGGGACGTGAGCAGAATATTTCACTCATGTTGCCATTTTATGACAGTTGCCGCCGCCAGCGGCGAAAACGACAGCACCGCGTTCGCCACCGACGGATCGGCGGGCGGTGCGGTTGTGGCAAGCCGCGTAGGGGCGACACGCACCTGCAACACCTGTCGCGCGCAAGCACGCCCCCACAAACAGCGAAGGCATCGCACGCTTCTGTGGGAGGCCGCTTGCGGGCGACCGAGCGAAGCGAAGGCCGCCGCTCTTGCGCATCCTGCGCTCGCGGCACTCGCACATCCATGTGCGTCGTAGCAGCGCAAAGCGATGCGCTGTCGCGAAGCGACTGACCGAGCGCAGCGAAGGCATAGCGATACGCAGTATCGCGCTGTCGCGAAGCGACTGACCGAGCGTAGCGAAGGCGGGGCCGGCGCAGCCGGCGTTGCGAAGCAACCGACCGAGCGAAGCGAAGGCATAGCATCGCGCAGCGATGCGCTGTCGCGAAGCGACTGACCGAGCGAAGCGAAGGCATAGCGATACGCAGTATCGCGCTGTCGCAAAGCGACTGACCGAGCGGCCGCTCCTGCGCATCCATGCGCTCGCGGCACTTGCACATCCATGTGCGGCGCAGCGAAGGCCGCCGCTCTTGCGCATCCTGCGCTCGCGGCACTCGCACATCCATGTGCGTCGTAGCAGGCGCAGCCTGCGCTGTCGCGAAGCGACTGACCGAGCGTAGCGAAGGCATAGCGATACGCAATATCGCGCTGTCGCGAAGCGACTGACCGCCCCGGGTCATTCCCCGTAAAGCAGTTCGGCCCGATACTGCACACCATGACTGCGCGACCGATCACCACCTACGCCCTGCTGCACCAACTCGCCGACGGTCCGCCCGGCGATACTCTCAGTCTGCAGGACCTGATGACGCAATTCCACCGGCGCGCCTTCGGAATGCTGCTGCTGGCGGGCGTGCTGCCGGCGTTCATCCCGCTGCCGGTGGGTGCCGGCGCCGTCTCCGGCCCGCTGGTGATGCTGATCGGGCTGCAATTGCTGCTGACGCTGCGCCGCCCGTGGCTGCCGCGATGGCTCGGACGCCGCGGCCCGCACCGCAGTGCGCTGCAGCGTTTCGTGGCGCGTACCGGCAAAGCCTTCCAGTGGATCGAACGCTGGGTGAAGCCGCGCCTGGACGTGCTGATCGCGCATCCTCTGGCAACCTTCTACACCGGATTGCTGCTGCTGGCGCTGGGCTTCCTGCTATCGCTGCCGATCCCGTTCACCAACTATCCGTTCGGGCTGCTGTTGCTGGCGTTCGCGGTGGCGCTGATCGAACGCGATGGCATATTGATGGCGGTTGCGTGGGGCTTCGGCACCGCGACCACGCTGGCGTTCGGGCTGTTGTCCGAAGCGGTGGCGAACTGGGTGGTGCAGACCCTGGGTTGAACGCAGCTACGCCACCAGCACTGGACGTCGCTGGACCCAGTCGATCAATACCGATGCCGGCATCGGGCGCGCCACCAGAAACCCCTGCGCCAGATCGCAACCGTGCCGCGCCAGCACCCGCAACTGCTCGACGTCCTCCACGCCTTCGGCCACCACGCCGATGCCCAGCGAATGCGCCAGCGCGATGATCGCGGTGGTCAGCGCCAGATCGTCCGGGTCGTCCAGCAAGTCGGCAACGAAACTGCGATCGATCTTGACCCCGTCCACCGGCACCCGGCGCAGATGGGACAGCCCGGAGAAGCCGGTGCCGAAATCGTCCAGCCAGACTCGCACGCCGATCCCGCGCAGCCGCGACAATAGCGCGCCAGCCAGTACTTCGTCGCCCAGCAGCGCGGTCTCGGTAAGCTCCACCCGCAACCGCGACGCCGGCAGGCCGGTGCGCGCGATCGCATGCGACACCACCTCGACCAGATCGCCGCTGCGCAACTGCCGCGCCGAGACGTTCACCGACACGAACAGGTTGGCCGCCGACGGGCAGGCCGCCGCGATCGCCATGGTGTCGCGGCACGCCTGTTCCAGCGCGTAGGCGCCGATCGGCGTGATCAGGCCGCACTGCTCCGCCACCTCGACGAACGCGGCCGGCATGATCAGGCCGCGTTGCGGGTGTTCCCAGCGCAGCAGCGCCTCCATCCCGTGCAGGCTGCCATCGTGGGTCGACACCACCGGTTGGTAGTACAGCCGCAGTTCGTGCCGCTCCAGCGCGCCGCGCAGGTCGTGTTCGAGTTGCACGCGGTCGGCCATGGCATCGTCCATGACCCGACTGTAGAAGCGATAACACGCCTTGCCCGACAACTTGGCCTGGTACATCGCGATATCGCCGTTCTTGATCAACTGGCTGGTGCTGCCGGCGTCATCGGGGAACACCGTGATGCCGATCGACGAGCCGAGAAACAGGTCGCGGCCGCCAACGTGCACCGGCTCCAGCAGCGCCTCGATCACGGCGTCGGCGACGCGGGCCGCACGCAACCTCGGCTCCTCGCTCTCCACCACCGCCACGAACTCGTCGCCGCCGAAACGCGCGACCTGCACGTTGCCGTCGGCGATCAGGCGCGCGCTGTCGCGGATGCGTTCGGCGACCCGGACCAGCACCCGGTCGCCGGCCTCGTGACCCAGCGTGTCGTTGACCCGCTTGAAGTCGTCCAGGTCGATGAACAGCAATGCCAGCCCTTGTCCGTCCGCATGCTGGTGGATCAGCTTGAGGTCCAGCAGCTCGCGCAACGCAAGGCGATTGGGCAAGCCTGTCAGGGCATCGGTGTAGGCCATGCGCCGCACGTCGCGCTCGTGCCGCTCGACGCTGTCGCTCATGCGCGAGAAGGCGCGGATCAGCGCGCCCATTTCATCGCGGCGACCGGACTCCAGCGCAATCTGCCGATAGCGGCCGGCTTCGACGTGGCGTGCCGCCTCCGCCAGCATCCGGATCGGCCCGACCATACCGCGCGAAACCAGCAGCGACAGCCCGCTCGCCAGGATCAGCAGCAGTCCCAGCAACCCCGCCAACCACAGCCGATAGGTGTAGGTGGCCTGCTCCTGGCGCTGCGCCAACTGTGCCTGCGCGCGCGCCTGCTGCGCCTGCAATGCCTTGAGGCTGAAACCGATCCGCACGCCGCCGATGCGTTCATCGCCGAGCACCACCGCGTGAGTCGCGTCCATCACGCCACTGCCCCACTGGATCAGGGCGGCGGAGTCGGTCTCCGGGTCGGGCGCCGGCAGGCCCACCACCGGTTCGCCGTAACTGACGATGTTGCGGGTGCCGTCGTGGATGATCCGCCCTTGCGGGTCGTACACCAGCACGTAGGCGACGTCCGGCTGCGAGCGCGTGGCGGCGGCAAATTCGCCGATGCGGTCGAGGTCCAGGTAATAGATCGGATTGACCAAGCGATCGGCGAGTTGCGCTGCCATCGCGCCGCCGCGCCGCGCCAGCTCGTCGAATGTCAGCTCGTGCACCGACTCGGCGCTGAGCTGGGTCAGCTCGCGAAACGTTTGCGACTGCCGTTGCCACAGCGCCAACGCCAGCGCCACCACCACCAGCAAGGTAGCCAGCATCGCCAGCATGAAGCGCGCTTGCAGACCCAGTCGTATCGGCATCATTCCAGCGTTGCCTTCACGCGCTGCGCACGTTGCCGCAACCGTTGTAACGACGCCAGTTCGTCGGCGTCGGCGGCGTGAAATCCGCTGGCGCCGAAAAAGCCTGCCAATGCGGCGCGTCCTTCCGCCTCCTGTGCCGCTTGCAGCAACACCGTCCGCAGGCGTTCACGCACTGCGGGCGACAAGCCCGACCGCACCATCTCGACCGCGCGTGGGAATGGCTGCGACCGCGCGATCTCCACCAGCACGGCTGCTTGGTCGCCATCCTTGCGCTGCAACTCGTCCCAGTCGATGTCGCTGAACGCGCCGGCGGCGACCAGCCCCTTGTCGACCCACGCCACGATGTTGCGCTCGGTACGCGCGAACACGAATCCGATCGCATCCTCCGACGGCTGGTCCATCGGCGAGAGCAGCATCTCCAGCGCGTAGTCCGATTCCAGCAGCAACGCCGCCGGCACCATGTAGGCGCTGGCCGAAGCGCGGTTCTGGAACGCGATGGCGCGGCCGCGCAACGTGGCGAGGTCGACCACACCGCTGCCACGCCGCGCGAAGATCACCGTCGAATAACGCGATCGACCATTGCGTTCGGCAATCAGCAGCAACTGCGCTGGCGCGCGCTCGGCCAGCAGCATGCCGGTGGCGGCGGTTTCGGTGACCCAGTCCACGCGCCCGCGGCGCAGGTAGCTGTGCATCTGCTGGACGTCGCTCGCCATCAGGATGCGACCGCCACGGATGCCGACGTCGGCCATGCGCGGGACCACGTAATCCAGCAGCGGCTTGAGCTGCGCGTAGTGGCTCTTGGGATCGTCGCTGATCCGCCCCAGCACCAATACGCCGTCCTCGGCGCATGCGGACGTCGCCGCCCCCAGGGTCAGCAGCGCCAGCACCACGGCGACGCGCCACGCGCTCAGCACGGATTTGTTATCGATGCGCACGCCTCTCCCCGCTTGTCCACCGACTACCGCCCCAGGAGCCTGGGCGGCGCAAACTCGTCCTGGCGGCCCCCGCTGCGTCACGCACAAGCACCTGCGCTAAAAACCCGACACGCCGCTAGCGTACTCGTTCGACCGGCGTCGGGACAGCGTGCTAAGTGCCAGAACCAGCTGCCAAGCGTGCCATGCGCTCGGTGTCGGCGAGGATGCCGTGCACGATCCGCACCTCGCGGCGCTGCATCTGCGCCCGCATGAACATCCGCCGCAACCGCTGCATCACCATTTGCGAGGGGCGCCCCTTGTGGAAGTCGATGGCATCCAGGGCGCGGTCGAGGTGCGCAAACATCCCCTCCAGTTCGCCATGCGATGCTGGTTCCGCATCGGCATCGGGCGCAGCGCCGGCTACGTCGACAGCGGCTGGCGCGGTATCGGCCAACGACGCCAAACGCAATTCGTAGCTGAGCACCTGCACCGCAGCCGCCAGATTGAGCGAGCTGAACTCCACCACCGACGGAATATGCACGGCGCCGTGGCACCGCTGCAGCTCGTCGTTGGTCAGCCCCGTCCGCTCGCGCCCGAACACCAGCGCCACCGGCGCGCTGCGGCTCGCCTCCAGCAGCCGCGAAGCCGCCTCGCGCGGCGCGTATTCGGGCATCGGCACGTAGCGACTGCGTGCGGTGCAGCCCAGCACCAACCCGCAATCGGAGAGCGCATCGGCCAAGTTCGCCACCACCCGCGCGTTCGCAAGCACGTCGTCGGCACCAGCCGCCATGGCATCGGCCTGACGATGTGGAAAACACTCCGGCGCCACCAGCGACAGGTGTGCCAGCCCCATAGTCTTCATCGCACGCGCGGCGGAACCGATGTTGCCCGGATGTTGCGGGCCGACCAGGATGATGTGGATGGGGTGCATGGGAGACTCGGGGATCGGGATGGGGGAAGGATAGCGGGTGGGTGGAGTGAGTGAGGTGTTGTGGCCGGGGCTGGATGAAGCCGGGACTGGGGACTGGGGACTCGGAAAAGCCAAAGCGAAATGCAACAGCAAAAGGCCGGAGCGAAAGTTCGCAAGCTTGTAGTCCCGAGTCCCGAGTCCCGAGTCCCGAGTCCCGAGTCCCGAGTCCCGAGTCCCGAGCCCCGAGCCCCGAGCCCCAATGCTAGAATGCCCGGCTCCCGACCGAAATGGCGGGATCGCTGCCGCTGGCAGCGGCACCTCTGCCCCGCTTCACATGGACGGCTCGCGCATGCAAAAACCCACCATCAACGTCATGGTCAAGGCCGCGCGCCAGGCCGGTTCCATCATCATCCGCCACATGAGCCGGCTCGACAGCCTCAAGATCGTCGAGAAGTCCCGGCAGGACTACGCCAGCGAAGTGGATTCGCTGGCCGAAACCGAGATCATCCGCGAGCTCAAGCGCGCGTTTCCCGATCAGGCGTTCCTGGCCGAGGAAAGCGGCGCGCAGGGCAAGTCCCGCTTCACCTGGGTGATCGACCCGCTCGACGGCACCTCCAACTTCCTGCGCGGGATGCCGCATTTTTGCGTCTCGATCGCGCAGATGGACGGCGACGAGCCGATCTACGGCGTGATCTACGACCCGCTGCGCAACGAGCTGTTCACCGCCTCGCGCGGCGGCGGCGCGCAGCTCAACGACAAGAAGATCCGCGTCGGCGAGCGCCTGGACATCACCGGCAGCCTGCTGATCACCGGCTTCGCGCCGCGCGAGCGCAAGCGCGTGAACGCGCAGCTCGACACCGTGCGCAGCCTGCTCAATGATGCCGAAGACGTGCATCGCAGCGGCTCGGCGGCGCTGGACCTGGCCTACGTCGCCTGCGGCCGCGCCGATGGTTACTTCGAGGCCGGCCTCAAGCCCTGGGACATCGCCGCCGGCATGCTGTTGGTGCGCGAAGCCGGCGGGCGCATCTGCGACTACCGCGGCGGCAGCAACAGCTTTCGCAACGGGCAAGTCGTGGCCGCCAACATCAAGGTCTGCGACCTGCTGCAAAAGCGCATCGTCGAAACCGGCTACGCCGCCAGCTTCGATTGAACCGCTCCCGCGCGGGCGTGCGTTTCACGGCCCCGGAAGAACAAAGCCTTGTTGGGTCCGCAAATGACGCAAATGACGCAAAGGAGAGCATAGAGGATTGAATGGCGAAGGCAGGCCCACCGCTACGCATGCCGCGGTTCGCTTCTCACCTTCGGTGCTTTGGCCTCTTTTGCGTCCTTTGCGTCCTTCGCGGACCCATGCGCTCTCGCCTCACCCGATCACACCACGACCGGTCAACTGCCGGTAACGCGCAGCACTTCCTCCACCGTGGTCAGGCCCTGCCACGCCTTGAGCAGGCCATCCTCACGCAGGAAGCGATGGCCTTCGCTGCGTGCCAGCGCCTTCATGTCGTTGACGCTGGCGCCGCTGACGATCAAGTGCTGCATCTGGGTGGACACCGGGATCATCTCGTAGATGCCGAGCCGCCCGCGATAGCCGGTGTTGAGGCACTTGGCGCAACCCACCGCCTCCATCCAGTGCGGCGGCCGTTCGCCCAGCACGCGCTGCGCAAACGGCGCGGCTTCGTTGACGATGGACTCATGCACGCTGCCCGGGCGCGCGCATTCGCACAGCCGCCGCACCAAGCGCTGTGCCTGCACGGCGCGGATCGGGGTGGCCACCAGAAACGGCTCGACACCCATGTCGATCAGGCGCGTAAAGGCGCTGATCGCATCGTTGGTATGCAGGGTGGACAGCACCAGGTGACCAGTGAGCGCCGCCTGCACCGCGATCTCGGCGGTTTCCAGATCGCGGATTTCGCCGATCATGATCACGTCCGGGTCCTGACGCAGGATCGAGCGCAGCGCGTTGGCGAAACTCAGGCCGATCTCGGAATGCGTCTGAATCTGGGTGATTCCCGGCAACTGGAACTCGACCGGGTCTTCGACCGTGATGATCTTCTTCAGGCCGTCGTTGCTGGCCGCCAGCGCCGCATACAAGGTGGTGGACTTGCCGGAGCCGGTCGGGCCGGTGACCAGCACGATGCCGTTGGCTTCGGCGGTCCACGCCTGCATCAGCGCCAGATGATCCGCCTCGAAACCGAGCCGCTCCAGCCCCAGTTCCTTGCGCTCCTTGGGCAGCAGGCGCATCACGATGGATTCGCCGTGCACACCCGGCAACGCGGAGACGCGGATGTCCATCTCTTGACCGCCGACGCGGGTGGACATGCGACCGTCCTGCGGCAAGCGGCGCTCGGCGATGTCCATGCCGGAAATCAATTTCAGGCGCGACGCCACCGCGTCGTAGCGATCGCGCGGCAACCGCAGCCGCGCATGCAGCACACCATCGATGCGAAAGCGCACCACGAATTGACGCTGCTCGGGTTCGATGTGGATATCCGAGGCGCGCTGCTCCACTGCCTGCGCCATCAGATTGCTGACCAGTTCCACCACCGGCGCTTCTTCCGCCATCTCGCGCAGATGCGCGACGTCGCCGCTCTCGTAGCCATCGCCACTGCGCGCCTGACTGAGTGCGTCGAGCAGGCGGTCCAGGTCCTGCGCACGGCACAGACACCAGTCCAGGTGCCTGCCCGGAAATGCGTGGCGCATCGCTTCGCGCAGGCTCGGCAGCAACGGATCGCGCGCCGCGCAATGCAGCACATCGCCCTCGCCCGCCCACGCCAGCACCTGCTGGTCCAGCAACCAGTCCAGACCGACCGGCGAACCTGCTGCCGCCACCCGCACCGCGTCCTCGTCGGGCAGCGGCACTCCCTCGCCCAGCAGCGGCAAGCCGAGCTGGCGTTTGAGCGCTTCCAGCAGGTTGTCCTCGCTGAGCGCGCCGATCCGCATCAGCACGCTGCCGATGCGGCCGCCGATGCGCGCATGCAGCTTCAGCGCGCGCTGCAAGTCGGCATCGCCGATCAAGCCGGCGTCCACCAGCAATTCGCCCAGTGGCTGGCTGCCCGGATCGCTGGCGGCGCGGTCTTCAAACGACATCGGCAAAGCCCTTCTTCAAGGTGGCAAACAGCCACAACCCCATGGCATACACGCACAACGCCGCGCCAGCATACTGCGCCAGCACGATCCAGTCGGGAAAGCGCCCCTCGAACAGCAGATGCCGGGTCTGCTCCAGCGGAATCGTGACCGGATTGAGCGCCAGCCAGGCGCGCATGCCCTCGGGCATGGCGTCGCGCGGATAGAACACCGGCCCCAGGAACATCAGCAAGGTCACCACCGACCCCATCGCCTGCGCGAGGTCACGCACGTACACGCCCAGCGCCGCGATCAGCCAGTTCAAGCCCATCAGCGTCAGGCACAGCGGCAGCAGTACCAGCGGCAGTGCGATCTGTCCCCACGCAAAGCCGGTGCCGAACACGCCGTTCACCAGCACCAGCAGCAACAGGCCGATCAGCGCATGAAACCCCGACGACAGCATCGACACCCAGCCCAGCACTTCCAGCGGAAACACGATCTTCTTGACGTAGTTGGGCTGCGCCACCACCAGCATCGGCGCCCGCGTCAGCACTTCCGCCAGCAAGCCCTGCAGCAACAGCCCGCTGAGCAGCACCAGCGCAAACATCCCGATCCCACCCTCACCCGCCCGCCCCGGCCAACGCTGTTCGAACACCACTCCGAACACCAGGGTGTACACCGCCAACATCAGCAGCGGCGTGATCACCGGCCACAACGCGCCCAGAAACGACCCGCGATAGCGCAGCGACACCTCACGCCAGGTCAAGGTGCGGATCAGGCTGCGATGGCGCCATGGGTGGGCGATAGATGCCAGCAGTGGCGAGCTCAAGGCGACTCCAGACGCAAACGCGCAACGGCGCAGCCGCCAAGTTTACCCACTTCACCGC
>JANRIF010000149.1:0-12767 GCA_033765245.1 Lysobacteraceae bacterium
GCTCGGCATCGACGGCGCGGCCGAATCCGATCGCGCCGTGCAGCGCGCGCTGGGCCGTTTCCGGCCTGGCGTCGGCGCGCTGTTCCGCGACGCCGAGTACGAAAGCGGCAAGCGCGCGATCGACCGCGTACTGGCCGAACGCGGCTACTTCGATGCCGCGCAGGATCGCCATCGCGTGCGGGTAAGCCGCGCCGACGCGCGCGCCGACATCGACCTGCACTGGAGCAGCGGCGCCCGCTACGGTCTTGGTCAAGCCCATTTCGAAGGCAGCCCGCTGCGCGCGGAGCTGCTCGATGCGCTGGTGCCGTGGACGCCGGGTACGCCGTACACGCAGACGCAGTTGGTGGAGCTGCAGCGCACCCTGACCGGCCTGGACTACTTCAGCGCCATCCGCCTGCAACCCCAACCCGAGCAGGCCCGGGACGGCAACGTGCCGGTGCACGTGCTGCTTGTGCCGGCGCGGCGCAACGTCTTTTCCGCCGGCGTCAGCATGGGCACCGATTCCGGCGCCGGGGTGCGGCTCGGCGCGGAGCGGCGCTGGCTCAATGCCCGCGGCCACAAGGCCAGGACCGAACTGGACTGGGCGCAGCGCAAACGCAGCTTTGCGGTGCAGTACAAGATTCCGGCGTTTGCCCGTTTTGCCGGCTGGTACACGTTCAATGCCAATGTGCGCGAGGAAGAATTTGCCGACTTCGACACCCGCACCCTTGAGGGCGCCGCCAATCGCAGCGCGCGCTTCGGCGAATGGGGCGTCACCGCGGGCCTGTGGCTGCAGCGCGAGTCGTTTTCTGTACTGGCGGCGCCGCGCCGCGTCAGCACGGTGTGGTATCCGGAGCTCACCGCACAGACCCTGCGCGCGCGCGACCCGATCAACCCCCACCGCGGCTGGTCGCTGAACGCGCAACTGCGCGGCAACACCGGCTCGCTGGGTTCGGACGTGGGCTTCGTGCAGGCGCATGTGCTGGGCAAGTGGATCGCGCCGCTCGGCAGCGATACGCGCGTGTTGCTGCGCGGCGAATTCGGCGCCACCCGCAGTTCACGCCTGACCAGCCTGCCGCCAAGCCTGCGCTTTTTCGCCGGCGGTGATCAGAGCATTCGCGGCTACGGCTACAACACGCTCGGTGATCGCAGCGGCGGCGCGGCGCAGGGCGGCAAGCAGCTCGCGGTGGGCAGCGTCGAACTCGACCATTACTTCAGTCGCCACTGGGGCGCGGCAGCGTTCGTCGATGCGGGCGATGCCTTCAACGAACCGGGGAATTTCACCCCCGTGCTCGGCGCCGGCATCGGCCTGCGCTGGCGCTCGCCGGCCGGTCCGATCCGTTTCGACATCGCGCATGGCTTCTCGAATCCGGACGAGTCCTGGCGCATCCACATCCGTTTCGGGCCCGACCTGTGAGCCGGGTGCTGCGCTGGTTGCTGGTGGGATTCACGGCGCTGACGCTGCTGCTGGCGTTGGCGTGGGGCTGGCTGTTTCACAGCGCGCCGGGCCGCGATTTCGTGCTGGCGCGCGCGCAGGCGGCGCTGGGCGACGAGCGCCTGCGCTGGGGCACGATCGGCGGCACCATCGGCGGCGGCCTGACGTTGGACGAGGTCTTGCTGCGACTGGACACGCTACAGGTGGAAGCGCACCAGGTCGTGGTGACGATCCGCCCCGTGTCGTTGTGGCGCGGCCGCCTGCGCGTGCAGTCGCTCACCATCGCCGGGCTGCGGCTGACGCCGCTGCGCCGCACCGCGCCGACGGCGGAGCGCGCGTGGAGCGCGCCTTCGGTATGGCCGCTGCTGCCGCTGCCGCTGCGCATCGAGATCACGCAACTGCGGGTGCGCGAGTTGGCCTGGCTCGGTAACCCCGAAGCACCACTGCGCGCGGATGAACTGTCGGCAGCGCTGATGCTGTCCGATCGCCGCATGACGCTGGACGCACTCGATCTCACCACCGCTCGCGGCAGCGCCCGTGGCGAGGCCGAGCTGACGCTGGGGACCGGCAGCGCGCTGGACGCACGCCTCGCGCTCACCGCTACGGTGGCGGACGGCGCGCCATGGCACGCCCAGGTGTCGGTGGCCGGCACGCCCAACGCATTGACGTTGCGCATCGCCGGCAATGCGCCCGGTGAGTTCTCGCTGGCCGGCGAATGGCGTCCGCAACGCGATCAATGGCGCTGGCAAGCGCAACTGCGCGCACAGGGCATCGTTCCCGCCGCGCTCGGCGGCCCACCCGGTCGCTTCGGTGGCGAGCTGACGGTGGATGGCGTCGACGCCAGCGCCACGCTCTCCGGCGTCCTGCAGCGCGATGCGCAAACGCTCGCCATCGCGCCTTCCACGCTGAGCTGGCACCCGCCCCGGCTGTTGCTGTCGCCGTTGCAATTGGGCGTGGCAGGCGGACAAGCGCGGATCGCGGGTGAGATCGATCTGGGCGAACATGGGCCGCGCGTGGCGCTGCAGGTGCAAGCCGCCGACCTGCGCTGGGGCGACGACGCACAACCGACCCGCGCCAGTGGCGATGCGCGCGTCGAAGGCTGGATCGATGGCTGGACCCTGAACGCGCAGGCGCAGCTCACGCATGCCGGGTTGGTGGGGACATTACGACTCGCCGCCGACGGCGACGCACAGCGCGCGCAATTGCACGAACTGAGCCTGGTCACGCCCGCCGGGCGCTCGCAGCTTGGCGGCGAGGTGCGCTTCGCCGACGCGCTGCAGTGGCAATTGGACGGGCGCTTGAGCGGCCTCGACCCGGGCTGGTTTGCGCCGGACTACCCCGGCGCACTGGCGGCGCGGATCCGCACGCACGGCCGCGTTCGCGACGGCGCGATCGACGCCCACGCCAGCATCGATGAACTCAGCGGCATCCTGCGGCAACGCAAGGTCAGCGGCACCGCTAGCATCGACCGGCGCGACACCACCACCACCGCGGACATCGACCTGCACATCGGCGCCAGCCATGTGCGCGCGGTGGGGCAGCTCGATACGCACGTCGACGCCCGCATCCGTCTGGCACCGTTGCAACTGGCCGATCTGCTACCGGGAACGCAGGGCCAGTTGCAGGGCGAGTTGCTGTTGCGTGGACCGCGCGCGCGGCCGCTGCCGAGCGGAGACCTGCAGGGTCGCGCGCTGGCCTGGGGCAACTTCCGCGCCCGTGCGCTGCGCCTGCGCGCACAAGATGGCGGAAAGGATGGCACCCATGCGCAGTTGCAGGCATCGGAGCTGGCGATCGATGGATTCGACATCGCTCGGCTCGACGTCGAACTCGACGGCCATCCCGAGCAGGCGCGGTTGACACTCTCGGCCGCGTCCGACGCCCTGCACGCCGAGCTGACCGGTAACTGGGCGCTGCATGGCGCGCGGCAACAATTCGATCTGCGCTCGCTGCGGCTAGCGCCGATGCAAGGCGCGCCCTGGCAACTGCGGCAGCCGGTGCGCCTGGTGGGCGCTGCCACCTGGCAACTGCCGCCGCTATGTCTGGACAGCGACGACGGCGAGGTCTGTGCCGAGGGCAACTGGCCCGGCAGCATTGCCCTGCGTGCGCGGGCGCTGGACCTGGCGCTGGCGCAACCGTGGCTGCATCGCGACGACGTGCAGTTTGCGTTGAGCGGCACGCTCGACGTCGATGCCAGCCTGCGCGGCGGCGGCGCCTCGCCGCTACTGGGAAGCGCGCAGGTGCGTGGCGGCGCCGGCAGTCTGCAACTGCTCCCCGCCACCCGTCAGCCCGCGTTCGCATGGCGTGCGCTGAGCGTGGAGACACAGCTCGACGCCGTCCGGGCGACCGCCCATCTGCGCCTCGAATCCGACGCCGACGGTCGGCTTGACGGCCGTATCGACATGGCGCGCGCGGGTGACGGCGCGCTCGACGGCGAGCTGAACGTGGACGTGACGCAGCTCGCCTGGCTGGAGTTGTTTTCGCCCGATCTGGCCGCGCCCAGTGGCCGCCTGCGCGGCCGCTTCGACATTGGCGGCAACCGTGCGGCGCCACGTTTGAGCGGACAGTTGAGTTTGCAGCCGTTCGCCGCCGAACTGCCGGCGCTGGGCATCGCACTGCGCGAATCCAGCGCGCATCTGAGCGCCGCTGCCGACGGAATGCTGACTCTCAGCGCTCTGCTGAACACGGGCGACGGCGTACTGAAGGTGGATGGCGAAAGCGCCGTTGGTGCCAATGCACCGTTGACGCTGCGCCTTGACGGCGAGCGGGTGAAGATCAGCGAAACCGCCGACGTGACCGCGTGGATCAGCCCCTCACTCACCGTGCAACGCGCGGACGGCGTGCTTTCGGTGCGCGGGCGCATCGATGTACCACAGGCGCGCATTGCGCTGGACAAGCGCGAGAGCCGCGCAGCCGCGCGCAGCCCTGACGTGGAGGTGATCGATCCGCTGGAACCGGAATCCGGTGACGCCGCGCTACCGCTGGCACTCGATCTGGACCTGCAGATCGGCAAAGACGTGCGCCTGAGCGGGTTCGGTATCGACGGCAAACTCGGCGGCGGTCTGCGCGTGACCCAAATACCCGGCCGCGAGCCGCTGGGCACCGGCACCGTTACCGCCACCGGCAGCTACGAGCGCTATGGCAAGCCGTTGGAGATCCGCCACGCGCGGTTGACCTACACGCGCTCGCCGCTGGACGACCCGGCGCTGGACATCCGCGCGCAACGCACCGTCGACACGCAGATGGTGGGCGTACAGATCGACGGCACCGCGCAGCGCCCGCTCACCACGCTGATTTCCGATCCCGCGCTGGAGAACGGCGAGACGCTGAGTTGGTTGGTGCTGGGGCGGCCGCTGCACGCAGCGCAGCAGGACGACAGCGCGCGCCTTGACGCTGCCGCGATGGCGCTCGGCGCCGGCGGCAATCTGCTGGCCGAACAACTCGGCGCGCGGCTTGGGTTGGATCAGGCTGGGGTTGCCGAATCGCGCGCGCTCGGCGCCAACACGCTTACTGTCGGCAAGAACCTGTCGCCGCGCCTGTACCTCAGCTACGGCGTGTCGTTGATCGGCAGCGGCCAGGTGGTGGCGCTGAAATACCTGCTCGGCGGCGGCTTCGACCTGGAGATCGAATCGGGTCTTGAGAGTCGCGGCTCGATCAACTGGCGGACCGAGCGCTGAGGGCTTCGCGTGACGGTGGCGCAGTGTAGCGGTGCGTTCTTGGCGGCACGTATCGCAGGGTAGGCTGGTGGTGAGCATAGCGACTTGAGCGTAGCGAAGGCGGCCGCTCTTGCGCATCCATGCGCCCGCGGCACTTGCACATCCATGTGCGTCGTTGCTCGCGTAGCGAGCGCTGTCGCGAAGCGATCGAACCCCAGCAAGTTCATTCCTCAACAGTAACGGCGCTGGGGTTCGCTACGCTCACCACCAGCCTACGTACAACGCCTCGGAATCGAGAAATTCTCGCGGCCAGCGCGACCGCCGATAAGTTCCAAATAGCGCAGAACATCACACTAATCCGTGGTGCCGGGGATAACCAACGCCGCGCGCAGCACGCTTTGCTGGTCCTTCACATCGCTCCACTGCAGCACCACGCCGCGATCGAGCGCGAGCAGGTGCGGCACGCCGGTGGCGCGGCCTCGGCCCTGCAGTTCGGCGATGCGCTGGCGTTCGTGTTCATGGCTGAGGTCGTCATTGAAACGCGCCAGCCACAACGACTGCTTGCCCTCGGCTTCCTGCAACCAGCTCAGCCACACGCCGTCGGCATTGCGCGCCAGGTCGGCGCGGCCCAGGGTCTCGGCGCCGCCCACCCGCAGCGGTTCGGCAAAGGTGTCGCCGGCATCGCCCGAACGCGCCAGCCGCAACGACGGCGCGCCGTCGGCCTCGGTGTACCACGCCACCCACGCCTGTTCGCCCTGTGCGGCGATCGCCGGGCCATTCACCGGGCAGGCCGGCATGTGCCAGCGATCGCGATGTACGTAGTGTGGTGCGGTCCAGGCGCCGTTTTCGAAGCGGGCGACCTGGATGTCGCGCAATTCGTCCGCATCGCGGTCGCGCCACACCACCAACGGGCCGCGCGCGCCGAGCGCAGCGTCGGTCTGGCAGCAATCGCAGGTGGAAGCATCGAGCTCCCATTCGCCGGTCTTGCGTCGATCGGCGTCCAGCGTCGCCGCGCGCAAGGTCATCGCACCACGGCCATGGCCTTCGTGTTCGCCTGGGCCTGCGCTACCCGTCACCGTATTGCGTCCGTCCAGCCACACCGCCAGCAATGACGTCGGCGCGGCCGGCAGCAGGCTGACGAAGCCGTGCTCGCTGGCGCTGCCGTCGTCGTGCAGCGGCGCCAGCGGCGACCAGCTCACCCCACCATCGCGCGAATGGCTGAACACCGCATCGTAGGCGTAGGTCGCGCTGCCGTTCTTGCGCAGCAGGTGCGCCCACAGGCTGCCTGCGGTTGGCTCGGAGAGCGCGGGAAAGTCGGCCCAGTTGACGAACCAGTCGCCGCCGCGCGCCACTTCGCGCGGTGCCCCGCACGGCGCGGGGATGGCGCAGCGCTGGAATACCAGGCGATGCCCGCCCTCGGGCAAGCGCTCGATCCAGCTCAGCAAGGCCGCGCCATCGACGCCTCGCGCAAGATTGGCGGCAGTGGCGCCAGGAGGCGCCGCCAGCGGCACCGCGACGAGGGTGAATGCCTGCGCCAGACTGACGCTCAGCAGCAATACGCAACACAGGAAGGTTCGCATGCCTCGCATGCTAACCGTGCCGCGGGGCGTTGTCGCCCGTGCGGCGCGCCGCACTCGCGCGGGGCTCTCAAGACACAAATATCGCGAAGCCATGGATTCGTCGAAAACACCTGACCGGTGCGGGACTGGATTGCGCCAAAGCCAGTGCGGTCCGCAAACGACGCAAAGTTCGCAAAGAAACTTCGGCCTGGTGGAATCGTGCCACACCGGCCATGGAGCCCGTGGTCGGTGGCGCCGCAACAAGCGAGCCCAACGCACAACGAACGTGATTTGCGCCCTTTGCCATTTTGCGTCCTTTGCGGACCTTTGTTTCTTCGCAAATACCTGACCCGCACGGCGGGTTGGTTTGCTCAGGGCTTGGGCGGCGGCGGCTGTCCTGCGGCTTCGCGCGCCAGGGCTTCGCGCAGGTACGCCATGCGGGCGCGCACGCGCCGCACCTCCCATGCCGCGAGCAACCAGGTCACGTGCGCCAGTGCCGCAAACCCAAGGCCGACGATGACGCCACCCAGCAGGAACGCATACACGCAGGTGTCGATCGGAATCCGGCTGGCATCGCCGCCGGTGACGAAGCTGAAGCACGCCTGCCAGGCCACCGGCTTGCTCCAGCCGAAAAATTCCAGACTGGCAAGGCCGACGCGATAGGTAAGCCCATACGCCGGCACCAACGTCAGCGGGTTGGTCAGCAGTTGCAACCCCATCAGCACCGTCACGTTGGCGCGCAGCACCAGCGCCAGCACGAAGGCGATACCGAACTGGATGCCGTAGACCGGCTCGAACGACAGCACCGAGCCGACGTACAGCGCAGGCAGTACGTGCCTGCGCCGGAACGACCACAGAAACGGCAGCCGGCTCGCCAGATCGGCAAACCACTTGAGCACCGGATAGCGGCGCACGTTGCCGCGTCGCGGCAGCGGCCGCAGCGCTTTGCGCAGCCAGCCGCGTCGTTGCGACAGTTTGCGATGGTGGCGGTCGAGTTCGTCGCGCAAGTGTGGGCGCTCAGGCGACGTCGCGGCGCTGCACGCGCAACAGGTGCACCAGCAGCAACGAAATCGAGGCCGGGGTGACGCCGGCGATGCGCGCTGCCTGGCCCAGCGTGGCCGGCGTGGTGGCAAGCAGCTTCTGGCGCACTTCGGCCGACAATCCGGTGACTGCGCGATAGTCGAAACCATCGGGGATGCGGGTGTCCTCGTGGCGCTGCTGGCGATCGATCTCCTCGCGCTGGCGATCGAGATAGCCCGAATACTTGATGCGGATTTCCACCTGCTCCGCCACCAGCGGATCGTCGCTACCGGGGCCCAGCTCCGCCAACCGCATCAACTGCGCGTAACTCAGCTCGGGGCGCTTGAGCAGGTCCAGCACCCGGGTCTCGCGGCTGACTGCGAGATTCAACGTGTTTTGCAGCGCCGCGCCGAGCGCATTGCCCGGTGCCGCCCACAACCCGCGCAGGCGCTCGCACTCGCGCTCGATGGCGTCGCGCTTGCGCGCGAAGGCGTTCCAGCGGGTGTCGTCGACCAGCGCCAGCTCGCGCCCGATCTCGGTCAGTCGCAGGTCGGCGTTGTCCTCGCGCAACTGCAGGCGGTACTCGGCGCGCGAGGTGAACATGCGATACGGCTCCAGCGTGCCGTGACTGATCAGATCGTCGATCAGCACGCCGACGTAGGCCTGATCGCGGCGCGGCGTCCATGGCGGCAGCCCGCGCGCTTGACGCGCGGCGTTGAGGCCGGCGATCAGGCCCTGCGCGGCGGCTTCCTCGTAGCCGGTGGTGCCGTTGATCTGACCAGCGAAGAACAGTCCCGGCACCTGCTTGGTTTCCAGCGACGGACGCAGCCCGCGCGGATCGAAATAGTCGTACTCGATGGCGTAGCCGGGGCGGGTGATACGCGCCTGCTCGAAGCCGCGGATCGAACGCACCAGCGCCAGTTGCACGTCGAACGGCAACGAGGTGGAGATGCCGTTGGGGTACACCTCGGTGCTGTCCAGCCCTTCGGGTTCGACGAATATCTGGTGGCTGTCCTTGTCGGCGAAGCGCACCACCTTGTCCTCGATCGAGGGGCAATAGCGCGGGCCGACGCCTTCGATCTGGCCGGTGTAGAGCGGCGAACGATCAAGCGCGCCACGGATCAATTCGTGCGTGCCGGCATGGGTATGGGTGATCCAGCACGACACCTGACGCGGATGCTGCGCCACCTCGCCGAGCGTGCTGAACACCGGCATCGGGTCATCGCCCGGTTGCTCGGTCATCACCGAGACATCGATGCTGCGCGCGTCGATCCGGGGTGGTGTGCCGGTCTTGAGCCGACCCGCCGGCAACGCATGCTCGCGCAGCCGCTGCGCCAGGGTCTGCGCCGGGGCATCGCCGGCGCGGCCGCCGGCGTATTGGCGCTCGCCGATATGAATCTTGCCGGCGAGAAACGTACCGGCGGTGAGCACCACGCAGCGCGCGCGGAAACACAGGCCACCCTGAGTCAGCACGCCGACCACGCGCTCGCCTTCGAGCAACAGATCATCGACCGCCTGCTGGAACAGATGCAGGCCCGGTTGCGACTGCACGGCGTGGCGGATCGCCGCCTTGTACAGCGTGCGATCCGCCTGGCAGCGGGTGGCGCGCACCGCCGGACCCTTGCGCGCGTTGAGGATGCGCCACTGGATGCCGGCCAGGTCGGCGGCGTGCGCCATCGCCCCGCCGAGCGCGTCGATTTCCTTGACCAGATGGCCCTTGCCGATGCCACCGATGGCCGGGTTGCAACTCATCTGCCCGATGGTTTCTATGTTGTGGGTCAGCAGCAATGTGCGGGCACCCGCGCGCGCGCTTGCCAGCGCCGCCTCGGTACCGGCGTGGCCGCCGCCCACCACGATCACGTCGTACTCGAACATCGCCGTTTCACCATCCGATTGCGACATCGCGCGCGGGCTTCGACCGCTTTGCGCGATGGTGCGTGGAAAATTGTAGCTGCTGCCGGGCTGGCACGCTTCGTGCTGAGGGCAATTGCTCCCTCGACAACCACGCGCAGCGCGCGGACCGGACTTGGAACAGGGGCCGGTCGGGTGTGTCGCGGGGATGCCGGTCGGAAGCCGCGGGGGCGGCTTCCGGCCACCTCTTTATCCCGCGCGGGCAACACCGCTGATGCCGGGCGCATCGTAACCCACTGCACGGTCGTACCGCGCGAGCCCGCCGCCCGCATCGCGGCGGCGCGCGGTCGGGCGCGGTCAGGATTGACAGCAAGGCGATCAACGCACACCTCGACGGCATCGCGGTTCGCTTGAACCGCATGCCGGAGAGCGTTTGGGGCCGGAGGTAAGGCCGGCGCCCGGCGGGTCTTGTGGAACAGGGGGTATCCAGGGTGACCTGATGCCGGGCGCCGGACACTCGGTGAGCCGCGTCGCGTCACTATGCGACGTGGCGTGTCAGACGGTGCCTACAATGCGCGCGCTTGGGCTCCGTTGCAAGAGGCAACGACCAATTATCGCTCTTTTTCAAGGGTGGATGTGTGATTTTGTGACTCATTCCGCGATTTTTCATATCCAGGTAACGCGGTCTGCGGCTGCGAGCGGACAACCGGCATCGCACCGCCGCGACCGCCGCGATGCTTACCGTAGTCCGGCGCCGGCTCGGCGCGGCGCATCTGCACCACCGGAGCGCCTCCCGCCGGCATCCGCAGCGCCGGCGCGCGGCCGCGCTGGAAATCGGCTTGCGGCTGCGGCTGCGGGCGGAACACCGGCATCGCACCGCCGCCGCGATGCTTGCCGTAGTCCGGCGCCGGCTCGGCACGGCGCATCTGCACTACCGGAGCGCCACCGGACGGCATCCGCAATGCGGGTGCGCGGTTGCGCTGGAAATCGGCCTGTCCCGGCATCGACCCACCCACGCGCTCGCGCCGACCGTCGCGCGCCCACCCACGATCGTTCGGTTCGATACGCTGGTATTCGCGTTGCGGCCACGGCCGCGCGCTGCCCGGGTCTGGGCGGCGGTATTGGTCGCGGCCACGATCCCGCTCACGATCCGCATCGCGATCCGCATTGCGGTCGCGGTCGCGGAAATGATCGTCGCGGTCGCGATGATCGCGATCATGGCGACGGTCGCCGCCGCTCGAGTGGCTGTAGCCGAAGCCGAAGCTCGGGTAACCGTAGCCGCCGTAACCACCGTAGCCGTAGTTGTATTCGAAGCCGAAACCCGAGCGATACGGCCGATAGGGACCGTAGTACGGATAGTAGCGGTAGGGGTAGTACAGCGGCGAACGGTACGGGCCGTAGTACGGACCGTAGAAGGGGTCGTAAAACGGATCGTAGTAACCGCGGCTGCGCTGCTGCGGCCGCCCGTAGTAGTAATCGCCCTCGTCGCCGTGGCTGGAACGGTAGTAGGCGCCGTCACGATAGCCGTTGTCGTAGGAGGCGCAGCCGGACAGCAACAGCACGAGTGCGCCGAACAACGCGATTCTGACCGACATGACACGCTCCCGCAGGATTCGAGGTTGCGTAGCGCTGCTGCGCTCACGCGGTTTGCCATTGCACGGCGCCAGTGTTGGCCCGGCGCAGTGAATTGCCACTGAACTTCCGGCGCCGCGAATGCGCGTCGCGACACCCACGCACGGCCGCGCATGCCTCACACTGCGTCGGCAACGGCGCGAGGCCGCTCAACGCGATGGCCGCATCGCGCCATGCGCCGCCTGTTCCGAGAGTTTTCAACACCGCACTCAGGATCACCACCCATGGCTTTGCATCAAGCTTCCGGTCGCTGGCGCCTTGGCCTGCTGCTCGCCGCCTGCACTGCCGGATTCTGGGCCACGCTTCCGGTGGCGTTGAAGATCGTGCTGGAGCAGGTCGATGCCATCACCCTCACCTGGTTCCGCTTTCTGGTCGCGTTTGTGCTGGTCGGCGCCTGGCTGGCGGCGCGTCGACAGCTGGCGCCGCTGCGCGCGCTGCGGCGGCGTCACTGGGCGCTGCTGGCGCTGGCCGGAGTGATGCTGATCGGCAACTACGTGTTCTACCTGCTGGGCGTGCACTACACCTCGCCCGCCAATGCGCAGTTGCTGATCCAGTTGGCGCCGCTGCTGATGGCGCTCGGCGGCATCTTCGTATTCGGTGAGCGCTTCAACGGCTGGCAGTGGCTGGGACTGGCGGTGATCGCGATCGGGCTGGGGATGTTCTTCGCCGAGCAGTTGCGCTCCGATGCGCTGCCGGCGGGGCGCTATTTGCTCGGCTCGGCGATCGTGGTGCTGGCGGCGGTGGTGTGGGCGGTATACGCGCTGGTGCAGAAGCAGTTGCTGCTGCGGCTGTCGTCGTGGCTGATCCTGCTGGCGATCTATGCGCTGGCGAGCGTGGTGCTGTGGCCGCTGGCGCATCCTTCGACGCTGCTGCGGCTCGATGCCCTGCACGCTGCATTGTTGGGCTATTGCGCGCTCAACACCATCGGCGCCTATGGCTGCTTCGCCGAAGCGCTGGCGCATTGGGAAGCCTCGCGGGTTTCCACGGTGCTGGCGTTGACGCCGTTGCTGTCGATTGCCGCGGTGACGTTGGTGCACGCGCTGTGGCCATCGCTGATCCGGGCCGAGCACGTCGCCGGGCTGGGCTTTGCCGGCGCCGCGCTGGTGGTGTGCGGCTCGGCGCTGGCGGCGTTGATGGGGCAACGGCGCTAGCAAGCACGCAACCGCGCGCGGAACCAGTCGCGGCTGAGCGCGACCACTGCCTGCAGCGTGCCCGGTTCTTCGAACAGGTGGGTCGCCCCCGGCACCACTTCCAGCACCTTTTCGCAGCGCATCCGGGCGAATGCCTGACGATTGAGTTCGAGCACTTCACGATCCAACCCGCCGACGATCAACAGCGTCGGAGCGCGCACCTGCGGTAATGCGTCGCCCGCCAGATCGGGCCGCCCACCGCGCGACACCACGGCCGCAACCCGCTCGCGATCGGCGGCGGCGGCGACCAACGCCGCAGCCGCGCCGGTGCTGGCGCCGAACAAGCCGATCGGAAGCTGTCGCGTGTCCTCACGCTGTGCCAGCCAGTCGATCGCGTGACACATGCGCCGCGCCAGCAGCGGGATGTCGAACACGTTGCCGCGATCTTCGGCCTCGGCTTGCGTCAGCAGATCGAACAGCAAAGTCGCGATGCCGGCGCTACCGAGCG
>JANRIF010000170.1:0-9087 GCA_033765245.1 Lysobacteraceae bacterium
CTGCTGGCAACCGAACGCGGCAACATCAAGTTGTTCGGATATGGCGCCAAAGGCATGACGCTGTCGATGATCGAGACCGCGGTGGAGATCACCGAGGGGCGCGTCAGCGGCGTCGACGTGCACCGGCTGGTGCAACTGGGCAAGGACATCCTGCAACACCCGGTGGAACTGCTGCCCGGGGTGCGCGCGGCGGTGGAGGCGGTCGGCGCGCAATACCCGCTGGTGCTGATCACCAAGGGGGATTTGTTCCATCAGGAAGCCAAGGTGCGCGCATCGGGCTTGTCCGAGCTGTTTCATCGCATCGAAATCGTGTCCGAGAAAGACCCGCAGACCTATGCCCGCGTGCTAAGCGAGTTTGCGATCGGGCCCGAGGCGTTCGTGATGGTGGGCAACTCGCTGCGCTCGGACATCGCGCCGGTGCTGGCGCTCGGCGGTTGGGGCGTGCACGTGCCGTATCACGTCACCTGGGCGCTGGAGCGCGAGGCGGACTTGGGCGAGCACGCGCAACGCATGCGAGCGGTGCCGGCATCGGCGCAGATTCCCGAGGCGATCGCGCAGTTGGCGATGGGGCAGATGTAGCGCCGCGCGGCGATGCGCGGTCGCGAGCAAGCGCACTCCCACAAACAGCGGTGGCGTCGCAGGCGTTTGTGGGAGGCCGCTTGCGGGCGGCCGTGCGGAGCGAAGGCGTGGCGCACGAAGCGCGCGTTCTCGCGAAGCGAGCGACCGAGCGATGCGTTGTCGCAAGCGATGGTCCGGTCCCCCGCGACAAGTCGGCCTCGCCGCCTTACCATCGCAGCGAGCCATCCGTGGAACCGTACGATGCCGACACGCTCATCCGCACCACTGCTGGTCGCGCTGGCGCAGATCGCGCCGGTGTGGCTCGACCGGGCTGCCACGCTTGCCAAGGTGGCGGATTGGGTGGCGCAGGCGGCGCGCGAGGGCGCGCGGCTGGTGGTGTTCGGCGAGGGGATGGTGCCGGGCTATCCGTTCTGGGTCGAGCACACCGATGGCGCGCGCTTCGAATCGGTCGAGCAAAAGCGCTGGTTCGCGCACTACGTCGAACAGGCGGCGGAGCTGACGCGCGACGATCTGGCGCCGGTGCGCGCCGCCGCCCGTGCCGGGAAGATCCACGTGATGCTGGGATGCATCGAGCGCGATCCGCAACGCGGCCACAGCGTGTTCTGCTCACTGGTGCTGATCGATGACGACGGCGCGATCCGCAACGTCCACCGCAAGCTGATGCCCACCCACGAGGAGCGGCTGGTGTGGTCGCCCGGCGACGGTGCCGGGCTGCGCACTTTCGATCTCGACGGCTTCACTCTGGGCGGGCTCAACTGCTGGGAAAACTGGATGCCGCTGGCGCGCTCGGCGCTGTACGCGCAGGGCGAGGACCTGCATGTTGCGGTGTGGCCCGGCAATGTCCGCAACACCGCCGAGATCACCCGTTTTCTTGCCCGCGAGGGCCGAAGCTATGTGCTTTCGGTCGGCGGGCTGTGGCGTCGCGAGGACATCCCCGACGCGGTTCCCGACGCCGCGCGCCTGCGCGCCGCGATGCCGCCGGTGTGCGCCGATGGCGGCTCCTGCATCGCCGGTCCGGATGGTCATTGGCTGATCGAGCCTTGCGCGGGCGAGGAGCGCCTGCTGCTGGCCTCGCTGGATCCACGCACGGTGCGTGCCGAGCGCCAGAACTTCGACCCGTTCGGCCATTACTCGCGACCGGACGTGCTGGAGTTGCAGGTGGACCGGACGCGACGCGGCGGTGTGCGTTTCGTCGAGCCGGAGCCGCCGCAGGATAAGGGCTGACGCGCAGGTGCGAGGCGGCCGGGCGGGTGCAGCGAATGGGCGATAGCGGCGTGCTTGCGGCACCTGTCGCGCGCAAGCGCGCTCCCACACACACCCGAGGCATCACCCGCTCTTGTGGGAGGCCGCTTGCGGGCGACCGAGCGAAGCGAAGGCAGCATCGCGCGGCGATGCGCTGTCGCGCAGCGACTGACCGAGGGGTCGCAGCGAATGGGCAATAGCGGCGTGCTTGCGGCCCCGTCTTGCGCGAACGCACTCCCACGCGAAGCGGGTCACCGCCACTGCGCGGCATCGAACGTCGCCGCGGGCTGCGGTTTGCCGACGAAGAATCCCTGCGCGAAATCGCAACCGAGGTCGGATAGCAGTTCCAGCGTGACCGAATCGTGCACGCCCTCGGCCACCACCCGGATGCCGAGGGTGTGGGCGAGGTCGATGATGGCGCCGACCATGTTCATGGCGCGGCTGTCGTCGCCCAGACCGTGAATGAACGACTGATCGATCTTGAGGTCGGTCAGCGGCAGCCGCTGCAGGTAGGTGAAGGAGGCGGCGCCGGTACCGAAATCGTCGATCGCGATGCGCAGGCCGTGGTCGCGCAGGCGTTCGAGCAAGGTCACGCTGGCCTGCGGGTCCTGCATCACCGCGGTTTCGGTGACTTCCAGGATCACCTGCTCGGCCGGCACCTGCCACACCGCCAGTATGCTGAGGATCTGCTCGACCATGCCGCGCTCGATCAGTGCGCGCGGCGACAGGTTGATCGAGATCGGAATCTTGCGGCGCATGCGCTGCACCAGTTGTGTCGAGATCTGCAGGCTGGTGTTGAAACTCCAGCGCGTGAGCGCGGTGATGAGGCCTGTCTGTTCGGCATAAGGAATGAAGTCGGATGGCGCCAGCACTTTGCCGTCGTCGCGGGTCCAGCGCGCCAGCGACTCCACCGCCGCCAGCCGCCGCTCGCCCAGGCTGATGATCGGTTGCAGGTACACCTGCAGGCGGTTGTTTTCGATCGCGGTCAGCAATTCCTGATAGCCGAATTGCGCGGCATCGTCGCTGGCCTGGAAGGTGGCGAAGCCGCTGCTGCTTTGCTCGGCGCGGGCGCAGGCGATGTCGGCGCGGCGCAGCAGTTGCTCGGCGTCGAGACCATGCTCGGGATGGATGGCGATGCCGATCGCGACGCGCGCCAGCACGCCGTGCTGACCGACCGCGAGGCGCTCCTCGAAGGCGCGGATCAGCCGCAACGCGGCGAGCTGCGCGTGCTCGGCGCTGTGCACCCGCGCCAGCAGCACCACGAAATCGCTGTCGCCGATGCGCTGCACGCGGTCCTCGGGCAACAGCACCGAACTCGCCATCTCCCGCACTTTGCGGGTCAGTTCCTCGCCCGCGGCGAACCCGAAGTAGCGGTGGAATTCGTGCAGCCGCCGCAACCGCATCAGCAGCACCGCGAACGGTGCCGGGTCGACGTCGGCGCCACGCAGTCGTTGGCTGATCAACTGGTGGCCGGCGCGCCAGTTCAGCATGGGCGCCGATCAGACCAGGTACAGCGCACGCGGGTCGAGTCCGTAGGCGTTGGGCTCCAACGCGGACACGATGCGGATCGGCTGGTCCGGGTGCGCCTGAGCGTGCTGCAGCAGGTCGATCTCGGGAAAGCGGGCGTAGCGTTCCTTGTTGGCGTCCAGCAGCAGCAACAGGCGCGGCTGCAGCCGGCGCGCCTGATTCTGTTCCATCACGATGCCGACCTTGCCGTTGGACAGTTCCACCAGCGAGCCGGTGGGGTACACACCCAGGCACTGCAGGAACTGCTCCACCACTTCGCTCTGATACAGCGTTTCATGGGCGCGATAAAGCTGCTGCAGCGCCTCGTGACGCGACACCGCCGGACGATACGGACGCTCGCTGGTCATCGCGTCGTAGGAGTCGATCACTGCCGCGATGCGGCCGAACAGCGGGATGTTGGTCAGCGTCAGGCCGTCGGGATAGCCCGAGCCGTCGATGCGCTCGTGATGGGTCAACACCATGTCGCGCACCACCGGGTTGTGAATGCCGGCTTCGTCCATGATCTTGAGACTGACCTGGACGTGTGCGCGCACGCGCGGCACGTCGTCCGGGCCCAGCGGCTCGGCGCTGTTGAGCAGATCCTCGGGGACGCCCGCCTTGCCGATGTCCAGCAACATGCCGCCGGTGGCGAGGTGGACCAGCGCGTCCTCGGTGAAGCCCATGTGCCGCCCCATCGCCGCGCACAACGCGCTGCAGTTGACCGCGTGGCTGTACAGGTAGCTGTCGCGGCTGAGCAGGCTGGATATCCACAGGAAGGCGTCGGCGTTGCGCAACACGCTCTGCACGATCGGCTCGACCGCGTCCTGTACCTGCTGCGCCGAGAGTTTCCGTCCGGCGCGCGCATCGGTGATCATGCGCTCGGCAAAAGCGCGAGCGTCGTCGTTGGCGCGGCGGGCGTTAGGCGCTTCGTCGGCGAGCGAAGCGCGATTGACGTAGCGCGCGCTGCCGCGAATCGGCGCGACGTAGTCGCCGATCCCGCGCTTCAGCGCGTCCGGCGGCAACTGCCGTTCGACATCGATGAACACGTACAGGCACAGCTTGCGCAGGGTCGCGTGCTGTTCCTTGGCGGTGAGGTGAAAGCCCTGGAACGGGAATGGCGTGCCCACCCAATCGCGGTCGAGGCGATTGATGTACATGCCCATCTGCAATTGCTCGACGGGGATTCGGGTTTCGACTACGTCCGCCATCGGCAATCCTTTCCGAGCGTGCCTGCGATGCCGCCAGTGCCGACGATAAACCAACCGGGCGTCGCCCGCGGCAAATCGCCCGCATCGATCCGCGGCCGCTGCGGGATGCGGCGCCCTGCGGCGCTCATGGCAGCGCTCCGGCGAAGCGCCAGGCCAGGGTGGCGCCGGCGTGGAACGGTATCAGCCACTGCGCGCCCGCGGCGAGCCGCTGCGGCACCGTCTGCGGCTCGCGCTGCAGGCGCACCTGGCCGGGATTGAGCGGCAGCCCGTAAAAGCGCGGCCCGAACTCCGAAGCGAAGCCCTGCAGACGATCCAGCGCGCCCTCCTCGTCGAACACCTTGGCGTAGCTCTCCAGCGCATGCGCGGCGTTGAACACGCCGGCGCAGCCGCAGGCCGCCTCCTTGGCGTCGGCGGCGTGCGGCGCGCTGTCGGTGCCGAGGAAGAACTTGGGATTGCCCGAGGTGGCGGCGCGACGCAGGCTCAGCCGATGGCGCTCGCGCTTGAGTATCGGCAGGCAATACAGATGTGGGCGCAGCCCACCTTCGAACATCGCGTTGCGGCTGCATTCGAGGTGGTGCGGGGTGATGGTGGCGGCCACGTTGGCACCGGCCGCGCCGACGAACTGCACCGCCTCATCGGTGGTGATGTGTTCGAGTACCACCTTGAGCGCCGGAAAATCCGCCAGCAGCGGCGTCAGCACGCGCTCGATGAACACCGCCTCGCGATCGAACACGTCGACCGCGCGATCGGTCACCTCGCCATGCACCAGCAACGGCATGCCCAGCGCCTGCAGGCGGTCGAGCACGCGGTGGATGCGGCCGATATCGGTGACACCCTGATCGGCGTTGGTGGTGGCATGGGCCGGATACAGCTTGGCGGCCGTGAACACGCCCTCGGCGAAGCCGCGCGCGATGTCATCGGGGTCACTGTCGTTGGTCAGATACACCGTCATCAGCGGCGTGAAGGGCGTTTGCACGCCGGCCGCATCGACGATGCGCTGGCGATAGGCGCGGGCAGCCGCCACCGTGGTGATCGGCGGCCTGAGATTGGGCATCACGATGACCCGGCCGAACTGGCGCGCGCTGTAGCCCACCACCGCCCGCAACATTTCGCCATCGCGCAGGTGCGCGTGCCAGTCGTCGGGCTGGCGCAGGATCAGGCTGTCGGCGGCGGGGGCGGTCATGGCGGGGGCGGGCAGCGGCGACCGGCCATTATATGCGCGCGGCCGGGTCGGAATTTTCCGACCCCACGACGCGGCGTGCGCCGACAGACGACAACGCGCGCGGCGGCTATGGTGCGTGCATTCGCGTGCACCGGGAGTGGGAGATGGCGTATTCGGGACGATGTTATGGGATGGCGGCGTCATGGCGCCGCTGGCTGGCGCGCGCCGCGCTGGGCGCTGCCTGTTGGTCTGCGGCGGCGGGAGCGGGCGCCGATCCGCTGTTCAAGTGCGTGCAGGCCGATGGCGTGCCCAGCTTCCAGTCGGCGCCGTGTGGCGACACCAAGCAGCAAGTGTGGGTGCGCGAAGTGGTGGCCGAACCCGCGCCTCCATCCCCGCCGGCATCGCGCGCCGCTCGGCGCGCCCCTGCTGCGTCGCGCTGGACCGTGCGCAGCCAGCCTGCCTACGCCAGCAACCGCAACGCCACGGCGTGCGCCAGCGCACGCGAAGCGGCGGCCGACGAGCGCGAGCGCCGCTGGCGTGAGATCACCATCGACGACCTGCGGCGCCTCGACGCGCAGGTCGAGCGCGCCTGCCGGCGGCGTTAGGGAAACACTGAGCGACGCTTATCCGGTTAGGTGACAATTTTCGCATTGCTGGCGCATACTGCATGCCATGGATGTGCGCGGTTTTCCGACTAGCTTTCCCGAGTTCCAGCGGGCTTTCCCCGTGAAGCGGCTTGCGCCGCGAACCTTGAATCGGTGCGCTGGCCTGGCGACTTTGTCTGCGTACACAGCGTGCTCTCCACATCTCCGGCAGCCGCAAGTTCATCAGGGCGAGTGTTAGCGCGGTTCTAGTCAAAGGGTTGGTTGTGCTTCGTCGCTAATCAGGCAAGCCAAAGGCGGGGGCTAATAGCGGTTGATTTATGGGTTATCTAAAATTGATAACATAAACATATTATTATTATTGTAAGCGATCATGTGGAATCAACGAGCATAACAATGAATGGTGTTTCAATTAATCGATTGATCAGAGCATGCCTGTTTGTTTGTGCAGGCGGGATGAGTCCGTTTCTTGAGATGATTGGTTCTGACTTTTCTGCATTCTTAGAAATCGGCATCATCTACGCGGTGGTAAAATAGATGACAACGACAACAGATCCCAAACTGTTTTACCGTACCCCAATGGGCTCCGCTTATCTTGGCGATAGTCTAAAATTTGTTGAAAAAATCGACAGCGAGTCTGTGGATTTGATTCTCACGTCGCCACCGTTCGCGCTAAAGCGAAAGAAGGCATATGGCAATGAGGACGAGGACAAGTACGTCGACTGGTTTATGAGCTTTGCACCGCATCTGCATCGCATTCTCAAGCCGGGTGGCTCTTTCGTCCTCGATCTCGGCGGTGCTTATATGCCTGGATTTCCGGTGCGCAGTATCTACCAGTTCGAGCTGCTGGTGCGTCTTGTTCGTGAAACCGGATTCTATTTGGCGCAAGAGTTCTACCATTACAACCCCGCGCGCCTGCCGGCGCCCGCAGAGTGGGTCAATGTTAGACGCATTCGGGTGAAGGATTCCGTCAACGTGGTCTGGTGGTTATCGAAGTCACAGTATCCGAAAGCCGATAATCGACAGGTGCTAAAGCCCTACAGTGAGAGCATGAAAGGGTTGCTGAAGAACGGATACAAAGCCAAGCTGCGCCCGAGCGGGCACGACATTTCCGACAAATTTAACAAGGACAACGGCGGTGCGATTCCGCCCAACCTGCTGGAACTGGCGAACACGGACAGCAACAGTTTATACCAAAAAATGTGTCGCGACGCCGGCCTGAAGGTTCACCCAGCACGCTTCCCGCCCGGCTTCGCAGAGTTCTTCATCAAGTTCCTAACCAATGAGGGTGATCTCGTCTTTGACATGTTCGGTGGATCAAACACGACCGGCTACGTGGCCGAGATGATTGGCCGGCGCTGGCTGATGAGCGAACTATCCAAAGAATATCTCGAAGGAAGTATGTTCCGTTTTGATTCGACAACATTGGAATGCTTTGTCGGGCCCGTCACGAAACAATTAGGAAAGAAGGATGACCGCTCCGCTTACCAAGAAACAATTGCTTAATCAATTGCTGCACGCAGCCGATGAAGGCGGATGGAACGCACTAATCGCATCCGGCGCGCACCCGTATTTGCTGAGGGTGTTTCGAGATGATGATCGCAGTTTTAATCTTCGTGTCTACATTTGGAATTGCACTCACGGCGGACATAGTCGTGCTGACGACGAGTTTCGCATTCAAGTGACGATACCAACGCTTGAGGCGCGGCCTGGTGAAACAACCCTGCTGCTCGGATGGCATTCTGGATACGGTGTATTTGTTGGTTTCGACATCACCAAGCATGCCGGTGCAGTAGCCGCGTCGCCCTCGATTCAAGTGCGCGAGGATGCCCTTGCGAGCGCCCATAGACATTCGTTTGCCGTGCATCTCAGAAACAATGGGGAAATTGCTGTCGCCTTCCGCCCAGAGTTTTTGGTGGACTACGCGCTCAACGCCAAGGCGCTGCATGCGACTGGGACAGTGGATCAAGACGTCAACCTGCTCAACACCCTAGATAGCGTCACAGACGCAGACGTTAATGCCGTCATCAACAAGGATCGCAAGAGCGTCATCAGTCAGATCGTGCGGCGGTATCGTGCACACGACTTTCGCAACCGAGTACTGAGCGCATATGGTTACCGGTGCGCCGCTTGTGGCGTTCAACTCGAATTGATTGATGCCGCCCACATCATTCCCGTAGCTGAACCGTCCAGTACGGACGAAACGCAAAACGGCGTGGCGTTCTGCAAGTTGCACCACGCGGCTTTTGATCGCAATCTAATCTCGTTCGATCCGCAGTATCGAATCGAGGTAAGTGACCGGCAGGTAGGGCGTCTGGCCGATGCTAATTTGATTGGCGGATTGAGGCAGTTCCAGCGACACTTGCGGGATGCGATCATTCTGCCGGCCGATCACCGAGACTATCCCAACCCCGACTACATCAAGCAATCTCGGGTCGTTCGACAATGGGGAGCTTGATATCAACGCAACGACATTTGCGCTGAATGCACATTGCTGCATAATGTACATGTCATAGCTGATGATGGGCACGCTAAAGTTATTGGATGGGCAATTAATAGGTCATCGCCTCAGTGAAAATTGGCGTCTAGTTCGACCTGTTATTAAAAACTAACAGAAAAATGAACGCCAGTATGATCTGGAATGACGGAGTCTGTAATTTGAACTGTGTAACTGCCCCTGAGACGATGCGGCGATGCCGCGAGGAGCAGAGACAGTGGAATTGGACAAGGCGATGCTGGATGAGCTGACCCGGGACTGCAAGACGCCGCAAGACGTGGAGGCGCTGTA
>JANRIF010000182.1:0-7686 GCA_033765245.1 Lysobacteraceae bacterium
GTCTCACTGCGCGTCTCCGATGCCGCTGCGCTCGAGCAGTTGCTTCATGCGGGTGCGGGCGCGGTGCAGCACGCGGTGGAAATGCTCCGGATCGATGGACAGCGCGGCGCAGACCGTGTCGCGATCCTGTTCGTCGAGGTAGTAGCGGCGCAGCACGTCGCGGTCGCGCGGCACGGTGAGTTCGGCCAGCACGGCGTGTACGGCGCTGCGCAATTGTTGGCGGCGCGCATGCTCGGCGGGTTCGTCGGGATCGGGCAGGCTTTCCGGCGATTCCGGATTGACGTCGTTCTCGCCGCGTCGTCCGCGCCGGCGGTATTCGGCGGTCACCGCGAACACCACGGTGCTGCGGACGTAGGCCGGAAGCGCCGCGGGGTCGTTGAGCGCGTTCTCGCGCAATCGCATGATGACGGTGTGCAGAACGTCCTGCACCAGATCGTCCACGATCGGGTCCGCCGGACGCGCATGGCGTCGCACCAGCGCGCGCACGCCAGCCTGAAACGCCAACACCAGATCGGATTCCGCGGCCCGGTCTCCGGCGCCGATGCGTTGGACCAACGCCACATGATCGACCACGACACGGTCGCTTGTCTGCGCCATCGCCCGCATGAGTTCCCCCCACGCCGCACACATCAGTCGATCCAGGCCTGCTCCCCCGAGCAGACTGCCCCTTACGAGAAGTGCCCTGCGCCACGAGCGACGCGAGCGACGCGAGCGACGGACATCCTCAGCGCGGAATCTGTGCCGACGCTAGCAGAATCGAGGGTCCAACGCGACACACCCGGTAAACTGGCACCTCTCACCGAACCCCACAGCGAAGCCACGATGCCGATGAACAACCTGCTGATCGAAGACCGCAACGCCATCCGCACCATCACCATCAACCGCCCCGACAAGCTCAACGCCCTCAACCGGCAGACGCTGGAGGAACTGGACGCAGCGATGATGGCAGTGGAGGCCGATGAGTCCGTGCGTGTGGTGATCCTCCGCGGCGCCGGCGAGAAGGCTTTCGTGGCCGGTGCCGACATCGCCGAACTGGCGGCGCTGAACCCGGTGCAGGCGCGCGATTTCTCGCGTCTGGGGCAGCGCTTGATGCGCCGCATCGAGACTTGCGGCAAGCCGGTGATCGCGATGATCCAGGGGTATGCGCTGGGTGGCGGCATGGAGTTGGCGATGAGTTGCCATCTGCGCGTCGCCAGCGAGCGCGCGCGGTTCGGCCAGCCCGAGGTGCAGCTCGGCGTGATACCCGGCTTCGGCGGCACTCAGCGGCTGCTGCGGCTGGCCGGGCGCGCGGCGGCGCTGGAGTTGTGCCTCACCGGTGCGCAGATCGACGCCGCGCGCGCGCTGGCGCTGAATATCGTCTCCCGGGTGCTGCCCGGCGAGACGCTGGAAAAGGAAACCCTGGCGCTGGCGCAACAGCTCGCCGCGCTGGCGCCGCAAGCGTTGCGCGGGGTGATCGACGCGGTGGTGGTCGGTGGCGAGTGCCCGCTCGACGCCGGGCTCGACTACGAGACCCTGGCATTCAGTGTGTGCGCCGCCACCGACGACATGCGCGAGGGCACCCGCGCCTTTCTCGAACGCCGGCGTCCGAGCTTCAGCGGGCATTGAGCACCGACACGGCGCGTGCCGCGTCGTCGGCGGCGCGTCGGCCGCAGGTACAATCGCAGTTCCGGCCGCGCTTGCGCGCCGCGTCCTCGTCGGAGCTTCGCTGCGTGCGTCTGCATCACTTCCATGGCGGTCTGGAACTGCCCCGGCACAAGGCGCAGGCCACCGCAACCGCGATCCGCGCATGCCCGCTGCCGACGCGCCTGCGGGTGTCGCTGCTGCAGCATGCCGGCGAGCCGGCCTCGCCGTGCGTGCAGGTGGGCGATACCGTGCGCGCCGGGCAATGCCTGGGCGAGGTGCGCGACGGCTGCGGCGCCAACGTGCACGCGCCCGCCAGCGGCAAGGTGCTTGCGATCGAAAGCGCGCCGCTGGCTTCGCCACAGGGCCTGAGCGCGGCACACGTGGTGATCGCGGTCGATGACACGCAAGCGCCGCCGCTGCGGTTGCCGGCGCTGGACTGGCAGCGCGTCGAGCCGCACGCACTGATCGATCGCGTACGCGAAGGCGGTATCGTCGGCCTCGGCGGCGCCGGCTTCCCCACCGCCGACAAGCTCGCGGTGGATCGCGACTTGCTGATCATCAACGGCGCCGAATGCGAGCCCTGGATCGCCTGCGACGACCGCCTGCTGCGCGAGCGCGCCGAGTCGGTGGTGTTGGGCGCGCGCGTGCTGCGACGCGCGGTGTCGGCGCAGCGCGTGGTATTGGCGGTGGAATCGGCAATGACCGAGGCGATCGCCGCATGCGCCGCCGCGCTGGAGCGCGCCGGTGCGGACGAAGTGGCGTTGGTGGCGGTGCCCACGATCTATCCCGAGGGCGGCGAGCGCCAGTTGATCCGCGTGCTCACCGGCATGGAAGTCCCGCGCGGTGGTCTGCCGCGCGACATCGGAGTGCTGGTGCAGAACGTCGGCACCGCGTACGCGGCTTGGCAGGCGGTGGCGCACGGGCAACCGCTGACCCATCGCATCGTCACCGTGACCGGGCCGGGCGTCGCCGAACCCGGCAATTGGGAAGTCGCGATCGGCACCCCGATCTCGCACCTGGTCGCCCAGGCGGGCGGCTACACCCCCGCCGCGGCGCGGCTGCTGCTGGGCGGGCCATTGATGGGCGCGGCGCTGGCACACGACGAATTCCCGATCGGCAAGACCAGCAATTGTGTTCTGGTGCTGAGCGCCGCCGAACTGCGCGACCCGCAAAGCGAAATGCCCTGCATCCGCTGCGGCGATTGCGCAACGGTGTGCCCGGCACGCCTGCAACCGCAACTGCTGCTGGCGCAAGTGCGCGGTGAGCAATGGGCGCGCGCGATCGACCACGGCCTCGCCGATTGCATCGAATGCGGCTGCTGCGATCTGGTCTGCCCCAGCCACATTTCGCTGGTGCAGCACTACCGTTATGGCAAGACCGCAGTGCGTGTGCTCGAACGCGAGAAGCGGCAGGCGGATGCCGCGCGCGAGCGCTTCGAGGCGCGTACGCGGCGCCTCGCCCTGGCGCAGGAGCAGCGGCAACGACAGCGCGCCGCGCATACCGAAACGGCGGCCTCGGCCGATGCGGTCGCGACTGCCATTGCCCGCGCCAAGGCCCGCCGCGACAACAACGGAAGCGACCCTGCATGAAGTCGTTCGACACCGCCGCGGCGCCGCATCTGCCGCCCCGCAACAGCGTGCAGCGCACGATGGCACTGGTGTTGCTGGCGCTGGCGCCCGGCATCGCCGCACATGCGTGGTTCTTCGGGCCCGGCATCGCGATCCAGATCGTGCTTGCCAGTGCCTTCGCGCTTGGCTTCGAAGCAGCCATGCTGCGGCTGCGGCAACGTCCGCTGCGGCCGTTCCTGCTCGACCTGAGCGCGCCGCTGACGGCGGTGCTGTTTGCGCTGAGCGTGCCGCCGCTGGCGCCCTGGTGGATCGCCGCGATCGGGATGGCAGCCGCGATCGTGTTCGCCAAGCATCTGTACGGCGGCCTGGGATACAACCTGTTCAACCCGGCGATGGTCGGCGTGGCGGTGGTGCTGATCAGCTTTCCGCTGGAGATGACGCGCTGGCTGCCGCCCGATGGCATCGCACTGGCCATCCCCGGATGGGGCGACAGCGTGATCGCCATTTTCGCTGGCACGCTGCCGCCGGACTGGCAATGGGACGCGCTGGCACGCGCCACCCCGCTCGACACCATGCGCCGGCTCGCCAACGCCGGCCGCACCCTGTCGGAAATCCGCGGCGACCCGATGTTTGGCGACTTCGGCGGTCGCGGCTGGGAATGGATCGCCAATTTCTACGCGCTGGGCGGGGTGTTTCTGCTGGCACGCCGGGTGATTCCCTGGCAGGTGCCGGTGGCGATGCTGGGTACGGTTGTCGTACTCACGGTGCCGTTCTGGATGAGCGACCCGGACGTGCATCCGTTCCCGCTGCAGCACGTGTTCTCCGGGGCCATGGTGCTGGGCGCGTTCTTCATCGCCACCGATCCGGTCTCCGGTTGCACCACCCCGCGCGGACGCATCGTCTTCGGCATGGGCGTGGGCGTGTTGACGCTGCTGCTGCGACGCTGGAGCGGCTTCCCCGACGGCGTGGCGTTTGCGGTACTGCTGATGAATTGCGCGGCGCCGTGGCTGGACCTGCACACGCGGCCGCGCATCTTCGGCGAGCGCAGCGCGCCATGAGCGCGCGCCAGACCCTGTCCGCGGCCGGCCTGCTGGGATTGGCGGCGTTGTTGGCCGCGCTGCTGCTGTCCGGGGTACACCGCCTGACCCGCGACGCGATCGCCGCCGCCGAGCACCGCGCCCGTCTGCAGGCGCTCAGCATCGTGCTGCCGGCGCAACGCTACGACAACGACCCGCTCGAAGATCACGTCACCATCGTGGCGCCCGGCTGGCTCGGCAGCGACCGTCCGATGCCGGCATGGCGGGCACGACGCGCAGGCGCACCGGCGATGATCGCGTTCGAGGCGACGGCACCGGATGGCTATTCGGGCGACATCCATCTGCTGCTCAGCATCGATGCCGCCGGCCACATCGGCGCGGTGCGGGTGACCAGCCACCATGAAACCCCGGGATTGGGTGACGCCATCGAAGCCGGTCGCGACGGCTGGATCGAGCGCTTTACCGGGCTGGACCTGGAACACCCCACGCGCGAGCGCTGGACGGTGCGCAAGGACGGCGGCGAGTTCGATCAGTTCGCCGGCGCCACCATCACCCCGCGTGCGGTGGTCGCAGCCACCCGCCGCGCGCTGCTGATGATTGAACGCCACGGCGCCGAACTCTATGCTGCCCCGGTGGGCGCCGAGGTGCATTTCACCGATGCGCCCGACCTACCCGGCGAACACTGAATCCGCATGAGTGCCCCCACGCCCCGCGCCATCCTCGAATACGGTCTGGTGTCCGGCAACACCGGCTTGGTGCAACTGCTCGGCCTGTGCCCGTTGCTGGCGGTCAGCAACAACGCCGTCAACGCACTGGGGCTGGGGCTTGCCACCGTGCTGGCGTTGACGCTCACCAACGCCGCGGTCGCGTCGTTGCGCCGGGTCACCCGCCGCGACGTGCGCATTCCGGCATTCGTGATGATCATCGCCGCCGTGGTCACCGCGATCGAACTGAGCCTGCGTGCCTGGCTGCCGCAGTTGTATCAAGTGCTGGGGTTGTTCGTCCCGCTGATCGTCACCAACTGCGCGATCATGGGCCGCGCCGAAGCATTTGCCGCCCGCCACGATCCCGCCCGTGCGGCGCTGGACGGGTTCGCGATCGGCCTCGGCTTTCTGTGGGTGCTGCTGGCGCTCGGCGCCATCCGCGAGTTGATCGGCACCGGCAGCCTGTTCGCCGGCAGCGGGCGCTTGCTGTCGCTACCGGGACTGGAATGGCACCTGTTGCCGGAGTATCACGGCTTCCTGCCGGCGATCCTGCCGCCGGGCGCGTTCATCGTGCTGGCGTTGCTGATCGCACTGCGCAACCGCCGGTTGCGCGCGCAGCCGACGCCGGCCGTGGCACCGGCGGCGCTGGCGGCCACACCGTCGCCATGAAGGCAGCCGAACGTGAGGCTTTCTTCGGTCGCCTCGCCGAACTCAACCCACACCCGACCACCGAACTGGAGTACCGCACTCCGTTCGAGTTGCTGATCGCGGTGATCCTGTCGGCGCAAGCGACCGACGTCAGCGTCAACAAGGCCACGTGCCGGCTGTTTCCGCTCGCCAACACGCCACAAGCCTTGCTGGCACTGGGCGAGCAGGGTCTCAAGCCATACATTGCCCACATCGGCCTGTTCAACACCAAGGCCAGCAACGTGATCGCCACCTGCCGACTGCTGATCGAACGCCATCACGGCGAGGTGCCGCGCGAGCGCGCCGCACTGGAGCAATTGCCGGGGGTCGGTCGCAAGACCGCCAACGTGGTGCTCAATACCGCGTTTGGCGAGCCGACCATCGCGGTCGACACCCACATCTTCCGCGTCGCCAACCGCACCGGGCTGGCGCCGGGACGCGATGTACGTGCGGTCGAGGAAGCCCTGCTCAAGCGCGTCCCGGCCGTATATCGGCACGACGCCCACCACTGGCTGATCCTGCACGGACGCTACACTTGCACGGCGCGCAAGCCTCGCTGCGGCGAGTGCGTGGTCCGCGACCTGTGCCGATACCGCGACAAGACCGTTACGGTTTCATGACGCAATGTCATGTGAATGTCACAATTCATTCATACGATGGCAGCCTGCCTGTCACAAACCGGTGTCACATGAACCTCATCTCGCGTTGCTCCGCCCTTGCCACCGCCCTGATGCTGGCGCACGCCGGCACCGCCGCCGCCATCGACCTGCCCAAGGTCAGCGGCTATCTGCAATATGACATCACCCGTTTCGACGACAGCGTGCCGCCGCTGCGCGACGCCTCGCAATGGCGCCGCGTGCGCCTGGCGTTCGCCGGCAAGCTCGGCGCAGTCGACTACAAGGCCGAATGGGACCCGATCGCCGACGCCTGGACCGATGCCTATTTCCGCTTCGACGCGGCCGGCGGCAAGGTCTATGTGGGCCAGTTCAAGCAACCGTTCGGCCTCGATGCCCTGCCCAGCGATCGCGTCGCCACCTTCATCGAGTCCACCACGTCCAACGCATTCGCCAGCAATCGCCGTCTCGGCCTGCAGTACCTGCGCGAGAACGCCGATTACACGTTCGCGCTCAGCGGCTACAGCAAGGACATCAAAGAGAACGGCCCGGACCAGGGCTTCGGCGCCCGCTACACCCGCGCCATCCGCCACGGCGACGACCTGATCCACCTCGGCGCCGCCGCCGCCCAGGAATCGCTGGCGAACGATCGTTACAGCCTCAGCCTGCGCCCGGACACCAGCCCCAACGCCAACAACTGGCTGCGCTCGGGCACCATCGCCGCGCACGATCTGTACAAGGCTGGCGTCGAACTGGGCTGGCAACACGGCCCGATGCTGCTGACCAGCGAGTGGATGCACAGCCGCATCGACGGCAATGGCCCCACCCGCGACCTTTCCGGCGGCTACGTGGCCGGCCAATGGACCCTGATCGGCGCACCTCGCGCATACGAGCACGGCATGTTCACCGGCCAGGCCACCACGCCCGGCAAGTTGAGCGCGCTCGACCTGGTAGCGCGCTATAGCCAGATCGATATCCCGCTGAACGCTGGCGGCGGCAACGGCCAGCGCACCCTGATGCTGGGCGTGAACGCCCTGGTCGGCAACCACTGGCGGCTGCAACTGGATTACGTCGACGGCAAGACCCACGACGGCCGCGACGCCAGCGGCGTGCTGGCACGAGTGCAACTGTCGTTCTGATCCCGATGACGCTTCTGTTTATGCGGGGCGACACCTCTTTCGGCGATAGCACAACATAGCTCGGCTCAAGCGCTGCACGCGCCGAGCCGACAAGAGCCGCGCCGGCGTGCGTGCCGACTCCAGCGAGGTGCCGCGAGCGGGTGCTTCCAACATCCATGCCTCCCGCACCGCTCCTTGAGCTGATGGGATGGACTCCTCCTCCCACAGACGGCATCGCATTGTGCCAGTGCTGGGAGTGCTCCGGGAGCAAAATCCAGCCACCAAAGGAGAGGAGGAGTCCGCCATGAATCGTACCGCTTCTGCCACCGCGCGCG
>JANRIF010000189.1:0-7124 GCA_033765245.1 Lysobacteraceae bacterium
CGAATGCCGGAACGGCGACAAGCAACGCCGCCAGTGCGATGCAACGAATCCCTGTCTTCATCGCCGCTCCCGGTGGCGTGTATGTGCGGGAGAGTTTACGGGTTGCGGATCGGCGCTTCCAATGCGCCCCCGCGCACGACGCGCCGCGCCGCGCCGCATCCCGGCAGTCGGATGCTCGCAAGCGGCCTCCCACAAGATCCGGGGCACTACCCATCGTGCCCCGATATGCTTTTCCGAGTCCCGAGTCCCGAGTCCCGAGTCCCGAGTCCCGACCGAGCGAACCGCGTAGCGGTGAAGCGAAGGCGTAGCGAGCAACGCGAGCGATGTCGCGCAGCGACCGAATCCCGAGTCCCGAACCTCAGTGCGATTGACTCGGCGGACGCTTGACCAATCGGCGCAGGCCGCTGGCGATGCGTTTGAGCAGTCCGACCGGAGCAGCCTCGGTGGTGGGCTTGGTCGCGGTGTCGGCGCTGCGCTCGTTGCGATGGTTGCCGGCGTTGCCGTTGAGCGGTGTCGTTGCGGCGGCGTCGGCGGACTGGCCGCTACGCCCGCCGCGCGAGCGGCGACGGCGCTTGCGTGGGGCGGCGGCGGGGTCGGCGGGTGTCGCCGCGACCGCTGCAGGTACCACCGCGGCCTCGCTCGGCGCGGGCGTCGATGCAGGGCGCTCGCGGCGCGCGGGCGCCGCGCCCGGGGTGCGTTCGCGGCGCGGTCCGCCGTCGCTGCGACCGGAGCGGCTACGCGGCGCACCCGCGCCGGGACCGCTGCGCGAGCCGCTGCGACCGCGGCCGCTGGCCTCGGCCTCGGCGCGCGCCTCGCGGAAGATCTGCGACACACTCTCGCCCGCCTCGTCGTCGTCGCCGGTAGCGCTGGGCGCTCGCTCGGGGCGCGGCACCGGCGTCAGCAACTCGCGCGTGACCGGCTCCACCGGAATTTTTTGTTCGATGAAGGCTTCGATGTCGGGCAAGCCCTGTGCATAAATCTCGCAGGCGAAGCTGATCGCGTCGCCTTCGGCGCCCAGACGCGCGGTGCGGCCGATGCGGTGCACGTAGTCTTCGGCATCGAACGGCAGATCGAAGTTGAAGACGTGGCTGACGCCGTCGATGTGCAGGCCGCGCGCGGCGACGTCGGTGGCTACCAGCAACTCCAGTTGCCCTTTCTGAAAGCGCGCCAGCAGGCTTTCGCGCTTCTTCTGCGGGACGTCGCCGGACAGCACGCCGACCCGGAAGCCAGCGCGCTCCAGCGCCCGCGCGACCTTTTCCACCCACACCTTGGTGTTGACGAACACCATGGTGCGCGCGCCTTCGCTGCGGCTCAGCAGGCCGATCAGCAGCGGGATTTTTTCATCCATCGCCGGCAGGTACAGGCGCTGACGCACCCGTGCGGTGGTCACCGATTCGGTTTCCACCACCATCTTTTCCGGCTCGTTCATGTGCTCGTACGCCAGCTCCAGCACGCGATGGCTGAGGGTGGCGGAGAACAGCAAAGTCTGGCGCTCGGTGCGGATCGGCATGCGCCGCAGCAGGAAGCGGATGTCCTTGATGAAGCCCAGATCGAACATGCGATCGGCTTCGTCGAGTACGCAGATTTCGCAGGCGTGCAGCGACACGACTTTATGTTGCTTCACGTAGTCGATCAGGCGGCCGGGGGTGGCGATGATCACGTCGGCGCCGGCCTGCAGAAGACTGCGCTGCTTGTCGTAGTCGACGCCGCCGTAGACCAGCGCGAACTTGAGGCCGAGGTCGGAACCGAACTTGAGCGCGTCCTTGTGAATCTGGATCGCCAGCTCGCGGGTGGGCGCCAGGATCAGCGCGCGCGGGTCTTCGGGCTTGCGCTCGGCCAGCGCCGGGCGCGTCAGCAGCCGGTTGACCACGGTGATCAGGAACGCCAGCGTCTTGCCGGTGCCGGTCTGCGCCTGGCCGGCTACGTCGCGGCCGGGCAAGGTCACCGGCAGGGTAATGGCCTGGATCGGGGTGCAGCGGCTGAAGCCGGCAGCTTCCAGGCCGCTCAGCACGGCGGGGGCCAGCTCGAAATTGGAGAAGGCGATATCGGTCAGGGGTTTTTCGGTCATGAAATCCGTATCCGCGCGAGAGACGTCGCGCTTGCGTGCCCGGCAGTGCGGCCCCAAACTGGAGGTGTCCGCCGGACGCGGGGCGTAATGCTCCGCACCCCAACAGTGTACCCCAAGCCGACCAACCGTCGCCGCGTCCGGGCTCCCACCCGCCGTACGCCGCCAGCAGGAGCCTTCCGTGAGCGATCAGGTAATTCACGTCAATGACGTCGATTTCGATACCCAGGTGCTGCAGTCCGAGCAGCCGGTGCTGGTCGATTTCTGGGCCGAATGGTGTGGCCCCTGCAAGATGATCGGCCCGATGGTGGATGAACTGGCGCAGACCTACGCCGGCAAGGTCAAGGTGGTCAAGATCAACATCGACAACAACCCCAACACGCCGCGCCAGTATGCAGTGCGCGGTATTCCCACCCTGATGCTGTTCAAGAACGGCAAGGTCGCCGCCACCCAGGTGGGCGCGGTCGGCAAGACCCAGTTGACGCAGTTGATCGATCGCGCGGTGTAAAGCCGGCTCCGGGCCCGGTTGCCGCCAGCGCGCAACAACTTTAGGTCCGCAAAGGGCGCCAAGGACGCAAAAACCAGCGTTGGCTTGTTTTGCGTCCTTGGCGTCCTTTGCGGAGCCGATGTGCTTTACGCTTTGCCCGTGGTCCCGTGGTCCCGTGGTCCTGCTTGCCGCGTCCCGCTTGCCGCGAAGGCGCACGCGGTGGTAACGTGAAGCCTCGCCGGGCGCGTTCGCGCCCAGCCCATTCTGCAAACACCCCTCCCCCCACACTCGCAAACTTCAAGGCGAGGTGCCTTTCGTGTCCGAGCATCAACCCGACAACGGCGACGCCGTGCAGCTGCCTGCGCGCGTGCCTTCTGAATCTTCTTATCAGGGCAACGACGCCCGCGACGACGGCGGCAACCAGGCGCCCGAATCGGCGCATTCCGGCGCCGATAGCGCGGGTGCGCAGACCGCGCCCGAGGGCGGCGCGCCCGCGCGCAGCGAAGGCGACGACAACGCCGCGCGCGACGGCAGTCGCCGCGACCGCCATCGCCGCAACCGCCGCGACCGCGATCGCGATCGCAGCGCCAACGCACCGCGCGGCGTCAACGACGACGGCGAAGTGGAGCCGCGCGACAACCGGCCGCTGCCGAACGTGCCCGCGGATTTCCCCAGCTACAGCCTGAACGACCTCAAGCGGATGCCGGCGCACAAGCTGCTGGACATCGCCGAGCAGCTCAACATCCACGAAGGTGTGGCGCGCGCGCGCAAGCAGGACGTGATCTTCGCCCTGCTCAAGGTGCTCACCCGCGTCGGTGAGGGCGTGGCCGGCGAGGGCGTGCTGGAAATCCTGCCTGACGGCTTCGGTTTCCTGCGCTCGGCCGATGCCAGCTATCTGGCCGGCCCGGACGATGTGTACATATCGCCCAGCCAGATCCGCCGCTTCAACCTGCGTACCGGCGACGAGATTGCCGGCCGCATCCGCAGCCCGAAGGACGGCGAGCGCTACGTCGCCCTGCTCAAGGTGGACACCATCAACGGTGAGCCGCCGGAAGCCTCCAAGAACAAGGTGCTGTTCGAAAACCTGACCCCGCTGTTCCCGCGCCAGCGCTTCACGCTCGAACGCGGCAACGGTTCCACCGAGGACATCACCGGTCGCGTGATGGACCTGATGTCGCCGATCGGCAAGGGCCAGCGCGGTCTGATCGTGTCGCCGCCCAAGGCCGGCAAGACCATGCTGCTGCAGAACGTCGCCAGCGCGATCATGTACAACCATCCGGACGTGCATCTGATCGTGCTGCTGATCGACGAGCGTCCGGAAGAAGTGACCGAGATGCAGCGCACGGTGCGCGGCGAAGTGGTCAGTTCCACCTTCGACGAACCCGCCGCACGCCACGTGCAGGTGGCCGAGATGGTGATCGAGCGCGCCAAGCGTCTGGTCGAGCACAAGAAGGACGTGGTGATCCTGCTCGACTCGATCACCCGTCTGGCGCGTGCCTACAACAACGTGGTGCCATCCAGCGGCAAGGTGCTCACCGGCGGCGTGGATGCCAACGCGCTGCACCGCCCCAAGCGCTTCTTCGGCGCCGCGCGCAACGTCGAGGAAGGCGGTTCGCTGACCATCATCGCCACCGCGCTGGTGGAGACCGGCTCGAAGATGGACGAGGTGATCTACGAGGAGTTCAAGGGCACCGGCAACATGGAAGTGCACATGGACCGCCGCATCGCCGAGAAGCGCGTCTACCCGGCGATCAACATCAACCGCTCGGGCACCCGCCGCGAGGAACTGCTGATCGATGCCGACCTGCTGGCGAAGATCTGGATCCTGCGCAAGCTGCTGCATCCGATGGACGAGCTGGCGGCGATCGAGTTCCTGCTCGATAAGATGAAGAACACCAAGACCAACGACGAGTTCTTCGGCTCGATGAAGCGCTGACCAACCGCCCGCCGTGGCCGCTGTCGATGCGCGCTCGCGCATCGACAACGCGGTCAGGCCGGCGGCGTCGCTCCAATATGCGCGTCCACCGCCGCGCGGTTGCGGCCGGCGTGCTTGGCGCGGTACAGCGCGGCGTCGGCGCGCGCCAGCCAGACAGGCGCGTCGTCGTCCGGCAGCAGCGTGGTGGCGCCGATCGAGAGCGTGATCGACCGATCCTTGCACTGCAACCGCGCCGCGATCATCGCGCACAGTTTGTCCGCGATGCGGCCCAGGGCGGCGGCATCGGCGCCCGGTACCAGCAGCACGAACTCCTCGCCGCCGAAGCGGAACAGCCGGTCCACCTGACGGGTATGCGCGCGCACCAGGGTGGCGAAGTCGACCAGCACCTGATCGCCCGCCTCGTGCCCGAATTCGTCGTTGATGCGCTTGAAATGATCGAGATCGAGCATCGCCAGCCCGAACCCCGCGCCGGTGCGGCGATGGGTCTGGATCGCGATCTGCAGCTCGCTTTCCATGGCGCGGCGATTACCGATGCCGGTCAACGGGTCGATGGTGGCCAGGGTTTCCAGTTGCTGTCGATGCAGCTCGGCGCGATAGGCGAAAATGAAAGCGAACAGGCTCACCAACAGTACCGAAACCACGAATGCCAGTTTCTGTTCGTTCGACACGAACACGTCGTTGTAGAGGGCCACCACACCTAGCGCGATCGCCGTCATGGCGGCTGCTTCAATTCGTTTCACCAGAAAATAATTGGCGAGCAGCGCGACGTATATCCAGTACAGGCCGAGTGCGCCGGGCAACATCGCGGTGACCAGGCAGGCGGCGGTGCTGACCAGGCCGAGGAACATGCCAGCGACGCGGGTGCGGCCGGTGCGCCAGGCGTGCCCCACCGCCAGCGCCACCGCCGCCACCACCGCCAGATCGACCAAGCCGTGCACTATCGCGCCGCTGGCGAAGCGATACACCGAATATGGCAGGAATGCGAAGGCAGCCAGTGCACCGAACAGGGTGATGATGGCGAGCGGAAAATCGGTGCGCAGGCGGTAGCGGATCGTGGTCATTGCATTTCGGGCGGGTGGGGGCGGTGGATCGACGCGGCATTATGCCGTGTTACGCGGCCGCCGCCTGCGGCTGGCAAGAGTGCCTGCACCGCCACGCTATCGCTGTGACCTGTAGCACAGGCACAATCGCCCCATGCATCCCCATGGCGTATTGCAACTGCTGCTGACCTTCCTGCTTGCCACCGTGGTGGCTGTGCCGTTGTTCCGTCGTCTTGGGCTGAGCGCGGTGCTGGGCTATCTGGTCGCCGGGGTGGCGATCGGGCCGCATGCGCTGGCGCTGGTCACCGACACCTCGCGCGCGCTGGCGCTGTCCGAGTTCGGCGTGGTGATGCTGTTGTTCATCATCGGCCTGGAGCTGTCGCCGGCGCGGTTGTGGGTGATGCGCCGGCAGGTGTTCGGAGTGGGTGCGTTACAGGTGCTGTTGACCACGCTGGCGCTGGGGGCGCTGTTGTTGTGGCTCGGCGAGGGTGGGCGCAGCGCCTGGATCGTCGGCATGGGGCTGGCGTTGTCGTCCACCGCGGTTGGCCTGCAACTGCTGGCAGAGCGCAAGGAATTGACCAGCGCGCACGGACGGCTGACTTTCGCGATCCTGCTGTTCCAGGACATCGTGGCGATTCCGTTGCTGGCGGCGATTCCGCTGCTGGGCACGGCGGCTGGCGCGGCGTCCGGGATTGCGCGCGGGACCGCAGTACTGTACGCGGTGCTGGCGATCGCGCTGGTGGTGCTGGGCGGGCGCTTCGCGCTGCGTTACCTGTTCCGCGCGGTGGCGCGGGCACGCATGGTGGAAGTGTTCACCGCCGCCAGCCTGGCGGTGGTGGCGGGGACCGCGTGGCTGATGGAGTCGGTGGGCTTGAGCATGGGCCTCGGCGCGTTTCTGGCGGGCATGCTGCTGGCCGACAGCGAATTCCGCCACGAGCTGGAATCGCATATCGAACCGTTCAAGGGTCTGCTGCTGGGCATGTTCTTCATCGCGGTGGGCATGAGCATCGACCTGAACGTGGTGGTGGCGCGGCCAGGGACCATTGCGTTGGGCGTGCTGACGCTGGCGTTGGTCAAGACCGCGGTGCTGCTGTTGCTGGCGCGCGGGTCGGGGCTCGATGTGCGCGCGGCGCTGTTGCTTGGCACCATCCTCGGCATGGGCGGCGAGTTCGGTTTCGTGGTGTTCGGCGAGGCGTTCAAGTACGGCTTGGTGGACGCTGCGTTGCGCGACCTACTGGTGGTGGTGGTCGGAATCAGCATGGCGCTGACGCCGCTGCTGCTGCTCGCGGTTGGCCGCGCGTTGAGCGCGCACCCGCCGGCGCAGGCGGAGCGCGCCTTCGACACCCTTGCCGATCAGCATCCGCGCGTCATCATCGCCGGTTTCGGGCGCATGGGGCATATCGTGGGGCGCATGCTGACCGCGCAGAAGATTCCGTTCACCGCGCTGGAGAACAGCGCCGAGCAGGTCGATTTTTCGCGCCGCTTCGGCAGCAAGATCTTCTTCGGCGATCCGGCGCGGCCGGAGCTGCTGCGCGCAGCGCATGCCGAGCAGGCCGAGGTGTTCGTGCTCACCACCGACGATCCGGACGCCAACCT
>JANRIF010000198.1:0-4134 GCA_033765245.1 Lysobacteraceae bacterium
CGGTCGCTTCGCGACAACGCTCGCTGCGCGAGCTACGACGCACATGGATGTGCGAGTGCCGCGAGCGCAGGATGCGCAAAAGCGGCCGCCTTCGCTGCGCTCGGTCGCTACGCTCACCGCCAGCCTACCGGCTGTGGACCACCGGGGTGCCGTCGCATCGAGCGCCGGGTTCCGATCCGGCCGGGATGCAACGCGCCGGCAGTCAGGACGTTCCGTACTTGGTTTCGAAACGGATGCCGATGGATTTGAGCAGGTCGGTCGGCAGTACGCCGCCGACGCATACCAACACCGCATCGTTGGGTAGCACCCGTTGCTTGCCGTTGCCGGTGAGTATCACGGTATCGGCGTCGATGCGTTCGACCTCGGTGCCCAGCCATACGGCGAGTGAATTCTTCGCCACGTGCGCGTCGAGACGTTGCCGATTGCCTTCCTTGATCCGTCCGAACGCTTCGCCGCGATAGGAGAGGGTGGTGATGGCGCCGGCTTCGGTCAGTGCCATCGCGGCTTCCACCGCGCTGTCGCCGCCGCCTACCACCAGCACCTTGTGGCCTGCGAATTGGGCCGCATCGGTAAGGCGGTAGACAACCTTGGGTAGGTTTTCGCCGGGCACGCCGAGCTTGCGCGGACTGCCGCGGCGGCCGATCGCCAGCAACACGGCGCCAGCACGATAGCTGCCGCGCGTGGTGCGAACGTTGAAGGCTGAACCATCGGCCTGCACCGCTTCCAGGCGCTCGTTGGCGCTGACGTGCAGGCGCGTGCGCACCACGATTTCCTGCCAGAACGCCAGCAGCTTTTCCTTGGTCACCTCGATGAAATGCATCTTGCCGACCAACGGCAGATCGACCGGCGCGGTCATCGCGATCTTGTTGCGCGGATAGTGGTAGACCGATCCGCCGAGTCCGTCTTCCTGCTCGATCAGTCGATAGGTCAGTTTGTGTTCGATCGCGGCGAGGCCGGCGGCAATGCCGGCTGGACCTGCGCCGACGATCAATACGTCGTACTGCACGTCCTGTCGGCGGCGTGCGGCGATGGTGCGCATCGCCTGTCGGCCCTGTTCGGCGGCTTTGCGGATCAAGCCCATGCCGCCGAGTTCGCCGGCGATGAAGATGCCAGGCACGTTGCTCTCGAAATCCGGATTGACACTGGGGATGTCGACGCCGCGTCGCTCGGTGCCGAACACCAGGGTGATGGCATCGACCGGGCACGCGGCATGGCAGGCGCCGTGGCCGATGCATTTGGCGGGATCGGTGAGCACCGCCTTGCCGTCGATGATGCCCAGCGCGTGTTCGGGGCAGGCGTGGGTGCAGATGCCGGAGCCGATGCAGCGCGAGGCATCGATCACCGGATGCAGCGACGGCGGCTCGATCAGACCCGCTGCCGTGGCCTTGGCGAGGCGTTGCTGCGACGCGGTTTCGTGGCGTCGACGCCGCGTCATGTAGACGCCGACGGCGATCAGAAGCAACGGCAGGTAGATGCTCAAGGCGAGCGCGGCGGTGGTCATGAGTGTGACATGTGTTGCAGATTCGGCTTGATGGACATGTACAGTTGACCGTGCTAAATAGCTCCAGGGCCATGGCCTTGGTCCGGTGTGCGTGGGGACGCTACACCGGATCAGAACGCAACACCAACTCGTTTTCCGTACCGCGAACCTCGGGGGTGCTCGCGACCTGCCACTGTGTCTTGCACAGGATTCGCAAGTCGATGTCTGCCATCCCCGCCGCTTCGCCCTCGCTTCCGGTTGTCCCTCCGCGTGCACGCTCGGTACTGGTCCTGGTACTGGTGACGGCCTGCGCCTGCCTGGTGGTGGGCATCGCCCGCTCCGGCGCCTACAGCGCCAAATCCTCGATCGGTTACTGGATGGGCGTTGTCGGCGGCAGCATGATGCTGGTGCTGCTGCTGTATCCGCTGAGCAAGCGCGCGCGATCGCTGCGCGAGATGATGCCGATACGTCACTGGTTTGCCCTGCACATGGTCATGGGCATTCTCGGACCGGTCCTGGTGCTGTTGCACTGCACGTTGCGGATCGGTTCGTTCAACGCGGCGGTGGCGTTCTGGTCGATGCTGATCGTTGCCGGCAGCGGGCTGATCGGTCGCTTCGTCTACGGTCGGTTGCACGCCGGCCTGTATGGACGTCAGCGCAGTTTTGCCGAGGTCGCCAAGGCAGCGGAGTCGACGCTGGCGGCGGCGAGCGCGCAACTGGCGCAGATGCCCGAGGTGATGGCCGAGCTGCGCGCGTTCGCCGCGCATGCCAACGACGTGGCGCGTGCCGGGTTGCGCCGCCCTATCGCGTTCTTCCGGCTCAAATGGATCGCGCGTCAGTGTGCCGGGCGTTGCTCGCTGCTGCTGGCGGTGACGTCGCGCCGCGCTGTCGGCTCGCATCAGACGGCTATCGCGATCGAGCGCGCAATCGCGAGTTATCTGGACGCGGCGCGCGATGCGGCGCAGTTCCGCGCCTTCGAGCGGGTATTCGCACTGTGGCATGTGCTGCACCTTCCGTTGGTGTGGCTGCTGGTGGTGAGCGCGGTGTTTCACGTGATCGCCGTGCACATGTACTGATCCGCGATGGTCCCGCCTCACACCTTCCGGCGCCTGCTCATGACTCTGGCACTGCTGACATCCGCCGTGGTTTGGTCCGGCGCCGACGCCGCGACCGGGCTGGAGCGGCTGGTGATGCCGGGCGAGGTGTCGCAGGCGCACGCCAAGACTGAGGAGGATTGCGACAAGTGCCACGTGTCCTTCGACAAGGATGCGCAACCGCGCGCGTGTCTGGCCTGTCATCAGCCGGTGGCCGACGACATCGATGCGCATCGCGGCTTTCACGGCCGCCAGACCGAAGCGCAATGCCGGGCCTGCCATACCGAGCACAAGGGACGCGCGGCGTCGATCATCGTGTTCGAGCGCGAGCGCTTCGATCACGCGCAGTCGGACTTCGCGTTGCTCGGCAAGCATCGGGGCCGCGACTGCGGCGACTGCCATACGAGCAATGCCAAGTATCGCGACGCGCCGAGCGTCTGCGAGGCGTGCCATCGCCGCGACGACGTGCACGCCGGCCGCCTGGGCATGGATTGCGCGCGGTGTCACGACAGCAACGGCTGGCAGGTGAAAGCATTCGATCACGCGCGTACCGGCTTCGCACTCGGCGGCAGTCACCGTACGGCCGAGTGCAAGGCGTGTCATACGCGGCCGTACAAGGAGCAGCGACTAAAGCAGGAGTGCGTCGGCTGCCATCGCAAGGACGATCGTCATCGCGGCGCGCTAGGCGACGGCTGTGGGCAGTGCCACGTCGACAGCAATTGGAAGGCCACGCGCTTCGATCATCGCAGCACCGGATATCCGTTGCTCGGTCGTCATGCCAACGCCGAGTGCCGCGGTTGCCATGTCGATACCAACCACTTCAAGGGCGCACCCACGACCTGCATCGGCTGCCATCGCAAGGACGATCGCCATCGCAACACGCTCGGCGCCGCGTGCGAGAGCTGCCATGCGCCGCAGGGATGGAAGCCGGCGCCAGGCTTCGACCACGCGCGCACGGCATTCGCGCTGACCGGCAAACACCGGGCGGTGAAGTGCAACGGCTGCCACGCCGACGCCACGCATTTTCGCGACAGCAGCCGCGAGTGCATCGGCTGCCATCGCAAGGACGACACTCACAAGGGCCGCAATGGCGAAGCCTGCGGCGACTGCCACGGCAGCGACGACTGGAAGCGCAACCGATTCAATCACGACACCCAGACGGAATTCCCGCTGCGTGGCGCCCATCGTGCCGCCAAGTGCGAGACCTGCCACACCCGCGACGTCCACACCGAGAAGCTGGCTGCGGATTGTGCAAGCTGCCATCGCAAGGACGATCCGCACAAAGGCAAGCTGGGTGACACCTGCACCGCGTGTCACGACGAATCGGCGTGGAAGCCCTCGCACTTCGACCACGACAAGATCGCATTCGCACTGATCGGCGCGCACCGCGCGGTGACTTGCGACAAGTGCCACGCCACAGCGCAGTACCGCGACGCCAAGGACACCTGCAACGGCTGCCATGCCGCCGACGATGCCCACAAAGGCGCGTTGGGAGTGGATTGCGAACGCTGCCACAACACCCGCGACTGGCGCCTCGGCGAGTTCGATCACACCCGCTGG
>JANRIF010000201.1:0-6762 GCA_033765245.1 Lysobacteraceae bacterium
GTACGCCTTGAACTCGCCGCCAAACCGCTCCGCGCCAATCTTGGTCAGCGCCGCCGTCAGCGTCGTCTTGCCATGGTCAACGTGGCCGATCGTGCCAACGTTCACGTGGGGTTTGGTGCGCTCGAATTTGCTCTTGGCCATTTCTCGTTACCTCAAAAACAATTGTTCTGGTGATCTCAGGACTTCTTGATGACCTGCTCAGCGATGCTGGCAGGCGCCTCGGCGTAATGGTCGAATTCCATGGTGAAGGTGGCGCGACCCTGCGTCATCGAGCGCAGCGAGGTGGCGTAGCCGAACATCTCGCCCAGCGGCACCATGGCGTTGATCACCTTGCCGGACGGCGTGTCGTCGGAGCCTTGCAGCAAACCGCGACGACGGCTGACGTCGCCCATCACGTCACCCAGGTAGTCTTCGGGGCTGACGATCTCGACCTTCATGATCGGCTCAAGCAGCACCGGGTTGGCCTTGTGGAAGCCTTCCTTGAAGCCCATCGAACCGGCGATCTTGAACGCCATTTCCGAGGAGTCGACCTCGTGGTACGAGCCATCGATCAGGCGCACCTTGACGTCGACGATCGGATAACCGGCCATGACGCCATTGGCGACCGCTTCCTGGATGCCCTTGTCGACCGCCGGGATGTATTCCTTCGGCACCACGCCGCCGACGATGGCATTCTCGAACACGTAGCCGGAACCGCGCTCCAGCGGCTCGATTTCCAGCACCACGTGACCGAACTGACCCTTGCCGCCGGACTGGCGCACGAACTTGCCTTCCTGCTTGACCGCCTTGCGGATGGTCTCGCGATAGGCGACCTGCGGCTTGCCGACGTTGGCTTCGACATGGAACTCGCGCTTCATGCGGTCGACCAGGATTTCCAGGTGCAACTCGCCCATGCCGGCGATGATGGTCTGACCGGATTCCTCATCGGTGCGCACACGGAACGACGGGTCTTCCTGCGCCAGACGACCCAGCGCAATGCCCATCTTTTCCTGATCGGCCTTGGTCTTGGGCTCCACCGCCATCGCGATCACCGGCTCCGGGAACACCATGCGCTCAAGCGTGATGATGTGGTCCGCCGAGCACAGCGTATCGCCCGTGGTGACGTCCTTGAGACCGACCGCCGCAGCGATGTCGCCGCACAGCACTTCCTTGATCTCCTCGCGCTGGTTGGCGTGCATCTGAAGGATGCGGCCGATGCGCTCTTTCTTGCTCTTGACCGGGTTGTACACCTGATCGCCCGCATTGAGCGTGCCCGAGTAGACGCGGAAGAAGGTCAGCGAACCGACGAACGGGTCGGTCATGATCTTGAATGCCAGCGCCGAGAACGGCTCGGAATCGCCCGCCTTGCGGGTATCTTCCTTCTCGTCGTCGTCGATGCCCTTGACCGGCGGGCGATCGGCCGGCGACGGCAGGAAGCGGATCACCGCATCCAGCATCGCCTGCACGCCCTTGTTCTTGAACGCGGTGCCGCAGAACACCGGAATGATGCTGGTCGACAGCGTGCCGGCGCGGATACCGCTGAGAATTTCGTCTTCGGTCAGATCGGTGCCTTCGAGGTACTTGTTCATCAAGTCCTCGGAGGTTTCCGCGGCAGCCTCCACCATGAACTCGCGCGCTTTCTTGGCGGCGTCGAGCAGGTGGGCGGGGACGTCGGCGTAGGTGAAGGTAGTGCCCTGGTTGGACATGTCCCACACAATGGCCTTCATCTTGATCAGGTCGACCACGCCCTCGAAGTTTTCCTCGGCGCCGATCGGCAGTTGCATCGGAACCGGGGAAGCACCCAGACGCGATTTGAGCTGCTCGACCACCTTGCCGAAGTTGGCGCCGGTGCGATCCATCTTGTTGACGAACGCCAGACGCGGCACGCCGTACTTGTTGGCCTGGCGCCACACGGTCTCGGACTGCGGCTGCACGCCGCCGACCGCACACAGCACGAATACGGCACCGTCGAGCACGCGCAGCGAGCGCTCCACCTCAATGGTGAAGTCGACGTGCCCTGGGGTGTCGATGATGTTGAAACGATGCTGCGGGAACGACTTGTCCATGCCCTGCCAGAAGCAGGTGGTGGCAGCCGAGGTAATGGTGATGCCGCGCTCCTGCTCCTGCTCCATCCAGTCCATGGTGGCCGCACCGTCATGCACCTCGCCAATCTTGTGATTGACGCCGGTGTAGAACAGGATGCGCTCCGTGGTCGTGGTCTTGCCGGCATCGATGTGAGCCATGATGCCGAAGTTGCGATAACGGTCGATTGGAGTGGTGCGTGCCATGGTATTTACCTGTTCCGGGCAACCTTGCCCTGCCTCAACGCAGTCGTCCGGACCGCAGCTTTTGTGAAAAGTCCGGCATGACTGCCGGTTTGTTCTTTGCCGTCAGGAAGGACGGCAGTTACCACCGATAGTGCGAGAACGCCTTGTTGGCTTCTGCCATGCGGTGGGTTTCTTCGCGCTTCTTGACGGCGCCGCCACGGCTTTCGGCCGCGTCCAGCAACTCGCCGGCAAGCTTGCGCGGCATGGTGTTCTCGGAACGCTTGCGCGCCGACTCGATCAGCCAGCGCATCGCAAGCGCCTGCCGACGGGAGGCACGCACTTCCACCGGAACTTGATAGGTGGCACCGCCAACGCGGCGGGACTTGACCTCGACGGTCGGCGCGACGTTGCCCAGCGCCTTCTCCACCAGATCCAGCGGGGTTGCGTTCTTCTCGCCGATGACATCCATCGCGCCATAGACGATCTTCTCGGCGACGGACTTCTTGCCGCTCTTCATGACCATGTTGATGAAGCGCGCAACCATCTCGCTGCTGTGCTTCGGGTCGGGCAAAATGGAACGGGTACCGGGCGAACCTTTACGGGACATGATGCGTGCCTGATTTGGAAAGATCGGGTATTGCGCAGTCGCGCCCTGGATGGCGCGACTGCCGCCTTACGACTTCTTCGGGCGCTTGGCGCCGTACTTCGAACGCGACTGACGGCGCTTGGCCACGCCGGCCGCATCGAGCGAACCGCGAACCATGTGGTAGCGCACACCGGGAAGGTCCTTGACGCGACCGCCGCGGATCAGCACCACCGAGTGCTCCTGCAGGTTGTGGCCTTCACCGCCGATGTACGAGATGACCTCGAAACCGTTGGTGAGGCGAACCTTTGCCACCTTGCGCAGCGCCGAGTTCGGCTTCTTCGGCGTGGTGGTGTACACGCGAGTACACACGCCACGACGCTGCGGGCAGTTGGCCAGCGCCGGAGAGGCGCTCTTGTAAGTCTTGGGCGACCGGGGCTTGCGCACCAGCTGATTGATAGTTGCCATTCGTCGAAGGCCCTGCTGTGAAAACGAAGGCAGGCCGGGGATTCCCGACCTGCCGAGACGGAGAAGTGTAACGTGTGCCAACACCCCCTGTCAACCTTGACAGAGTCATCAGCGCCAATCCGTGGCCCGAACACGAAGCGCATCCTGCACTTCATTTCGTATGTGGGGCGCCCCAATGGGGGCGCCTGAAACCCTTACTCGCCGCTGAGCTCGGCGTCCTCGGACTTACTCTCGACCACCATACTGGGGGCGCGCAACGTCTCGAGATCCTGGTCGCTCAACTCACCCGCACTGCGCTGGCGCTTGCGATGATATGCAAGCCCGGTGCCGGCTGGTACCAAGCGGCCCACGATAACATTTTCTTTCAGCCCGCGCAACGTATCGCGTGTGCCTCGTACCGCCGCGTCGGTCAGCACGCGCGTGGTTTCCTGGAACGACGCCGCCGAGATGAACGACTCGGTCGCCAACGATGCCTTGGTGATGCCCAGCAGCACCGGTTCCTCGCGGGCGGGCAGCTCGTTGCGCGCAGCGGCGCGCGCATTGGCCTCCACCAGACGCTGCCGCTCTACCTGCTCGCCCGCCATGAAGCGGGTGTCGCCGGCGTCGGTGATCTCGACCTTGCGCAGCATCTGGCGGGTGATCACCTCGATGTGCTTGTCGTTGATCTTCACGCCCTGCAGGCGATACACGTCCTGGATTTCCTTGACCAGATACGCAGCCAACGGCTCGACTCCGAGCAACCGCAGGATGTCCTGCGGATTGGGCTCGCCGTCGACGATGGTCTCACCCTTCTCCACGTGCTCGCCTTCGAACACGATGATCTGGCGGTACTTCGGAATCAGTTCCTCGTGCTCGTTGCCGTCGGCGTCCTTGATGATCAGACGCTGCTTGCCCTTGGTGTCCTTGCCGAAGCTGACGATACCCGAGCGCTCCGCCAGGATCGCGGGATCCTTGGGCTTGCGCGCCTCGAACAGATCCGCCACGCGCGGCAGACCGCCGGTGATGTCGCGGGTCTTGGACGCTTCCTGCGGAATACGCGCCACCACGTCGCCGACGCCGACCGGCGCGCCATCGCGCAGGTTGACGATCGAGCGCGGCGGCAGCAGATACTGCGCCGGCAGATCGGTGCCGGGGATGTTCAGGTCCTTGCCCTTGGCGTCGATGATGCGCACGATCGGGCGCAGATCCTTGGCGGCCGAGCCGCGGCGCTTGGGATCGGTCACTTCGATGCTGGCCAGACCGGTCAGCTCGTCGGTCTTCTCGATGATGGTGATGCCTTCGACAAAGTCGACCAGACGGATGAAGCCGCCCACTTCGGACACGATCGGGTGATTGTGCGGATCCCAGTTGGCAACGGTCTGCCCGGCCTTGACCGCGCTGCCGTCCTTACCCGAGATCACCGCACCGTAGGGCAACTTGTAGCGTTCGCGCTCGCGCCCGGCGTGGTCGAGCACCGAGATTTCGCCCGAACGCGAGACCGCCACCAGGTGTCCGCTGGCATGCGCCACGGTCTTGATGTTGTTGAACTTGATGGTGCCGGTGGTCTTGACCGAAACGCTATCGACCGCCGCCGCTCGCGATGCCGCACCGCCGATGTGGAAGGTACGCATGGTGAGCTGCGTACCGGGCTCGCCGATCGACTGCGCGGCGATCACGCCCACCGCTTCGCCGATGTTGACCACATGTCCGCGCGCCAGATCGCGGCCGTAGCACAGACCGCAGACGCCGAACGAGGACTCGCAGGTGATGGTCGAGCGTACCTTGATCGACTGCACGCCGGCGTCTTCGAGCTTCTGCACCCACTTCTCGTCGAGCAGGGTGTCGCGGGTGACGAACGGATCCTCGTCGTTGCCGGGCAGGAACACGTCCTCCACCACCACGCGGCCGAGCACGCGGTCGCGCAGAGGCTCCACCACGTCGCCACCTTCGACGATTGGTGTCATGGTCAGACCATGCACGGTGCCGCAGTCGACTTCGGTGATCACCACATCCTGTGCCACGTCCACCAGACGGCGGGTCAGGTAACCCGAGTTGGCGGTCTTGAGCGCGGTGTCGGCCAGGCCTTTGCGCGCGCCGTGGGTGGAGATGAAGTACTGCAGGACGTTCAGGCCCTCGCGGAAGTTGGCGGTGATCGGTGTCTCGATGATCGAGCCGTCCGGCTTGGCCATCAGGCCGCGCATGCCGGCGAGCTGACGAATCTGCGCCTGCGAACCGCGGGCACCGGAATCGGCCATGATGTAAATCGAGTTCATCGACTTCTGACTGACCATCTGGCCCTGGGCGTTGGTGGTCTTGTCGGTGCCGATGGCGTCCATCATCGCCTTTGCCACGCGCTCATTGGTACGCGACCAGATGTCCACGACCTTGTTGTAGCGCTCGCCGGCGGTGACCAGACCGGACTGGTACTGCTTCTGGATTTCCAGCACCTCGGTCTCGGCCTCGGCCAGGATGCCGGTCTTCTCGTCCGGAATCACCATGTCGTCGATACCGATCGAGACGCCGGCGCGGGTGGCGTAGGTGAAGCCGGTGTACATCAGGCGATCGGCGAACACCACGGTCTGCTTCAGGCCGAGTTGGCGATAGCAGGCGTTGATGAGGCGGCTGATCGACTTCTTGGTCAGCTCGGTGTTGACCAGATCGAAGCTCAGCCCTTCCGGCAGGATTTCGACCAGCAACGCGCGACCGATCGTGGTGTCGTAGATCTTCACCTGCGCGGTGCGCTGCTTCTGCTCGTCGATTACGGTCTCGGCGATGCGCACCTTGACCTTGGCGTGCAGTTCCACCGCGCGGTTGTCGTAGGCGCGCTTCACTTCGGCAACGTTGGCGAACACCATGCCGTCGCCCTTCTTGCCTTCCAGCGCGCGGGTCATGTAATACAGACCCAGCACCACGTCCTGGGTCGGCACGATGATCGGCTCGCCGTTGGCGGGCGACAGGATGTTGTTGGTGGACATCATCAGGGCGCGCGCTTCGAGCTGCGCTTCAAGGCTCAGCGGCACGTGCACGGCCATCTGGTCGCCGTCGAAGTCGGCGTTGAAGGCGGTACACACCAGCGGGTGCAACTGGATCGCCTTGCCCTCGATCAGCACCGGCTCGAACGCCTGGATGCCGAGACGGTGCAGGGTGGGCGCGCGGTTGAGCAGCACCGGGTGCTCGCGGATCACCTCTTCGAGGATGTCCCACACCTCGGGGCGCTCCTTCTCCACCATCTTCTTCGCGCTCTTGATGGTGTTGACGTAGCCCCGCTCCTCCAGCTTGTTGTAGATGAAGGGCTTGAACAGCTCGAGGGCCATCTTCTTCGGCAGGCCGCACTGGTGCAGGCGCAGCGTGGGGCCGACGACGATGACCGAACGGCCCGAGTAGTCGACGCGCTTGCCCAGCAGGTTCTGGCGGAAGCGGCCCTGCTTGCCCTTGAGCATGTCGCTGAGCGACTTGAGGGGGCGCTTGTTGGGGCCGGTGATGGTC
>JANRIF010000214.1:0-27636 GCA_033765245.1 Lysobacteraceae bacterium
CGGTGCTGGCGATCTTCGCGCTGATGGTGTTCAAGCCGTACCGCGGGTGATGCGCTCACTCGGTGCGGACGCGGTAAGCCTCGGCCAGCGAAATTTCCCCAGACCGTGCCAACGCCATTGCTAACGTGGTCAGCGGTGTCATACCGGCCGCAACGGCGATGCCATGAATGCGGTCGGCGTCGGCTCCGGGAACGATTTGCTGGCGGATGGCATCATTGACGACCAGCAGCTCGTGTACGGCAGTGCGGCCGTGTACACCAAGCCCGTCGCAACGCGCGCAACCGCGACCACGCCAGAACGTATCTTCCGGCCGCGCCTGCATCACGTCACGCAAGTGCGGGTCGCCCGGATCACTCTCCCTGCAATGCGGGCAGATGTGCCGGACCAGACGTTGCGCTATCACGCCGAGCAGCGAAGCCCGTAGCAGGAACGGTTCGACACCCACATCGAGCAGGCGGGTGATCGCGGTGGCGGCAGTGTTGGTATGCAGGGTGCTGAGCACCAGGTGCCCGGTCAGGGCGCTGTCGACGGCGATGCCGGCGGTCTCATGGTCGCGGATCTCGCCAACCATGATCACGTCCGGATCGTGCCGCAGGAAGTTGCGCATGGCATTGGCGAAAGTGAAACCGGCAGGGCGATTGACCTGCATCTGCTGAATCCCGCCGATGTGATATTCGACGGGGTCTTCGATGGTGAGGATATTGAGCCGCTCTCGGCTCAGCTCGAGCAGCACGGCGTAGAGCGTGGTCGATTTGCCGCAGCCGGTGGGGCCGACGACGAGAAAAATGCCGTGGCTCTGATTCATCAGATCGACCAGCCGCGTGCGGTCGGCATCGTGCATGCCGAGCATGTCGAGGCTGCGCAGGCTCTCGCGGGTGTCGAGCAGACGCAAGGCCACGCTTTCTCCGAACACCGCCGGCATCACCGAAACGCGCAGATCGATGCGCCGGCCGTCGCTGAGGTCGAAACTGCAACGCCCGTCCTGTGGGCGTCGATGCTCGGCCAGATTCATGCCGGCGAGCACCTTGATCCGGCTGACGATCGCCGGCAGCAAGGCACGCAGGAACCCGCGCACCGGCACCAATTCGTCGTCGATGCGATAAAGCAGTTCGGCGCCATGTTCGCCCGGGCGGATGTGAATGTCCGAAGCGCGTCGACGCGCGGCCTCCTCGACCATGTCGGCGACGATGCGCACTACCGGCTGTTCGCGGGAGAGGCGCTCGATGTCGTGTTCGCTGTTGAGTTCGGCCGCCTGAGGATCGAGCCCGAGTTTGCGGGCGATGACAGCGTCCTCGGCATGCTCATAGCACTGGGCAATACGCTCCTGAATCGCTGTTGCCGCCGCCAGGAACGGCACTACCTGATTGTTGGACAGGAAATCGAGGGTCCCCAACGCTTCGGCATCGGTAGGGTCGGCCATTGCCACCGCCAGCGTGTGGCCATGTAGACGCACTGGAATGGCACGCAGCGTGCGGGCGCTGCGCGGCTTCATCAGCGCCAAGGCGGCGGCGTCCGGCTCGATCGCCTCCAGGTGCATGAGCGGGATGTCCATTCGCGCCATCGTCCGCAGGCGGTCCTCGCTCACCTCGAGCGTGAATGGCAAGGCGTTGACGGCGATACGGGTGCCGGACGTGTGATGGTGATTCTTGCCGGTCGATTGCAGCAACTCGTCGAGCTGGTCGCTGTTGGCGATCAATCGCAACGTGGCGTCGGGCGCGTCGAACACCCTTTCGGTCGGTATGCTTTCAACGATATGGGTGTCATCCATCGATGCCGAGCGCTCAACAGGCGCCCATCCCCTTTTTTGGTGTGAACCATGTACCAATGGGGGCTTGAGGCTTGGCGGCCCCGTCCGATTGGGCCCTACCGCCGGCACGCTGATAGACTTGCCCTCCGGTCCATGGGAAGTCAAGCCGATGCGTGCAGTTTTGTGGTTCGTTTCAATGTTTTACGCCAGCCTGACATGGGCGGCCGATCCCAGTTCCTACGCCGAGCCGGACAAGGTGCGGATTGCCGATCTGGGTCTGGACCTGAGCGTCGACTTCGACAAGAAGGAATTGCGCGGGCGCGCCGATCTGCGGCTGGACTGGCGCGATCCGGAGTACCGCCACCTGGTGCTGGATACGCGCGCGCTGCAGATCGACAAGGTGCTCGGCAAGTCTGCCGACGGCGGCTGGCGACGGCTCGCGTTCGAGCTGGCGCCCAACGACCCGATCTTCGGCAGCAAGCTCAGCATCCACATGCGCAAACCCTATCAGGTGGTGCGCGTCCGCTACCACACCGCGCCCACCGCATCCGGGCTGCAATGGCTGGAGCCGACGATGACGGCAGGCGGCAAGCACCCGTTCCTGTTCAGTCAGTCGCAGGCGATACACGCGCGCAGTTGGGTGCCGTTGCAGGACACCCCGAGCGTGCGCTTCACCTACAGCGCGCACGTGCGTACGCCCCCTACCTTGATGGCGTTGATGAGCGCCGACAACGATCCCGCCGCCGCGCGCGACGGCGACTACCTGTTCCGCATGCCTCAGGCGATTCCGTCGTATCTGATGGCACTGGCGGTGGGCGACCTGAGTTTCGCGCCGCTGGGCGAACGCGCCGGCGTGTGGGCCGAGCCATCGGTGCTGGCGGCCGCCGCCAGCGAATTTGCCGATACCGAGCGCATGATCGCCACCGCCGAGTCGCTGTACGGCCCGTATCGCTGGGGTCGCTACGACATCCTGGTGCTGCCGCCAAGCTTTCCGTTCGGCGGCATGGAGAACCCGCGCCTGACCTTCGCCACGCCCACCGTGATCGTCGGCGACAAATCGCTGGTGTCGCTGGTGGCACACGAGCTGGCGCATAGCTGGTCCGGCAATCTGGTCACCAACGCCAGTTGGAAGGACATGTGGCTCAACGAGGGCTTCACCAGCTACGTCGAGAACCGTCTGGTGGAGGCGGTGTTCGGCGTCGAACAGGCGCAGATGGAGAATGTGATCTCGCAGTACGGCCTGCGCCACGAACTGGCCGGGCTGGCGCCGCCGGATCAATTGCTGGCGCTGGCACCGTTGATCGCCCGCGATCCGGACGAGGCGCTCACCGACGTGCCCTACGTCAAGGGCGCCTGGTTCCTGTCGTTTCTGGAGGAGCGCTTCGGGCGCGAGCGCTTCGATGCATTCCTGCGCGGCTACTTCGACCATTTCGCATTCCAGAGCATCGACTCCGCCGCGTTCGAGAGCTATCTGCGCGAACACCTGCTGCCACTGCAACCGCGTGCGGTCAGCAATGCGGAACTGGATGCGTGGTTGAACAAGCCGGGCATCCCGACCTTCGCCAAGGCGGCGAGCAGCGCGCGCTTCGCCGCGGTGGATCGCGCCGCCGAGCGCTGGCGCAAGGGCCGTCTGGCGGCACGCGAAATCGACGCCGAAAGCTGGAGCACGCAGGAGCGCGTGCACTTCATCGAGCAGTTGCCCGAACGGGTCGATCCCAAGCGGCTGGTGGAGCTGGATCAGGCACTGCGACTGACCGGCACCCCGAACGGCGAGATCGCGCAACGCTGGTACCCGTTGGCCGAGCGCAGCGGTTACTTCGAGGCGCGACCGGCAATGGCGGCGTTTCTCAAGCGCATCGGCCGCCGCAAGCTGATCCTGCCGACCTATCAGGCACTGGTAGCCAGCAAGGACGGCAAGGCGTTCGCCACGCACGTGTTCGCCGAGGCGCGACCGGGTTACCACCCGATCACCAGCGCCTCGGTGCAGGCGCTGCTCGACGCCGGCAACGGCGGCAAGTAGACCGGTGGCGCACCCCCGCGCCACCACGCTTGGGCGCCGCTGGGCGTGGTTGGCATTGCTGCTGATCGCGCTGGTGGCGCTGCTGGGGTGGCAACCCCAATGGCTGCTGGCAACCGAGTACGCGCGCCTGCGTTGGCTGGCTGGCGCGCAGCGGCACACGTTGCAGGCGGCGGGTCACCGCTGGGCCTACGTGGAGGCCGGGCAGGGGCCGACCGTGGTGCTGGTGCATGGCTTCACTGGCGCCAAGGAGCATTGGCTGCCGCTGATGCGGCTGCTCGCGGCCGACTACCGGGTGATTGCGCCCGATCTGCCCGGCTGGAATGACAGCGAACGTCAAGGCGATGCCGATTACGGCGTGCACAGCCAAGCCGAACGCCTGAGCGCGTTCCTCGCCGCGCTCGGGCCGGACCCGGTGAGCCTGGTTGGGCATTCGATGGGTGGGCACATCGCGGGCCTGCTGGCAGCCAGCCATCCGACGCAGGTGCGGCGGCTGGTGCTGATGTCGTCGGCCGGCGTTCCGTTCAAACCCAACGCCTTCACTGCCGCAGTCGAGGCCGGCGAGAATCCCATGCGGGTGCGCAACCGGGCCGAATTGCATCGGCAACTGGCACTGGTGTTCAGCACACCGCCGTTGTTGCCGTGGCCGGTCGATCTGGCGCTGGCGCGTCAGCGCGCCGCCAACGCGGATTTCGAAAGTGCAGTGCTGCGAGAGATCAGCGCGCCCGAACAGCGTTATGCGCTCGCCGCGCGCCTGTCGGCGGTATCGATGCCGGTGCTGCTGCTGTGGTGCCGGCAGGATCAGGCGATCGACGTCAGCGCCATCGACGCCTTCGCCGCCGGCTTGCCCGACAGCGGCAGCGTGATACTCGATGGCTGTGGTCACATGCCGATGATGGAACGCCCGGCCGAAGTGGCGGCGGCGTTGCGGCGCTTCGTGGCGGAGGTGCGCTGAGGGGCAGGCGTGCTCCCGCCGGAGCGGGAGCGCCGGGGTAATGGGAGTCAGCGGAAGAACGCGCGGAATGCCGTCAGTGTGCGTTCGATCGCGGCATCGTCGATGTCGAGGTGCGTGACCATGCGGATCTGCGGCAGGTAGCCGATCGACATCCGCACGCGCTGGGCTTCCAGATGCGCCTTGAAAGCCGGCAGGCGTTCGGTCGGCACTTCGATGAACACCATGTTGGTGTGCTGGGCGTCGACGGTAATACCCGGCAAGCCGCGCAGGCCATCGGCGAGATGGGCGGCGCGGGCGTGGTCGTCGGCCAGACGCGCCACGTTGTGGTCGAGCGCGTGCAGGCAGGCGGCCGCCAGCAACCCGGCCTGGCGCCAGCCGCCGCCGGTCACCTTGCGCCAGCGGCGCGCCTTGTCGATCAACGCGGCCGAACCCACCAGCACCGACCCCACCGGCGCACCCAGACCCTTCGAGAAACACACCGAGACACTGTCGAAATGTCCCGCGATGGCACGCGCCGAGACGCCACTGGCCACCGCCGCGTTGAACAGGCGAGCGCCGTCCAGGTGCAGCGCAAGGCCATGCGCATCGCAGAACGCACGTGCCTGCGCCAGGTACTCGAGCGGCAACACGCGCCCGTGCCAGGTGTTTTCCAGCGCCAGCAGGCGCGTGCGGGCGAAGTGCGGGTCGATCGGCTTGATCGCGCGCGCCAGCGCATCCAGCGGCAAGCTGCCGTCGGCGGCCTGCATGATCGGCTGCGGCTGGATCGAGCCGAGCACGGCGGCACCACCGCCCTCGAACTTGTAGGTGTGCGCCTCCATGCCCACCAGATATTCGTCGCCGCGCTCGCAATGGCTCATCAGCGCGATCAGATTCGATTGAGTGCCGCTGGGCACGAACAACGCCGCTTCGAAACCCAATGCCTGCGCCACATGCTGCTGCAGGTGGTTGACGGTGGGATCCTCGCCATAGACGTCGTCGCCGACCTCAGCCGCCACCATCGCAGCACGCATCGCGGCGCTCGGGCGGGTCACGGTATCGCTGCGCAAATCGATCCAGTCCATCGCCGTGCCCTCGTGCGGAGAAGACTGCCATCGTAGCGCGGCAGGAGGCCGATGGTGGCGGTGCCGGCACCGATGCGCGCCTACAATGCGACCACGTCAACGGCCTTCGCGAGGATTCGCCATGCACATCTCCAGCCGCAGTTTCGCACCCGGTCAACCGATCCCGGCAAGCTTCGCGATGGGCCAGCCGGACGGCGAGGGCTATGGCTTTGCCGGCAATCGCAATCCGCAGTTGGCATGGTCCGAGGTGCCGGCCGGGACGCGCTCGTTCGCGCTTCTGTGCGTCGATCCGGACGTACCGACGGTGGCGGAGATGGTGGGCAAGCCCGGGGTGGAAATTCCTGCGGACCAGCCGCGCTGCGACTTCGTGCATTGGGTGCTGGCTGACGTCCCCGGCGACTGCCGCGAGATCGCCGAGGGACAGTGCAGCCAGGGCATCAGCGCGCGCGGCAAACGCGAGCCGGCGGGCCCGGCCGGCTCACGCCAGGGTCTGAACGACTACACCGGCTGGTTCGCCGGCGATGCCGACATGGGTGGCGACTACCTGGGCTATGACGGCCCGTTCCCGCCGCCCAACGATCTGCGCCTGCATCGATATTTCTTCCGCCTGTTCGCGCTGGACGTGCCCCGGCTCGAACTGCCGGCGCGCTTCACCGCCGCCGACATGCAGCGTGCCATGCGTGGGCACGTGCTGGCCGAGGCGGCAACCTTCGGCACCTACAGCCTGAACCCGCGCTGGCGGCGCTGAATCAGAGCTTGTGAAAATTTCCGGACGCACGGGATTGCCACGTCGCTTCGCGCTGCGCATTGACAACTTCACAGACCTTCCTTGGCGTTCGAGTTCAGGGGCATTGCGCGGCTTTACGCGCAAAAGCACCAGCCACGAAGGATTGGACGAAGCCGCAGCGCGGCAGCCGAGCAAGTCCATTACGCGAACTCGCCTGATATGTCCGCGCTGCGCGTGGGCAGGGTTCCCGACTCGGCCAACAGAAGGCTGCGCCGATGCAATCAAGCGCCAGGGGCTTTCCTTACTTGCAAACCCCGGGGGCGATGCTGTCGGGGGGGCTTTTTTTGCAGATCATGCGGAGCATTCCTTCCGCTTCGAGAGTAGCGACATAGATTTCATTGTAACGGCCCATATCCGGGCCCGGCATCAGCGAGCGCGCCAACGCCTCTTCCTTGCGCATCGGCGCGTTGTCGAGCACTTGCCGGAAATAGGGGGCCGCTTTGGGAAAATCCTGTGGCGTGAAAGAACCGTCGCTGTACAGCCCCCCCAGCGCCAAGGCCGCCTTTGAATTGCCGGCACTGGCCAGAGCCGCCAAGCGCCCAGCCGCCTCATTCACCCATGCCCGCGAGCCCTCCGACAGCGGGTCCGCCCCCACCCTAACGGGGGAGTGTTGAAACTGCGCCAGAATCGCCGCTTCATCGCCACGCCGTGCCGCTTCGGCCACCAACTCCGCCCCCCGGTCCCTCACTTGCGCGTAGTCGGGCAGCACCAGCGTACCTTCGCACATGCGGGCCGTCTGGAGTTTTTGGTCGTAGTCGTCCTCCGCCTCTCTTTTGTACGCCACGGCATCCTCGGCAATGGACTTGGCAGACCAGCAGCGATCGAGTATCTGCGCCATCTTGACCATTGCGGCGGTGTCGCTGCGGGCGATGCGGGTTTCAAGGTCGGCGACGTAGTCCGCAAATGTCTGCCCCGGCCGCAGGCGGACGTTGACGTTGAGGTAAGACGCATACTCCGCGTCAGTGCCCCTCTCGGCTGCAAGGCGCATCTCCATCGCCTGCGCTGCGGAGACGGCAGTGTTGGAAACCGGCGCGGTGCCCGGCGACGGGCCAGTGGCGGGCTGCGCGCCCGCTACGGGCGAATTTGCCAATCCCGCAACCGGCACTGGTGCCGGCGTTGGCGCATCGCCATCATGAAACCAGCGCCGTGCCACGACCAGCGTCGCACCGACACACACCAGGGCTACCAGTGCCCAACCACCCAAGCCATTGCGCTTCACGTCTATCGTCCCTTTACGATTCATCGTCGAGTATTCAACTTCGAAGCGGCGCGCCCCACGCATACCACGCATATGATGTTGAGGGCCCGCCATACCGCCACAACTGCGCCAAGCTTACTGGCAATGCGCCTGATCCCACGCTCCAACCCAGAGCACACACTTCTTTTGCAGACGCGCTTTGTAAGAAGATGGAATCAAGGACGTCGGCTTCTGCGACCCAGCCTCCGCCAGATCTCTGGTACAGCCGTGCGGCTGGGTATTCAGCAGATTAAAGCAAGCGGCAAAGTCCGGGGTCGGCACCGGCACGGCCCCCCCGCCGCCATCGCCGCTATTGTCATCTCCCGGGTCCTGATGATCCGGGTCATCTATGCTGAGGTAAGACGCATACTCCGTGTCGGTGCCCCTCTCGGCCGCAAGGCGCATCTCCATCGCCTGCGCCGCCGAGACGACCGCAGTGGAAACCGGCTCAGCGTCCGCAGACGGGCCAGTGGCGAGCGGCGCGCCCGCTACCGGCAAATCCGCCACCGGCGCTGGTACCGGCGCCGGCGCGTCGCCATCATGAAGCCCGAGCCGTGCCACGGCCAGCGTCGCGCCGACACACACCAGGGCTACCAAAGCCCAACCACCCAACCCGCTGCGCTTCACGTGATCGTCTCCTTAGCTGTTCATCGTCGCGCATTCATCGTCGCAGCGACGGGCCCCACACATATGAGATCGGGGGCCCGCCATACCGCCACAACTGCGCCGAGCTTACTGGCAGTGCGCCTGATCCCAAGCCCCGACCCAGAGCGTACAGCTCTTTTGCAGACGCGCTTTGTAAAGAGCGTCATTGAACTCGTTTAGCGACGCCAGGGACTCACCGACCACGCCGAAGTTGATCGATATTGTCCCTATGCCCACCGACGGACTCAAAGCGCCGACCCACGATGCGACGTCTCTGGCGAGCCACGCCGCCACCAACGACGTGCCAATCTCCGAAAGCCCGAGGCCAAACGACCACGAATCGATCTGACTTCCCAAGCGCTGGATATCACTTCCATTCCCCAGTGCGGCGAGGAAGTTATTCTCGCACTTCTTTGGCGCCTCAAGAGTATTGGCATAACACTTGTTCAGATTATCCAACGCTCCATTGAGGAGGCCGTGGAACTGTCGCGTCAAATTCGGCAACATTTCCTGGTCGCCCATATCCTGCAACGAAGACGGAATCAAGGACGCCGGCTTCTGGAGCCCAGCCGCCGCCAGATCTCTGGTACAGCCGTGCGGCTGGGTATTCAACAGATTCAAGCACGCGGCAAAGTCAGGGGCGGGCACCGGCTCGCTCCCCCCGCCGCCATCGCCGCTATTGTCACCTCCCGGGTCACTGGGATACGGGTCATCTATAGTGGGAGGCGTATAAATCGGTGCCGGTGGATCCACCGGATTAGGCACTTCCCAGCACATCGTGTCTGAGCAAATGTTCGCGGCACTCACAGGTGAACTCACCGCCGTCAGCGTGGCGGCAGCCAACGTGGTCATGATAGTCTTTCTAAGATAAGAACCCATGCATTTTTACTCCATGTTTTTGTTTATTGTTGCGTCCGTTTCAACCGTCATCGAGCGAACTAAGCGAAGGCCCACCCCCTTGCCGTTGTCGCTAGGCAGTAGTCCAGGAGAGGCGCCCAGTCGTCGTGGTCGCGGATGGACACAAAGGCACCGAGGATGCTGAATTCGGCACGGTTCCAAAGCGCGTCCAGCAGGAGCAGAAATAATGGGCTGGGACCAAGGCGTCGACGAACCAACCAACTGGCATAGAGCCGCGCCGTTCGGCCGTTGCCGTCGAAGAAAGGGTGCACTTGCAACAGCCGGGTCAGCGAAACCACCGCGACCAGCGTGGTCGGCCATGACTGTGGGGCCATGGTCAAGATGGCGGCTACCAGCGCGTCGAGCCGCGGCGCGGGTGAGCCGACGTGCGACGAGATCGCCGGATGCGGCGCCCCCATCCAAGCCGGTCCCTAGCGAAAACCGGTTTGCGGTTTGCCAACGATCAGCGCATTGAGATCGACAAGCTCACGTCGCTGGATTTTCCTTGACTGGAAAGCCCTCGCCACCGCGCTGGCGAGGCCTCCGAAGCGGTCATCCCCATCTCCTCCAAGGAGTGAGCGGGCGTTGTCTTGGGCCAGCGAGGCAACGATGGCGGCATCAAAAACACGCGCATCCACGCTCGCCTGCATCATTCGATCGAGTTCCGCAAAGCCGGCCACGTACTGCGACGCTATCGCCGGCACCATCGGCACGGGTATGTAGCTTTGATAGGGCTTGCCGTGGAGGACTTCAGTAACGAACATTCAGCGATGGGTCAGTGCTGGGAGCGGCGACACTACCGGCATCCTGTGACGGATGTCAAACTTTTGGGTATCCGGAATCTGGTGTGGGTTCTGCCTTCTGCCTCCCCGTAACACCAGCCTTAAAAACTGGATTTTAGTGTTGGAAGACCGAGTGAGCATGCTAGAGTAAAAGTCGGATTTCAGTGTGGGCTCGCCCAAGGTGCTGAGTGACCGACTTCCTGCAGCTTCGCAGCTTGAAAACGCTTGCAGTCGAGAAGCTTGAGGACGGCTACGTCGTCAAGGCTGAAGGCGTAGGCCAGTTGGTCGCCTGCCCGCTGTGCAAGGCCGGGCGCCTGCATGGCCACGGTTCTCAGGAGCAGTCGTTCCAGGACACGCCTACCCACGGCAAGCCGGTCGTGATCGTCCTCCAGCGCCGCCGCTATCGCTGCACAGGCTGTGGCAAGACGCTGTTCGAGCCGGTGGCGGACCTCGATGGGAAGCGGCAAGCCACGGCCCGCCTGGTGCGTTATGTGCGGGAGCAGTGCTTCACCAAGACCTTCGCGGCCCTCGCCCGGGAAGTGGCCGTGGACGAGAAGACTGTCCGCCACGTCTTCGACGATTTCATCGAGGAGGTCGAAGCCAAGATCCGGTTCCGGACGCCCCGCGTGCTGGGAATCGACGAGCTCAAGATCATCGGCGAGTACCGGGCCATGATCACCAATGTCGAGCGCAGGACCGTGTTCGACATCCGCCCAAGCCGGGCCAAGGCCGAGCTGCTGCCCTATTTCCGCGATCTCCGGGACAAGGATGCGGTCGAGTGGGTGGCGATGGACATGTACCACGTCTATCGGCAGGTCGTGCGCACCGCGCTGCCACAGGCACGGATCGTGGTCGACCGCTTCCACATCCAGCGCATGGCGAACGACGCGCTCGAGAAGTTGCGCAAACGCATCCGAAAGGATCTACCAACCCGGCAGCGCCTCAAGCTCAAAGACGAACGGTTCCTGCTGCTGAAGCGGCAACACGACCTGCACAGGAACGACATGGCGCGGATGCTGGACTGGTTCCAGCAGTTCCCACTCCTGGGCGAAGCCCATGCACTCAAGGAAGGGTTCCTGTCGGTCTGGGACCACAAGAGCCGGGCCGACGCTGAGGCAGCCTGCAGCCAGTGGCTGGTCAACATACCCGCCGAACTGGCCCCCATGTTCAAGGACCTCACGACCGCCGTGCATAACTGGCAAGAGGAAATCTTCGCCTACTTCGAACAGCCGATCACCAATGCCTATACTGAGTCCGTCAACCGAGTGGCCAAGGACATGAACCGCATGGGCAGAGGCTACAGCTTCGAGGTGATCCGGGCGCGGATGCTTCACAACACGAAGGCGCGCAAGGATGGTGCCGCGGTCGAGACCATGCTGGTCGATGACAAAGGTCCAATGACAACGAACTTCGAGTTCCAGCGGATGACCACGTTGCCGACGCGCAAGAAGGTCACGCGCGTGGTTGAGTACGGCCCCTATCTGCCGACGCTGGCGCGAATGCTCGAAGAGGGATATTTTAAGTAGAGGACTGTCTTGACGGTTCGAGCAGGAGGTCAACCGAGTTATACCCCCCGTTTTGGCGGACGGTTTGGTCAAGACTGAACTCCGCCTAGGACCAAAATGTGGCGTCTGCGATGGACCCTCGAGTTGTGGAAGGCCAATCAACCTTCAAGATAGTGTCGGACTGTGCGCTCGACAAGGAACGACATTGATCGCAGATCCGTCTCGAACGCGTTCTGCCACATCACTATGAACTGTTTAGTTTCACCATTGGGCACGATGACACTGGCCTCAGAGAATACGCTTTTGCCAGTCTTGAGTGGGCCTACTCCTATCTTGGTATGGGTAACAGTGAAGTCTGATGAGCCGGTGTCCCTTCGCGTGCCATCCATCCATGAGGGCTCCGGACCGGATGCCGTATTGCGCAGGAGTTGGTCGATGTCGGAAGATGCCGACGAATCCACAAGACTGCCTCGCAGTACGTTGGCGTACAAATTCGCCATATCGAACGTGGTCGTCGCTTGGGCCACCTGTCCGTCGTTGACAGACTCAACGGGGACAGACGGGCGGCTTCCATCGAAGGTTCCGCACAGCCAGATTCCTTGCGTCGGGGGCAAGAAAAACCCCCCGGCGGCGAGCGCGCCGTTGATCCATCCGTAACCAAGATGCTTGATGCATATTGCCGCAGCCTCATTGCTGCTCTCGATCAAGGCTCTTCGCATCAAGGTCTCGAATCCAGCGTTGATGTTGACCGAGATGCCACCGCCGACAGTCGGGATGATTGCGAATATTTGTTCATACTTCGGTACTTGCATTGCAACGGGAATGCCAGCCGCAGCAATTGCTGGCACAGCGCTCGCGGCAAGCGGGTCGATCACTAGGCGAGCGGCCGCGTATGCGGTGGCCCCATCCGTAGCGCCAGCCGCATTTCCCACATCCTCCACTGCTATTCGAAGCTGATAGGCGCAGTAGGGGATGACAACCTTGAGCACGCTCGCTGAGTAGTAGGTGCGCCCAAAGTCGATCCCGGCGTGACGGAAATCGTCGGGGCCTTCCACAGCAGCAATTGACAATGCAACATGTGGTATGTCGCCAAAGAGCGGAAACGACGTATGGGTGTCCCAAAGGGCGGCCTCGAGCGCTTGCTCCATCTTGATATCGGAACCCAGCAGGGTCGGATACGGTGCGGGGAAAGGCATTCTTGGCTCCCATCGTTCTTGGCTGCGACCGCCGCAGCACCTCAGGTGAATTTCGGTCTTGAAAACATCGTGCCGCACTGACGGCACCAATCGGGATCACCCACTCAGCATCGCTTCAATATCAACAGATCGGGTGTCATGCGGGCCCCTCCTAAAGCTCACCTGCCCGATCTTGTTGGGAACACCGATCTACGGATCCGCGATGTCGACATGCGCCTCTCAAGGGAGTTCGCGGTTGTCCACACCGAATGAGACGTGGCGGGCGAAAGTCGCATAGGCCGATGGATTGTGCAGCGCGTGGGCCGTGTCCATCAGGTCGTAGCGCGTCGCAAACGTCGCAGGCGCGTCGGGTTGAAAGGCCAGGCCCAGCGTGGCAGCCATGGGCGCGGTGACGTACCACTCTGAGATGTGATTGTCGGAGGTTGCGCTCGCGGGGTCGTTCACATGCATCGCCTCGTGGATTAGGCTCGAGACCCGGTTCAGCTCGGATCGATCGAGGAAGTGCCTCGTTATGTTGATGCGCGCGTCGGGCGACGGCGCCAGAGGCCAGACGTAAGCCGCGTGGACGGCCGATCCGACGTCCTGGACGTTTGCTTCCTCCTCGGTGCGGAACCAGATCTTTGTGGCGCTGGCGGCGAGTGTCCCGGAGATCAGGGCATACACCCCAAGGATCTGGCCGACGAGGACCGCCTTGGCCGCCGGCGGCTGACCAGGCAGTATGTGGAAGTGGCGGTCGAGCGCCAGATCGATGACCGCCTGATCGAACGGGAATGGCGTTCCAAGGGTCAAGGTCGACACATACGCCGCCAACTGGCGCTGGGCCGCGGCAAGCCATGTCACGGCGATTGACTTGGCCTTTGCCACAGCGAGCAGTTCGGCCAGACCGACCCAGTTGCCTAGGATCGGCGACGGTGCTTCGGCATGGGGCTCCACGGCGCCGTTCACCCACTGGAAGCGAACGTAGCTCGTCTCCTTGAACAGATAGCTGCAGTCCTCGTAGCCCGCGCCACCGTCGACTCCGGCGTCGACACCAGTTGCGAAAGTCGGAGGCATAGCCACCATGTTGGCGATTTGTTTTGATGGTCCGTCGGGAAGATCGCGCGACCAGCTGTATCGCACGTATTGGGAACCGCGAAAGAAATAGCAGAAGTCGTCGCGGTTTAGGGCACCGTTGTAGCTGGCGTCCACCCGGGCGAACGGCAACCTCCAAGACGCAAGATCACTGATCGCCACAGGATCGAACACGCGGGCGGGTGCCGTACGAAACCGTACATAGTGGCCACCGCTGAAGAGGTAGTGGAAGCCGGCGTAGCCATGCTTGCCGGTCAGGGCGGCATCGATGACCGCCGTGGGCACAGCGGGTGCGATTGCCTGCGGCGGGACGAAGCCTGGCGGCGCCGCAAGCTCGTCCAGCGCGTGCACGCCGTTGCGACAGCGGTCGTCGACCCAATCCCAGACCACGAACTGATCGTTGATGAAGAAGTAGGCGACGTCTCGGCCGCCGTCCATCAGTCGAATCGCTGCGTCTACCAGATGTTCTGCCATTGGATTCCCTTTCGGTTGGCATTGACGATCATCGATATCGCGCACCGAGCGCTCTACGCCATCGCAGATCAGGTGTGCGATCAACCAATCGAGCTGGTCAGCATGGCCGTGTAATACATCATCCAGCCAATGCAGGCGTGCGGGTCGGTGAAGCTCGTCAGCCGAGCGAAGCTGCCCGGTGCCATGTATCGATAGCCGGGTGGTGGGTTGGGCCGGCTGCGCTGGGTATAGCAGCTAGAGACAGCACCAGGCGTGACCGTGAGCTCCGCAGGCATGCCGACGATGTGGGGGCTGTCGAAGTCGATGATTTCTCTGAGCAACCCGCTCGGTCGCATCGATGCGATGAACGCCTTCATCGCTCCGATCCCGGAACTGAAGCTCGCCACGCCGACCTCTCGCAGTTGCGGCGGCGGGGGCGTGAAGACCGGCATGATCGTTGCCTGAATCTGAGCGAGGATGTGGCTCAGCGTCGCGACGGGATCGATGCCGAACATGTCGTTCCGTCCACCGACAGCGGAGCCCATGGTTGTGAAAGGAACGATCATCGGGACCAGACGGCCGGCGGCCGCCAGCTGCCCCCCCCTGCATCGCCACGTACCTCTGCATCGTTGCGGACCAGCCGCCGGTGAACTGCGGATAGTCTTCGTCACATGCATGAACGGTGACGTTTGGCGGAAATCCCTGCCTGACCGTGGGATGGAAGAACACCTGCACCCTGCCGAAATCCAGCGTCCCGACCGGAACCGCGGCACCGACCCAGAAGACGTCCTGGTCCTTCGTGACTCTCAGGAGCAGTTCGTGCATCAGGCTGGTGACGGGCATCTCTTCGAGGAAGTCACCCTGCATGACTGGCTTGATGACCGGGTTGGTCACCAGGTGCGCAAGGACCCTGTCGATCGGATTCTGTTGAGTGACGGTGATGTTCATCATTGCCTCACTGAGTTCTAAAGCTGTGGACGCCCTCGGGCCAGGTTGGAAGCGTGCGAGCTTGCCGGTCGGGTGTTCCGTTGTCGCCGCCTAGAAATGAAACGCGTGGTGCGGGTGGAGCAGCATCTCCAGGCGCCTCTTTGATACGCATTTTCATGAATCCTCGTCAAACACATCAAAACGCAGGTTCGATGCCGGTGGACCCAGCAGTGGGTGAGAGCTGCGTTCGATCCACAACACCGGCCGGCCAATGGCATCACGCGCGAGCATGGCGCGGCGACGCAGCACCACCCCACTGCTGGGCACAGTCCGACCATCAATCACGTGACCTCGCGTGTTGTCGGGCTCCGGTGATCCGCAGAGCAACGGCGATCGCGGGCCGGGCAGCACTCCCTCGTCGGCTTGTGCTTCCGTGTAAGCCGCGACGCGGCCCTGTTCCCAGTCGCCGAACAGTCCTCCGCCGTCGCATCGCCGATACGGGTACCAGTGCTGAGGCAGGGTGGTTGAAGGACGGTATTCGAACGCCCGCGTGCCGGTACGCGCGACCTCCCGCAACGCCTCGTCGCTGCGGCTATCGTCCAGCAGCTTTTTGCCATTCGCCTTCATTTCCATCGCCCACGCCAGGTTGGCGTCGTCGTCGACGCCAAGGACCACTTCGTCCAGCACGGGCCCACTGTGCGACGCGGCCGCAACCGGCCAGACCACAAGCGAGGTGGGATCCAGCCCTCGGGTGCGAAACAGCGACCAGTCGCTGGGCGCCTGAATTGGCCACTCCTGGTCGAAGCTGTCCTTCACCCAGACTTCGTGCAGCGTGGTCACTACGCCGGACGATGGCATTCGACTTTGAGGAAGCGGCAGCGGCACCGAAAACCAGAACCAGTCATCGCTGTGCGAGACTGCTACGTCCAGCAACAGCATGGTGCCTAGGTGCGAGCGATCTGGCGCGAATCCGCCCAGATCGACCGCGTGGTCCTCGATCTGCCACCAACGAGGTCGCGGTGCGCCCGGGTAGTCGATGCGACCGGGAACAACGATTCGCTCGGTAGTCAGCGATGACTCACCTGTCGCAACGCTCGCTCCGGTTCCATCGACCGCGAACCAGTCGACGTCGCCCCCGTCGTGCTCGCGCACCTCCAAGTGATGACCGGTCGCGGTAAACGTCGCCGAGTAATTCAGAGCGCGCGACGACCAGCCGTCGGGCGAATACGGCGGCACCTCTTCCCAGATTGCATGACCCGCCAAGAATCCCTGCTCAAACACCTTCTGACCATCCAGTTCGTCGGCCAGTCCTGTGTATGGAGACGGCATGGCGCCCAGTCGCAGCTTGACCAGTGCATCGTTCGCCAAGCCGGTCAGCAGCGGCTTTGCGGCGCGGCCGAGGCGGATCCTGCGACCCGGTGTCCACCAGTCGCCTGGCTCGGCCTCGATCAACGCTTCAGCAGGAATGACGGCGGGATCGCGCTGCGGCTGCAATTCGCAGCGTAGTCGCGCGTGACCCACGGTCAGGCGTACACCCACCGGGCTGGAGGCATCTTCCCCCTGCAGTTCGCCCAGACGCCACTGCCGCGCCAAGAACCAAACAGGGTCCGCTACCCGTGCACGCAGTCCCTGCTCCGCGTCCGCGCCGGGTATCAGCGGTTCAATCCAAGCTTGGAACGGCTGCGTCATGGCCAATCCTTCAGGAAGGAAGCGCGTGAAGTCACATCCAGCACCGGCGAGGGTGTGGCCACCCGCGGGACTCCAACATCTGGCCGCGCGGCTCGAGCCTTGGCCAAATCGCGGGTTTCCAGCAGCAGCTGGAGCAGTTCGTCAGAATCCATGCGCGTGCGCGCCTCGGCTGGTACACCCAGCAGGATCGCCTGCGGCGGGCGCGACTTCGGTCCGTTGAACCCGAACGCCGCGGCCGTGGCGTGTTCCGTACTGGGGATGGCATCGACCCAACTGTCCAAGGCGGCAATTGCGACTTGCGATTGGGTGATGGCGTTCGCACTGGGACTGTAGGCAATCACCAGGTTGTCGCCTGCCGTCCATGGACTGGTGACGCCGGCGGACATCCACGCGACCCACGGTTCGCGCGCTGGCGCGAATTGCCAAGACTCAAGCATGGCCATTCGCGGCCGGACGGCGGCGACCACTTCCAGCCATTCCCGGTCAATTCGTGGCCGGCCCGCCTCGTTGTCTACGAGTTCCAGGCCGCTTTGATCCGCTTGCGGTGAACGAAGCTCATGTAGAAGTCGGGTCTCGATGACGGGCAAGATCGGCAGGCGTGCGTGCCCGGTCAAAAGGCGAATGGCGCTGCGCACCTCGTTCACTGTGGCGGTCGGCAACGTCGCGACTACTTTGATTCGATCTTCCAACGCTGTGCCTCGTAGCTTGATCGCTTCGCCTGCGAACTGGGGCAATCCCCACTGGCGCAGCCTGACAGCCAGCGCAGGCGTCGCTATGTCTTCGGCAAGGTTCGTGAGGATGGCGACCAATTGCCTAGCGGACGTAATCAAGTCGTCTAACCGTGTCCGCAGGTCAAGGAGCATTTGGTCGCGCAGCGGTGAAGGCAGCGCGGCTTCGTCATCCCGTCCACTCGTCGTTCCTGGCACTACACTGCCATCGTCTCCCCCACCAAGTAGGTCTGCCAGGCGCCGCGCAAGTTCCAGCTTTTCGCCACCACCGTTTGAGTGCACGGGCGTCCCAGGCGGGACAGCGCCGCGCAACAATGCCTCAATGACATCGCTGTTAAGCGAGACGAGTTCGGCCGCGTGCAGGCCTACATCGGCCAGCGTTACGGGAGTGCCCGGGTCGCCGATGTCCCACGCCCATGCGGCGGCCTCGCCTAGCTGCTGATCCAGCAGATTCGCGAACGACGGATCGGCTGCGACCGCCACTGCGCTCGATCTCGCTTCGCTGTTGGGTTCCAGCGCAGCCCAGACAGACACGCGCACGTCGCGATGGCCGCGGGGCGTGCGGATCGCTCTAAGTTCCGGCGGAGCGGACAATCCTGCAGCCGCCTCCATGGCGGCCTGCGCCAGATCACCTCTGCCACTGACCTGCGCATGCACTCCGTCCGCGATTAGCAGGTCGGCGTATGTGTCGAGCACATGGTCAAGCGGCTCCAAACGGCCCCTCAGGTCGACCTCCAATGGGATCAGTCGGATCGGCAATGGTTCGGTCTGATGCAGCACCACGCGCAGCACGCGTGCGCCGTCGCATACCCGGCGCTCATCACTCTTCGGTGTCAGCTTGAACTCCTGACGCAAGATACGCACTGTGTTCCAGTCGCCCACGACGCGCTCTACTTCCAGCCCCAGCGCCTCATAGGGGTGTACGCCTAGACGCACCCGTTCGGCTAGGCGTTTCGCGTCACGCACCTTTTGCGAATCGAGTTCAATTTTCCACCGAGGGTCGTTCGGGTGACGCACGGCGGCATCACGCAGCAGAGCCGCGGTAAAGGCTTGGTTTGGCGAAGGGGCATGCAGCAGACCGGACTCGGTCGGACCGGGTGCGAGCGGACCTTTCACCTCGCCCGTGTAGGGGGCTGGCGAGTCGACCCAGCCATACGCACCAAGGAAACGCGGCGCACCGGCTGCGTCGAGGGTGCGCAGCCGCCGCGCGGCCAGCCCCATCACCCAAGGATCGACGCGATGGCTGGCGGTATCGAGAACAGCCAGTAGCGTGGCATAGACGCGATCGGGGTCGCTCTGCAACCACTCGATCACCGTGTGTGCGGCTTTCTGGAATTGCCGGAATCGGTGCGCGATCTCGCGCCCGCTTTCGCCTCCTACGGACTCCAGGTCTTGTAGGTTGCCGTTGTTGCCGTCGCTCACCAATTCCAACCAGTCGTGAGCTTGGGGCCAGTGCGCCCACAGCGCGTTCGGATCCGGGCTGGCGGGCAATTGCCGGAATGCTTGCCCGATCATGGCGCGGGCAACCAACATACTGTCGCGCAGCAGGTGGCCGAGCAGTCCCAGCGTTAAGTCGTGACGGAACAAGCTGTCTGGCAGGTCGATCAGTTCGTGCAACAGGCGCGTGTTCTTCTCATCAGCCGCCTGCAGCCGCGGCAGTTCGGGTAGCGGATAGGCGCCTGTTAGGGGGGCTAGCGGACGCATAGCTTGCCCCGCGAGCGCTTGGACCGTGCCGTTCTCCCAAGCTGACGTGCCGAGCGATGGCATGTCCCGGGCGACGCGGTAACCGTTGACGTCGTCCAGAGGCGCGCTCACGCGTACCGCCCAAGCACGGGTAGGCGCGCTTTCAGCGAACAGCGCGAGCAACTGATCTGTCGACGCCCCTTTCACCCCTGTAGCAGCCGCAGCAGCGGCGGCGGCCAAAGACCGCCACCCCAGCGTCCATGCGCGTAGCAGGGACTCAACCGCAGCGTCGTCCGCATCGGCTTTCCATCGGTCCAGGGCGGCTGCGGGGATTAGGCCGTACGGCTGTTCCCCGACTCGAATCGCTGGATAGGGTCCTTCCGGTGCCAACCACTCCCGCGCCCAATCGGCGATGCTGCTTTCCGCCTCGGCCGCTCCAGCGACTTCGCGGATGGCGCGACTCCACAGGCTGGGCCACAGCGCGGTGACCAAGGCCTGGGTCGGCCCCTCTGGATCGAGCTCGCCGCCGAGCAACGGAGTCGTGGCATCCACTCCAGTCACTGCACGCGTCACCGCCTGCGTGCCTGGCTGCGTGCTCATCGTCGTTGCTGCGAGCCCCGCCCAAGCCCCGGGGGTTCGTCCAAGCTCGGTGGTCGGCTCGCCCTCGACGGTGTTGGTGGGCGTCCCAGGTGCAAGGATGGCCATCCGCCCGCTGGCCGCGTGCGCTTCGAACAGCGCAGCGGGCGATGTGTCGCCGCGGCCCACGACCACAACGGCGTCCAAGTCCGGCTTCGATGGGCCAAGCGCGATGCGGGCGCCCAGTCCAACGTCACAAGCGCGCTGGAACGAGTTCCACCACCGCTCGGGCGTGCCGCCTCCCGCTTCCTTCGCCGCTTCGCTGAAGTCCTTCAGGTCGAGGTCCCGGGCAATCTTGTCTCGGTTGAGTGGGAGGGTTCCCGCCAGCCACGGCGCAGCTCCCTTGCGCAGCACCCACACATCCAGCGCCGGCGGCAGGCCTTCCGGGAGGTGCACCAAGGGCGCCGCTTGGGGATCTTTCACGCGCTGGAGGGTGCGGTCGGCATGACGCCGTCCATCGACGACATTCGTGCAACTGCGCACGAGATGGACCGCGCGAGGTCCGCCAACCGCCGTTGCCAAGGTCATAAACGCCCCGGGCTCCAGTGCCCCGTCCTGCGCGGACGCGGCGAGCGTACGATCCAGCAGATCCAACTCATCGGGGGTCGGCGGATTTGGGCGCCGTGCCATCGAGAACTCGTCGGGATACACCCGCAGCAGCAGCACCCAGTCGGTCGGGCTCTTGGTCCCCGGCGGGAAGAAACGGGTCTCAATGCGCAAGGGCGCGAGAACTTCGATCGCCGCCATCACGGTGACTCCAGCAGGCGCCCGATCATCACCCGCACCGGCGTGGCGAAGATGCGGTATGCGTGTTCGGCGGCGTTGCCTTGGGGCGGCCCTACAGCCGTTCCGTCCTCGACTTTCTCTGTATAGAAGCGATACCCGGACGGTGGCTCCTCGAGCACCACCCAGTGGTCTTTCAGGACCTCCGGCTTGACCTTGAATCCGAAGAAGACCACGTCCGTGCCAATGCGGCCGGTAAACGTTGGGAACTCCTTCCGGCCCGCCATCGGGTCGTTGTCGGCCGGCGGCGTGAAGTCTGGGTCGGCCGGGTAGAGGTAGACCACCGTCGCTGGGTAACGACGGAACAGCGGTGTGCGGAACAGCACTACCGCCTCGGCCCCAAGCCCACCGGGTTGCAGGCCCGGGCCACCCAGCGCAGATCCGTCGGGCCAATCCCGAATCGGTTCCACATCCATCTCGCCATTCTTACGCTGCCAGAACTTTCGCATCGGCGACCAGCGTGGCCGTATCGGCAGGTTGCGCCAGCGCAGCTCGGACACCGCCTGGACGTTGGCACCAACCAGCATCGCCTCGACAAAGGCCGGGTTGGTCTCCAGTGCCATGACCCGATGCATTTCCATCGTGCCAATGCCAGGCAGTAGCCACTCCGGGGACTGCTCGGCGAGGAAGCTCCACAACGGCAGATCGAGCTCGGGTTCGATCTCTATGGGTCCGAGGTGGGAAATACCTGGAAGCGTTCCCAACACGCGGTCGACCACCAGCGGCCGCTCCACCGTCGGATCAATCGCCTCCGCCACACACTTGCCGAGCGCTTCGACGCCAACGGGCGTGCAGCGCCCCGGCTCCCTGCGCAGCTCCTTCAACGCGCCGGTAATCGCTTTCAGTGCATCCCAGTCCACATCGCGCGTGACGCCGTGCCCGTGCTGCCCCACCTGAACCCCATCCGACCCGCCTTGGACCAAGACGTGACGTCGCGCCGCCTCGGCGACCGGTAGCTGGTGATTGCCCTGTGCCGCGCCGCGGCGGCGCCTCAGCAGAGCGGCGGCTATGGTCGGTCCCTGCCGCCAGCGGGCCAGCCAACCAGCTCCCAAGGGCTGGGGCCGGTCCTCTTGGTGGGGACGCACTAGCGGCACCGCATCCGGGTCTCGAACCGGTACCGGGCACGTCGCAGCCGCCCGCAACACCTGATCGAACCGGTTCGCGCCTGGCGCCGCCAACGCAATGCGCGCGGGACCGGATCGAAACACGCGCCGCGCAGCTGAAGACCACATTGCCCGCGGCAGCGTCGGCGTGCGACCGCTGATTACCGACAGCACCGTTTCGTTGCCGGTGGCGGGCAAACGTCCTAGCACCGGCCCAAGGATCGCCAGACGCTCGACGGGGTCTTTGGGCACGTGCCGCCTCCAAAGCGATCGACTGGCTTCCAGACCCAGCCCCAGGTGTGCGATGCGATCGCACGCGGTCTGCAGGTCGCCGGCCTTCGTCGCTGCCGCCGTCGCGATGCGGTCCTGCCATGCGATGCCCGCCCATAGCCCCAAGCCGGCCACACCACGCTGGCGCGGATCACGATCGAGCTGCAGTTTCCATCCGTCGCCTTCTGGTGCTTGAGGCATCTCGAAGGATTTGGGGTAGCGCGGTGGTCGCAACGTCCATGGGCGCTCGTCGGGCCCCGATGGCTTGATCAGGTTGGAAACGTCAGCGGCGATCCATTGCGCCAGCGGCTCCGGCGCAGCCTGGCCGGAGCGCTGCAATGCACCAGTGACGCTCAGCGTCGTTGACCGTTCCCCACTGCGTTCGTCATAGCGAACCGTGGCGAAGCCGAACGATGGCCCGAGCGAATCGGGTGTGATGGCCTTCAGTTTGGACGCCAGCTGCGGGAAGTCACCGTCCTCGCCCGTGCTGAACGACCAGCAATCAAAGCACGGCAGTCGAACGTCGTCGCTACCGTTCCAGGCGTCAATGCACGTGCCGTTGCCGTCAATGCAGTACGCGGGCACGAGAGCGGCCACGTACATCGTGTGTGGCGCCAGGTCGGCCGGACATGTGATGCGCGCGACCGTCGTCGGCCCCACTTCGTGCACGTGCGCCCAGCCCCATGACTGGTCGAGCACATGGCGCGCCTGAACCGCTTTGGTGATGAGCACTTCACCATCGCCCGTGGGATGCACCTCCCCCCGCGCACCCACTACCAAGGCAATCCAGGGACGCAATTGCGTGCTGTTGAGCTGCGGCGCGTAGCGCCACGGCAGATCGATGTGGTCGCCGCAGAACTCAACCAGCACCGCTTTGCTCTCTTCGGCGTCCACGGCGCCGGGCTGCGGATAGCGCCGAGAAATCACGCCGGCCGCCAGGCCCACCACGTCGCCAGGGCCAAGGATCTGAAACGGTGCTGCTCCCTCACGCTCGTCTTCTGGATTGTTGAGGTCGCAGACCTTCAGTGGTTGCGTGCCCTGCAGGCGACCGTCAGGTCTTACACCTGTTGCGTGGGTGCGCAGCGAGGCCCCTTGCCAAGCATGAAACCGCGTCGTCATGCCAGCACTCCCTCCAGTTTGACGGGCCGCTCGCTATCGGTCTTGGCCAAGGCAACGGACGGCCCAGCACTGTGCTTGGCGGCCTGGAACGCCGCGGTGGCGTTGTTGAACGCAGCGCCGGCACCGGCCCCAACCGTCGTCCAGGTTTCCGGAAGCGCGGTGACCAACGCCGAGTCATCGCTCAACGCGGGCGGTCGCAGGCTCGCGCCCACCAACGCGGTCGCTGTCTGCAAATCGAACCGCGCTGTGTTCTTCTTCAGCCATTCAACCGTGTTCTGCTGTGGCACGCGAATGACGATTGTGTGGATCGTGCGTTTGTCCTCGCACGCCGGCGGGACCACGTCCTCGGGTTGCGGCGATAGCACGATGCCTGCCGTCAGCAGGTCGAACGGTGGTCGGTTCAACGCTTCGGCCTGGGTCAAGGTGCAATAGCTGCCCGGGCTGAATCGATCCATGACCGCGCTACCGGGCACGGCCATCACAACGCCTTTGCGCTCCGCCAGCGGCATGCCGTCAACGCGGTCGATCAGCAGGCCCAACGGGGCCCGACGCTGGACGAAGCGCAAGGCGCCGGATGGCGGCACGACGGCCATGGACGCATCCTGTTCGCCGCTGCGGGGCCGTGGGTTCAGGACTACCGCCGGGTCCTGCATCGACTCGGCCTGCAGGTTCCTCGGTTCGTCCAGTTCATTTTTCATCAGGTCGAGCAGGGTCGCGGGTGCCTGCAGCACGTCCTTCGAGGCACTTCCGAATGAGAAGGTCTCGTCCCAGGAAATGTCGAACAAGAAGGTTTCGATGGTCAGCCGACCGCGAACCGTCAGCGGGCCCGGACCGCTGACCGTGCCGTCCAGACGCACGCCTCCGAAACTGAAGCCACCGGCGCGCACATCGAAGCCTGCGGCACAGGACGCCGTGAAGAAGAACGGCCGAAATTGCACCAGCGCATCGACTTGCAGGAAGCCGTGTGCGCTCAACCCGCAGGAGATCGACGCCTCGACCAGCGCTCCCAGCTGAATCGTATTGGTGGTGACAGCGAAGTAACCCTGGGCCCGCATCGACATGGGGCCGACCGGCAGGTCCAGACTCATGCCGACACGGCGCAGGGCCGGAAGGCGTGCCGGCTCGGGGTTGAAGCCGGGATAGAACCCGCCGACGGACAGCACGACGTACGCGGGGCTGCCCCACGACAGTCGCAGCGCACCATCGCCATAGACCTTGAACACGCCCAGCGCATGACTGTCGACCAGGCTGGCATCGATGGACACCAGCGACTGCGCCGGATCGATCTGTCCCAGCACGTCCAGCCGCAAGTTTAGCAGTCCTGGCAGGCCGGGAATCCCAATCCTGGCCACGCCGACAATGACGAACTTGACCGAGGGGAACTCCACGACAACCCCGACATCGAGCGACATGAGGCTGCCCACGTCCAATGACAGCCACGAGAGCCGCACCGTCGGGCCCACAACGTGGAGCCCGATTTGGTCGGGAAACAGCTGTGAAACGTCCGCCAGCAAACTCACCGGAGACGCCGATGGCGATTCCGCGAACAGGACGTTCCCCGCCGCTCCCGTGCGTACCGCGGTGGCGAGCGCATCAGTGTCAGCCTGCCGGTTGATGCCCGCGATGCCACCCACCCGATCGAGCGAGAAACCGAACGACAGCTGGATGGGCGGGCGAAACGTCAGGCCGAGGATCGCGAATACCGAGGGGGCCCCGTCGGGCAGCAGCCGAGTCAATGCGGCGCTGGCGTTGGCGACAACCGGACCCAGCGGCAGGCTCATGGTGCCGCCGAAGCCGTTCTCCAACCGCACCAAGGCGCCTCCACCAAGCCCCTTCCCGACGCCGGGCATCGCCAGAGAGGCATGGACGGCAACTGGCCGGAGGGGGCCTACCTGTACCGTAGGCAAGCTCAGCCCTCCACCGTGCTTGGGTAGGACGACCAGCGACGAGGACGCCAGGCCCAGCTTGAAGGGTCCCAGCTCGAACGACCCGGAAAGTCCATCCACCGATGACCAGTCGACCGCCGAGGCCAACTCTGCCAAGGCCGGTACCTGGGGTAACCCGGCCAGCAAGTAAGTACGCAAAGTTCCCTTCAGCGCGCTCTTGGCTGCCTCAAACTCCGCCAACGCAGCATTCCAGGCCGCATCATCGGGAGCCGCAGACGCTGCCTGAGTCAATGCGGCGCCAGCGGCAACGAACCGATCCAAGGCAGGAATTGGTGCTGCAGGTCCCAGCGCGGCCCTCACAGCGCTACTGAACTCCTGCGCATAGCCTTCGAAGTCGGTGTTCGCCACGACTCGGCATCCCTTCCAACCCGCCGCGGCACTGGCCGCCCAACTCGATGAACGCCCCAAGCGGTAAAGATCGGCCACTTGTCAACGCACGGGCGCTGGCCGGAGGCGCGTGTACGTCCATGTGCTCGGTTAAGTGAACGAAACCCTAGTCCTGTCAAGCATGGGCTGTCGAGAAGTCCCGAATTCCACACCCAAAGCCGATTCAAGAGTGGCCAGCAAAAGGTGGGAAACCTACAAGCTAGTGCGAACAAACAGGAAGGGCTAGGGACTGCTTCCCACACTAAAATCCGGATACCCAAACTTTTGTGGGGGCGCTTGGGGACACGGGTTCTGAGGTTATGCCAGTTTTCCCCGTTGATCCGTCACTGTCATTCCACCGACTGCGCACGCCTGGATCTCGCGCGAACAGCGAAGCTGGTCCGGAGGGCGGCGGGCATGGACCGCCCGCCGTAAGGCTGGAATCCAGCGACTTCAGCTTCCTACCCGGTGGCCGGCCGAAAGGCTCCACGTTGATTCAGAAACGTAACGGCGGCCCAGTTTCTGATCGGCGTTCTGACGGGTGAAGCTCCATTGGATGGTGCGTCGCTCGGTGTTGCGTCGACGCTGCCATGCGTTAACTTCGCTGACCAAGCTCTGCATGTCGGGAACGCGGCGATCCAGGCACTGACGAGAGAGCACGCCGATTTCGATCTCGGCCATGTTGAGCCAACTGGCATGCTTGGGCGTGTAGTGGAACACGACGTGCTTGAGCAGGGTGCTGGCAGCTTCCACGCCGAGCACGTCCTCGAAGGCCTTTCGAAAATGCGTGTTCAAGTTGTCCAGCACGAGGTGAACGCGCCGCGCGGAACGGTAGACCCGCTCCAGCAGATCGCGGGCGAACGCGACGAACTCGACCTTGCCGCCGCGATGCGCGGTGACTGCCACGAACCGCTGGCCGGCCTGCGGTTCGACCGCCACGAGCAGATTGCAGGTGCCTCGTCGGACGTACTCGTAGTCCTCTCGCAGCGGGGTGCCTGAACGGATGGTCAGCGGGGCGCGCGAATGGGCAAGCAACTGCGTGCGCTTTTCGTCGATGCACACGACCGGGTTGGCTCGACTGTAGGGCCGAGCATAGAGTCTCAACAGGCCGTACATCCGGCTCCGGTACTCCTCGGTCAGTGCCCCAACGCACTACATCAGCCGGCACCAGGGTTTGAGGCAGTATTTTTGAACGCTCCCGGATCGATGCCCGGGCAGGCTGCGCGAGACCGTCGGCAAGCGTCTTCGGCAAAACGCGCTACGCGAAGTCAAGGGAGTTTGGTACACCGCCGTTTTCGCGTAGCGCGACGCGGCTGGCGACGCCCGGCGGCGGTCGCAGTAGACAGGCATTTTTTCACAAGCTCTCAGGCCCCCGGCAGCCACAGCAACAGCAGCACGCCCAGCACGATGCGGTAGAGCGCGAAGGCGGTGAAGCGATGGCTCTGGATGTAGCCCAGCAGCCATTTCACCGCCACGAACGCAGTCACCGTGGATGCCGCGAACGCCACCGCCAGCGCCGCCCAGTCTTCCTGCGCCGGTTCGCCCAGGTGCTTGAGCAGGTGATAGCCGCTGGCCGCGAACATGGTCGGGATGCCGACCAGGAACGCAAACTCGGTGGCGGCCTTGCGATCGCCGGTGCCCAGCAGCAGGGCGATGAAAATGGTGGCGCTCGAACGCGAGGTGCCGGGAAAGATCGCCGCCACCACCTGCGCCAGCCCCACCGCGATCGCCACGATCCAGGTGATCCGGGCGCTGGGCGGGCGACGTTCGGCCAGACGCTCGGCCACGATCATCCAGATGCCGCCGACGATCAGCGCCCAGGCCACCGGCGCCACCGTCTCGGGCAGCACGAAGCCCAGGCGCGTCACCAGCCAGCCGAGCCCGGCGGTGATGAGAAACGCCAGGGTCAGCTTGAGCGCGTAGTCGCGCGTATCGGCATCGCCCAGACCGGTCGCCAGCGCCCACACGCGCTGGCGATAGATCAGCGTTACCGCCAGGATCGCACCGGCCTGGATCACGATGTTGAACAGGTC
>JANRIF010000215.1:0-5473 GCA_033765245.1 Lysobacteraceae bacterium
TGTAACGACCCAGTGAAAACCTGCACAGGTGTAACCTTGGGAAGGAGACACCGATGAGTGCCGTGATGGAAGAGGAAATCAAGCGTTGGACCGCGCGCCGGAAGTCGGCGCTGGTACTAGAGATCATTCAAGGCAAGACCACGATTGCGGAGGCGAGCCGACAGTTCGACCTGACGCCGTCGGAAATTGAAGACTGGGTCGATCAGGGCAAGGCGGGGATGGAGAACGCCCTCAAGGCCAAGCCCGAGGATGTGCGCGAGCAGTACGAACGCCAGATCAAGACACTGCAGGAAGCGTACGGCGAGGCGATGTTGGAGCTGCGTGCGCGAAAAAAATTGGAGTCCCTGTTGGGCAAGGACGAGGCATGATCGCCACGATCCAGCAGGGACTCAAGGACGATGGCTTTGCGGTGTCAATCAGCCAGTTGTGCCGCTGGTTCGGGGTGCCGCGTCGGACGGTGTGCTACAAGCCGACCAAGGCGCCCCCCAAGGTCAAACCGGAACTGGCGGAGCCGATCAAGGACTTGATCGAAGCCGAACCCGCGTTTGGCTACCGCACGGTGGCGGGCCTGCTCGCGATGAACAAGAACACCGTGCAACGCATCTTCCAGATCAAGGGCTGGCAGGTGCGCAAGCGCGCAATCGGCAATCGCCCTCGCGTCGAGGCGCTGCCGTCGGTGGCCATGGCACCGGACGAACGCTGGGCCACCGACCTGTGCCGGGTCTGGGGAGGCCGTGACGGCTGGTTGGTGCTGGCCTTGGTGATTGACTGCCATACCCGGCAACTGCTGGGCTGGCATCTCTCTCGCCGCGGCAAGGCCACGACCGCATCAGCAGCACTGGAGCAGGCCCTGATCAGCCGTTACGGATCGCTGGGCCGGGTGCCACGCGCATTCTTGTTGCGCTCGGACAATGGCTTGGTGTTCACCAGCCGCGACTACACGCGTCTGGTGAAGAGCTATGGCCTGCGCCAGGAGTTCATCACGCCGCACTGTCCGCAGCAGAACGGCATGATCGAGCGCGTCATCCGAACGCTGAAGGAGCAGTGCACCCACCGGCATCGCTTCGAGAGCCAACAGCACGCCAGTCGGGTGATCAGCGACTGGATCACGTACTACAACACCCGGCGCCCGCATCAGGCGCTGGGCATGAAGACACCCGCTCAAGCCTATGCTTTAGCGGCCTGACCTGTGCAGAAACCGCTGGGTCATTACAGTTGTTCGGCACCCGGCGCGCGTCGGCGGCCGAGCACAATCGCGGGCTGGTGCTGGCGATGGCCTTCGAATCGCTGCTCAAGCTCGGCGCAATGCTGGCGCTGGGCGCATTCGTGGCGTTTGGACTGCCGGCGGTCGATGCAGTGGCGCCGGCACGCCCCACCAGCGTTGACGGCTTCGCGCCGCTGATGATGCTGGGCGTGCTGGCGATGTTCACCTTGCCGCACCAGTTCCACGTCGGCGTGGTGGAGTGTCAGGACGAGCGCCACTTGCGCACCGCGCGCTGGCTGTTTCCGTTGTACATGCTGCTGATCGCGCTGCCGATCCTGCCGCTGGCGCTGGCCGGCGAGGCGAGGCTGGCGCCGTTGGGCGTGCACTCGGACCTGTACGTGTTGGCGCTGCCGCTCAGCGCCGGATACGGCGGGCTGGCGCTGCTGGCGTTCCTGGGCGGCCTGAGCGCAGCCACCGGCATGGTGATCCTGGCGACGCTGGCGTTGAGTCTGATGATCGGCAACCACTGGATCGCGCCGTTGTTGTTGCGGCGGCGCTGGGCGCTGCGCGCTGGACGCGATCTGCGCGGCGCGGTGTTGATGCAACGGCGCGGCGCCATCCTCGGCGTGGTGCTGCTGGCGTGGGCATACAGCCGTCTGATCGCCGGCAGCGACGCATTGGCCGACATGGGCGCGGTGTCGTTCTCGGCGCTGGCGACGCTGGCGCCGGCCCTGGGGTTTGCGGTGTGGCGGCCGCAGACGCCGCCGCGCGCGGTGCTGGTGGGTCTGGCGGTGGGGTTTGCGTTGTGGTTCTGGGCGCTGCCGCTGCCCACCTTGCTGGAGGCGGCCGGAGCCGCTCCGGTCTGGTTGCGTGAGGGACCGCTGGGCTGGTCGTGGCTGGCGCCGGACGGATTGTTCGGGCTGACCGGCTGGAGCCGGTTGGGGCGGGCGGTTGGATTGAGTCTGTTGCTCGGCCCGCTGGCGACGCTGGCATGGACGGCTCGCGCCGTGGTGCCCACACGGCGGCCGACGCGGGAATTGTCGGCCGCGCAATTGCGCGACATCGCTTCGCGCTTTCTGTCGCCGGAGCGCCTGCAGACGCTGGCGGGCGACGACGTGGTGAGCATGCAGGCGCGCGCCGAGCGCGAGCTGGCCGCGGTGCTGGGTGCGGCATCGACACGGTTGCTGCTGGATGCGGCGCGACGCGAGGCCGGACGCGATCTGGAAGCCGTCGCCACCATCGTCGGCGAAGCCTCGCAAGCATTGCGCTTCAACCAGCGGGTGCTGGAGGCCGCGCTGGAGAACATGAGCCAGGGCATCAGCGTGGTCGATCGCGAACTGCGTCTGGTGGCGTGGAACCGACGCTATGCGGAACTGTTCGGCTTCCCGCCGGAGCTGTTGCAGGTGGGGCGGCCGGTGGCCGATCTGGCAGCGCATGCGCTCAGTCATGGCATGGGCAATCACGAGCCGGTCGCGGCGCAGGTGCAAAGGCGCCTCGCGCACATGCGCGCCGGCACCGCGCATCTGTCCGAGCGCCGGCTCCCGGATGGCAGCATCATCGAGATCCGCGGCAACCCCATGCCCGGTGGCGGCTTCGTCGCCACCTTCACCGACGTCACCGATTTCCGCCGCGCCGAGGCGGCGCTCAAACGCGCCAACGAGACACTGGAGCTGCGCGTGCGCGAACGCACCCAGGATCTGGAAGCCGCAACCCGCGAGGCGCAGCGCGCCAACGCCGGCAAGAGCCGGTTCCTGGCGGCGGTGGGCCACGATCTGATGCAGCCGCTGCATGCCGCGCAACTGTTCGGCCATGCGCTGGCGCAGCAGTTGCGCCACGCGCAATATCGCGAGCCGGTGGAGCAGATCCGCAGCGCGCTCGCATCCACCGAATCGCTGCTGGCCGGCTTGCTCGACCTGTCGCGCCTGGATGCCGGCCGGCTGCAGCCGCAGGCGCGCGAGTTCGCGCTGTCCGAGCTGCTCGATCCGCTCGCGTCGGAGTTTGCCGCGCTGGCCAGCGAGCGTGCGCTGCGGCTGCGCTATCGGCGCTCACGCCTGTGGCTGCGCTCGGACCCGCAATTGTTGCGACGGGTATTGCAGAACTTTCTATCCAACGCGGTGCGCTACACCGAGCACGGCCGTCTGCTGCTGGGCGTGCGCCGGTGCGGTGCCGAGGCGGAGATCCAGGTGTGGGATACCGGCAGCGGGATCGCGCCGTCGGAGCAGCGTGCGATCTTCGAGGAATTTCGCCGCGGCGACGATGCGCGCGGGCAGGGCCTCGGCCTTGGCCTGTCGATCGCCGAGCGCATCGCGCGTCTGCTGGGGCACGAGTTGCGATTTGCATCGTGGCCGCAACGCGGCACCGTGTTCGCGGTGCGCGTGCCGATCGCACCGAGCCGACGCGAACTGCCGCCGCCTCCCGTGCCCGATCCGGCGACGCGCCTGCCGTTCGACGGCAGCGTGCTGGTGATCGACAACGACCTGAGCGTGCAACGCGCCACCGCGGCGCTGCTGGCCGCCTGGGGTTGCGCGACGGTCTGCGCGCGCGACGGCGCCCAGGCAAGGGCGCAGTGCGCTGCGCAGCGGCCGGTGCTGCTGGTGCTCGATTATCACCTCGACGGCGGTGACACCGGCCTTGCGGTGTGGCGACGCCTGTGCGACGAGTTCGGCGCGCTGCCGGCGCTGGTGATTACTGCCGATCACTCCGATGCGGTGCGTCAGGCCGCGTCCGAGGCCGGATTGACGTTGCTGCACAAGCCGCTCAAGCCGCTGGCGTTGCGCTCGGCGATCCAACGGCTGCTCAGCGCCGCGCAGGCGATGTGAGCGCGCGCGTTCACTTGCTGCGATCGCATCGCGTTTCTCGCGCGCTTTCAGGGCTCCAGCCGCGCCGAGGGATCGCTCAACGCGAGTTCGCGTAGCACCACGCCAGCCTGGGTGCGGTTGCGCACGCCGAGCTTTTCGAAGATCGCGCTCAGGTGTGCCTTGACAGTGCGCTCCTGCACATGCAGGCGATCGGCGATCTGTTTGTTGAGCAGGCCATCCGCCACCAACGCCAGCACCCGGAACTGCTGCGCGGTGAGGCTGGCCAGCCGCGGCGCCAGTTCGGCATCGCGCCGTTGCGAGGGCGCGCGCGCCACCGCCTCGCGCAACGCGGGCGGCAGCCACGGCTCGCCGCGCAACACGCTGTGCAGCGCCTCGCGCATGGCGTCCAAGCCGGTGTTCTTGGGAATGAAGCCAGCCGCGCCGTGGTCGAGCGCGCGCCGGATCACGCGCGGGTCGTCGTTGGCCGAGATCACCACCACACCGACGCTGGGGTGCTGGGCGCGGATCGCGGCCAGCCCGGCAAGGCCGTGATTGCCGGGCATGTGCAGGTCCAGCAGTACCAGATCGGTGTCAGGCGCCAGTTCCAGCGCGGCCAGCGCGCCGGGCAGATCGCCTGCTTCACCGATATGCGCATCGGCGATCGCTTCACTGGCGGCGTGTCGCATCGCCGCGCGAAACAGCGGGTGATCGTCGGCGATCAGCAGGCGGATCATGATTTGGCGGCCTGTCGGGCTTGAAGTGGATCTATCGCGCCGGTGCGATAGTGGGCACGTGCCGCGTGTGCGACAGCGTAGCAGTCGCGACGTCGCGTTGCAGTGGTACCAAGGTACGATGGCGGCAACATCGCAGCGGGTTAGCTTGATCCGATGAATCTCTCGACCATGGCACCTGTCGCCAGCCTGTGCATCCTGCTTGCCGCCTGCGCGTCCCAGCCGGCGCGGGAGGCGCCCACGGAGGCCACTGCGGTGGATCGCATCCATACCAGCACCCATCGCGATGCCGACGACCTGCTGACCGCGGGCCTTGAAGCTGCCGGATTGCGCAGCCCGGTCGCGCCGGCATTCACCGATCCGGAAAGTCCTACCACCGCCGAACTGCGCCGCCGCGCGATCTGGAATAACTGGCGCGGCATCGCCGATCTGGCGCCGGGCGGCGGCTATGGCGAGGTCTACGGCACGTTGACGCCAGTGCCGGGACGCGAATATCACGCGCAGCGCACGCTGCCCGGCGCCAGCCAACCGCACCGGGTGATGGTGCAGTTGCCCGATGCCTTCGATCCGGCGGCGCGTTGCGTATTGGTGAGCGCGTCCTCCGGCTCGCGTGGGATCTACGGCGCGATCGCGCTGGCCGGCGCCTGGGGTCTGCCGCGCGGTTGCGCAGTGGCATATACCGACAAGGGCGCCGGCACCGACTACTTCGACGTCGACAGCGGCAGCGGCGTGGCGCTCGA
>JANRIF010000219.1:0-3569 GCA_033765245.1 Lysobacteraceae bacterium
CAGGCGTTGCTGACGGCCGCCGTCGGCGTCTATCGCCGCCACCTCCAACGGCGTCAACCCGCGCTCGCGCAACGCCGCACGCGCACCGCGCGCGGTATCGGCCTGCAACACGCCCTTCTCGGCGCGCCCAGCGGGATTCAGGGCCTGGTAGTGGAAGGCGGGCATGGCGGGGAAGTGTAGCGGCTTGGCCGGGCGTGCGGCAGCACACCATCGCCTACAAGTGCATTGGGTCCGCAAAGGACGCGAAGGACGCAAATAGACGCCAAACCAGTGCTTGAACGCTTTGCCTCCTTTGCGTTCTTGGCGTCCTTTGCGGACCACCGCTTCGCGGCTTCATCGACGCCGCTTGAGTCGCTACTTGCCTTGCTCCCCCACATACCTCACCCGATAAATCGCGCCGGCGTAGTCGTCGGAAATCAGCAGGGCGCCGTCGTCGGTTTCGATCACGTCGACGGGCCGCCCCAGGGTGCTTTCGCCGCGCAGGAAGCCGGTGACGAACGCGGTCACGTGCGTCACTTTGCCGTCGGCGATCTGTGCACGCACCACGGCATAGCCGTTTTTCTGCGCGCGGTTCCAACTGCCGTGCAGGGCGATGAAGGCGTTGCCGCGATAGTCCGTCGGAAACTGCCGGCCTCGGTAGAAGTGCATGCCCAGTGGCGCCACGTGCGCTCCCAGCTTCGCGGCAGGTGCGGTGTAGTCGGCGCACTGCTTGCCCTCGCCGAATTCGGGATCGAGGATGCCGCCGGCGTGGCAGTAGGGGAAACCGAAGTGTTCGCCCGGCGTGCTCACCCGGTTCAACTCGCAATCGGGGCTGTCGTCGCCCAGCCAGTCGCGGCCGTTGTCGGTGAACCATAACGCGCCGGTGCCGGGCTGCCAGTCGAAGCCCACGGTGTTGCGAATGCCGCGCGCCACCACTTCGCGGCCGCTGCCGTCGGCATTCATGCGGGTGAGGGTGGCGAACGGCTTCTCAGGGTCACAGATGTTGCACGGCGCTCCGATCGGCACGTACAGCTTGCCATCCGGCCCGAACGCGAGATAGCGCCAGCCATGGTGGGTCTCTTTGGGAAGATCGGCGACCACTACCACCGGCTGCGGTGGATGCTCCAGATGGGCCTCGATGTCGTCGAAGCGCAGGATGCGATCCACCGCCGACACGTACAACGCACCGTCGCGAAAAGCCACGCCCACCGGCATGTTCAGGCCCTTGGCGATCACCTTCACCGCATCGGCATGGCCGTCGCGATCATCGTCGCGCAGCGCATACACCCGTCCGCGCTCACGCGAGCCGACGAACAACGTGCCCTTGTCGCCAAACGCCATGGCGCGGGCGTTCTCCACGTTCTGCGCGAACACGTCGATGGCGAAGCCGGCGGGAACCCGCAACTGCGCCACCGGCGCGGCGGCAAAGGTCGGCGCGGCAAGCGCGACAAGCAACAGCGCGGCGCGTGACATGGCGGTCCTTCCGAGCGGGCAAGTCGAGGCGATTCTAGCCCGCCTTTTCTCACACCGCTGCGTTGCGATGGCACCGCGCGGCTTACGCCGCCAGTGCCTCGCTCACCCAGCGCTCGGCGAAGCCGCTGAGGTTGGCACCCTCGATGAAACCGCAATGGCCGCCATGCGCGGCGATTTCGAGGCGCGCGAATGGGGGCAGGATCAAGTCGCGAAAGCCTGCCACCGGGATCACCGGATCGTCTTCGGCGGTGAGGATGCTCACCGGCACCTGCAGGCCGCTCAGGCGTTCGCGGGCGATGCAGTAGCCGTCGAAATATTTTTCCAGGCTGCCGTAGGGGGTGTAGCGTTCGACCAGCCAGCGCGTCAGTTCGCGCATGTCCTTGTCGAGCGCGGCATCGTCGAAATTGTGCGCTTCCGGAAACAGCTCGCGCTTGCGGCGCAGCGAGCGCCGCCATTTCTTCAGGAAGTACCACTGATAGATCGATGGCGCGCTCTCCAGCGCCAGCATGCCGGCGGCGGGGTCCAGCACCGGGCAGACCGCCGCGGCATGCGCGATCAGCAAGCCCGAGGCGGGCGCGGCGCGCGCCACCCGCAGTGCGAAATTGCCGCCCAGCGAGTAACCCGCAACGGTCAGCCGACGTTGCGGAAACCGCTGCGCCACTTCGGCCACCGCCTGCACCACCTCATCGAGACGGCAGGAATGGAAGATGTCGGGGTTGAGGTGATGGGTCTCGCCGTGATCGCGAAAGTTCAGCCGGAATACTTCGAAACCGCGCGCCAGTAGAGTGGCGGCGGTGTGCAGCATGTAGCTGGAATCGGCGCTGCCTTCCCAACCGTGCAGCAGCACCGCGAGATCGCCGCTGTCTCGCCCCGGCACCGCGCTGTGAAAGCCTTGCAGACGCACGCCGGCGCCCACTTCGAGCAGGTGCCGCGTGGTCAGCGCGCCGGTGCGGCGAAAGGCGTGTGCGCCACGCTGCCGCCGCAACGGGCTGGCGCTCAGCGCCGATTGCACGTGGGCGTCGCGCAGCCAGCGCGGCGGGTGGTACTGGTGGGCGTGCAGCATCGATCAGGACTCCAGCGCGTGCGCGATGCGTTCGCGGCAGGCCTCGGCCATGCGACGGCGGCCGCCTTCCAGCGACGCCACCGGCGCCAGGAAATGCACCTCGGCGAGGCACCCCGGCTCGCCGAGCAGGCGCCACAGGTTACCGACGAAATGCTCGTTCGCACCGAACGCGATGCGGGTTTGCGCGGCGCCGCGCTCGCCGTAGCGCAGCGCCACCGGCTGCGCGGGCACCACTGCCGAGATCGCCGGCTGAAAGATACGCGCGTGGAAGGTGCCGAGGCCGGCGCCGGAATGGGTGCGGCCCTCGGGAAACGCGGCGACCGCGTGGCCCGCGGCGAGGCGCGACGCCATCTGGTGCATCACCCCGTGCAGGGAGTCGGCGTTGCCGCGGTGGTGATAGATGGTTTCGGCGCGCGTGGCCAGCCAGCCCACCAGGGGCCAGCGCGCGATCTCGGCCTTGGCGACGAAACCCATCATGTGCTGGCTGTGCAGGATCACGATGTCCAGCCAGTTGATGTGATTGGCGACGAACAGCACGCCGCCTGACTGCGGCGCGCCGATTGCGCGCACGCGAATGCCGAAGATGCGCGCCAGCATCCGCGACCACCAGCGGATCGCGCGATGGTCCAGGCGCAGCCCGCCGGGCCGCAGACGGGCCCCCAACGGGTTGACCACCAGAAGCATCAGCGGCAGCGCGATCAACGCATGCGCCGCCAGCAGCGGCAGCCGCACCGCGAGGCGCAGCGGGCGCAGACGATCGGCGGCGGGCGTGTCGGTGGCGGGGATCGCGCTGTGCATCCCCGCTATTGTGCCTCAGTGAGAACGCTGCACCACCGCCACGGTGAGCCGCGACACGCAGACCAGACGCTGGCGTTCATCCTCGATGCGGATTTCCCAGACCTGGGTGCCGCGTCCGACGTGCAGCGGCCGTGCGGTGCCGGTGACCACGCCGTCACGCACCGCACGCAAATGATTGGCGTTGACCTCCACCCCCACCGCCACCTGCGTGGTGGGGTCCAGGCACAGATTGGCGGCCATGCTGCCCAGGGTCTCC
>JANRIF010000235.1:0-3459 GCA_033765245.1 Lysobacteraceae bacterium
TGGTCACGGTGCGTTCGCCCGCCGATCTCGGCCGCGCGCTGGCGGAGCGCTTGAACGCGCGTTGATCCGGGCGGCAAAGCACATGGATGTGCGAGCGCATCGATGCGCAGGAGCGGCCGCTCGGTCGGTCGCTTCGCGACAGCGCTCGCTTTGCTCGCTACGCCTTCGCTACGCTCGGTCGGTCGCTTCGCGACAACGCTCGCTTTGCTCGCTACGCCTTCGCTACGCTCGGTCGGTCGCTTCGCGACAACGCTCGCTTTGCTCGGTCGCCCGCAAGCGGCCTCCCACAAAGGCAGCAACTCGCTCTTTGCGGGAGCGCACTTGCGCGCGACATGCGGCAGGGTCGCGGGCGCAACGTCGGCGAGCCGTGCACAAATCGGTGACAATGGCTTATGTCGAACCTTCGCATTGCACTGGCCCAGATCGGCGCCCGCGTGGGCGATGTGGATGGTAATGCGCGCACGATCGCGCTAGGCATCCGCCATGCCCGTGACACGCTGGGCGCCGGACTGGTGGCGTTTCCGGAACTTGCGCTCTGTGGCTACCCGCCGGAAGACTTGCTGCTACGGCCAAGCTTCCTCGCCGCCTGTGAGGCGGCGCTGGCGGGCCTCGCGGCCGAGACCCGCGGAATCGTGGCGCTGGTCGGCCATCCGCTGGCGAGCGACGGACAGGTATACAACGCCCTGAGCGTGCTGCGCGATGGCCGCGTCGCGGCGACCTACCGCAAGCGCATGCTGCCCAACTATGCGGTGTTCGACGAGCGCCGCTACTTCGCGCAGGGCGAGGCCGCCTGCGTGGTCGAGGTCGCCGGTGTGCGGGTCGGCCTGCTGGTCTGCGAGGACATCTGGCACGCCAAACCATTGGCCGACGTTGCCGCCGAGGGCGCCGCGCTCGCCATCGTGGTCAACGCCTCGCCGTTCGAACGCGACAAGCATGCCGAGCGCGACGCCATGCTGCACCGGCGCGCGAGCGAATCGGGTTGCGCGATCGCCTACCTCAACCGTATCGGCGGTCAGGACGAGCTGGTGTTCGATGGCGGCTCGACTCTGATCGATGGCGATGGTTCGCTGCATCCGCCGGCGCGGGCGTTTGAAGAACACTGGTTGTGCGCCGAGTTCGATCCGCACGCCCGTCGATTCGCGCCGTTGCAATGGCCCGCGGAGACCGACGATGACATCGCCGCGCTGGCCTATCGCGCGGTGGTGTGCGGCTTGCGCGATTACGTGCGCCACAACGGCTTTCGCGATGTGCTGCTGGGGCTTTCCGGCGGCGTCGACTCGGCGCTGACGTTGGCGCTGGCGGTGGACGCGCTGGGGGCGGAACACGTGACCGCGGTGCGACTGCCTTCGCGTTTCACCTCCGATCTGAGCAATGACCTCGCTGCACAGCAGGCGCAGCGCCTGGGAGTGCGATTGCAGACCGTCGCCATCGAGGCGCCGTTCGCCGGATTCACTGCGGCGCTGGCGCCTGTGTTCGCCGGACGCGAGCCCGACCTTACCGAAGAAAACCTGCAATCGCGCTGTCGCGGCGCGTTGCTGATGGCACTGTCCAACAAGTTCGGCGGGCTGCTGCTCAGCACCGGCAACAAGAGCGAGTACGCGGTGGGCTACGCCACCATCTACGGCGATATGTGCGGCGGCTATGCGCCACTCAAGGACCTGTACAAGACCGAGGTCTACGCCTTGTGCGCCTGGCGCAATGTCCAGTCCGACGCGCTGGCGGCACCGGTGATTCCACCTGCGGTGATCGCGCGCGCGCCGTCGGCGGAACTGCGCGAAAACCAGATCGATCAAGACTCGCTGCCGCCCTACGAGGTGCTCGATGCGATCCTGCAGCGCTGGGTGGACGGCGAGCAGTCGCGCGAAGACATCGTGGCGGCCGGATTCGATGCGGAAACGGTGGGGCGGGTGGTGCGGCTGGTGACGATCAGCGAATGGAAGCGTCGGCAGTCGGCGCCCGGCCCCAAGGTCTCGCGTCGTGCCTTCGGCCGCGAACGGCGCTACCCGATCACCAGCGGCTGGCGTTGACGCTGCCTGGCTACAGGCCGCAATCGGGGCCGCGCGACGTTGCGACGCGGCCAGATCCGTTCCGGATGACAGCCGATGGCCGCATCCGGGCTACCTCAATAGTCGCCAGAGAACGGATTTAAACGGCGCCAAAGCGACTTCTCGTGGATCCAGTTGCCGGTCAGCCACGGATGCTTGGGATCGTTGGCCACCAGCACGCGCTTGGTATCCTCGGATAGCTTGTCCTCGCCCATGCGGTGGTACGACTCGGCCATGATCGCCAGCGCATCGTTGGTATAGGCGCTCTGCGGATAGCTTTCGACCACGAACTGGCCGCGCTTGGCGGCGGCCACGTAGGCGCCGCGCCGCAGGTAGTACAGGCCCACCCCGATCTCGTGCTTGGCCATCAGGTTGCGCAGATGCACCATGCGTTGGCGCGCGTCGGCGGCGTAGCGGCTGCTCGGGTAGCGCCGGATCAGGTCGGCGAAGTCGCTGAAGCTCTGCCGGGTGCCGTCCTGCTCGCGCTGGGTCATGTCCAGACGGGCGATGCGCTCCATCAGGATGCTTTCTTTCTTGAAGTTGACCAACGCCTTGAGGTAGTAGGCGTAGTCGATGTGCTTGTGCGTGGGGTAGGTGCGGATGAAGCGGTTGAGCGTGGAGGTGGCGTCCTCGGGCTTGTCGTTCTTGTACTGCGCGAACGCCAGGTCCAGTTGCGCCTGCTCCGCCTCCGGCCCAAACGGGAAGCGCGCGATCAGGCGCTGGTACATGTGCTCGGCGCGGCCGGGGTTGCCGTTGTCCAGCGTCTCGCGGGACTTCTGGTAGAGCTGTTCCACCGGCATGGTTTCGACCGGATCCTTCTTGGCCTTGAACCAGCCGCAGCCGGACAGCACCGGCAACAGCATCAGGAGCAGCAGGAAGCGCGACAGGGAGGCGTTCAGGGTCATTGGCTGTTCGGCGCGGGTGTTGGAAAGTCGCGATAATACCCCACACACCCTGACTCGCCGAAAACGCCGGCGCCTAGCAGCCTGTCGGACTTGAGTGATCGTAGCGAGCCGAGGGCGAGAGCGAGGCCAGATTTGGCCGATTGTGAGGCGCATAGCGGGACTATGTAACGATCAATCGGCCGAATCTGGACCGCTATCGCACCGGCGCAGTAGATTCATCTCAAGTCCGACAGGCTGCTAGGGTTGAACGATTGCGGTGCTGTTATCGCGGCGCCGCGCAGTTCGCCGCGATGAACTCGGCATGGTCTGGCATGTGATTCACGCACTTGCCGATCACGGTCTCGACGTTGTGCAGGAACGCCGCCACTTCGGCCTCGTTCTTGATCCCTGCGAGCGGATGATGACCGCGCGGGTGGATGCGCTGGCCTTCCATCACCTGCAACCAGCTCGGCTCGGCGAACAGTTCGTTGTTCTCGCGGAAGATGCGGCCGTTGGCGCGATACAGTTCG
>JANRIF010000179.1:0-2825 GCA_033765245.1 Lysobacteraceae bacterium
ATGCGGGTGGTGCCCAGCAGCCACACCAGCAACGCCAGCAACGCCGCCGTGACGATGCCGCCCTGCAACAGCAATTGGGCGCGCCGGGCGCCAACGATCTGATGCTCTGCGTCGGCCGAACTGAAGTGCACACGCCACTGCTGCCCAGCCACCTGCAAGATTTGATCGGCCACGAACGCCGGCTCGAACCCGTCCGGCAGCGTTCGCCCCAGCCGGGTGTCGCGGTACATCGGCTCGGCGTCGGCGGCGTCCTCGAACACGGCGAAGTCCAGACCCAGCGGGCCGTCGCCGAGGATGCCTGGCAACAATTGGTCCAGCCGCAGCGACGCCATCACGAAGCCCGCCAGCCGCTCGCGGCGCTCGGTGATCGCTTGCGGCGGCTGCGCCCCCCGGTATATCGGCAGCACCATCAGGAAGCGCGCCACCGATAGCGCCGACATCCCCGGCATGCCACGCAAGCGACCGCTCATCATCGCCTTGGATTGATCGCGCGCGCGCTCCATCGCGGCACGACAGGCCGGTTCCACCAGCAGGTCCATGCCGATGTCGGCCGCATTGTGTCCGCTCAGCGGCTCCATGAAAGTGATCGGCGCGTAGTCGAAACGCTCTCCGTCCGGCATCACCGAGAAATCGGGCAACCCCAGGGTCCGTACGCGCTGCAGGAACGCCGGCAGGTGGCCGCCCGGCACGTACTCGACATACCCCAGCCCCTGAAAGCCCGGATAGCGTGCCTGCACGTCCAGTGCCTCGAAGAAGCGCCGCCAGTCCTCGCGATGCACCTCGGGGTCCACCGAAAACAGTGCGGCGCCCGCATGCAGGACCTGCTCGTAGGCGGTGATGCGCGCGGCGATCGCGGAGGTCACCTCGTGAGTGCGCCCCAGAAACTCGGCCTCGCCGTCCACCCGCGCCTGGCGCGTCATCGGTACCCAGATCAGCAGGGTCAAGGCCATCGCTGCCGTGAAGGCGATCGCGGACCACAACAGGGGCAATCGCGCGCGCGCGACGAGGGGCTTGCGGGGCAACGTCATGAGCGATTCCTGCGCGTGCACACTCGGACCTGCGCCCCCTGTGGCGCCATCCCGCAAGGCCCGAGACCGTTGCGAATGTAGCACGGCCCCGATGCGCCGCCCCACGCTGTCGCCGTGTCCCCGCGCAATCTTGCCGGAGCGTGCGCAAGCGCGCATGCGGCGTGAGCGCGCGCAAGTGCCGCAGGCGCAAGCCGGAGGTCGCACGCGAACAGTCTCCCGCCGCGACCCAAAGCGCATCCGCCAGTCGGATCGCGCATGCGATCAGGCGACACGGTCGCCGTTGACCACCGCATCGGCGTCCTGCGAGGACACACAGCTATCCCAGTCCGCCATCAGGCCCACATACAACAGCTTCTCGAATTCCGGGCGGAAGCGCCGGATCACCGCATCCGGATCGGGCATCAACCGGGCATCGCCAATCAGGCCGAAATGCACCCGGCCGTTGTAGCTCAGGATCGAGATGCCGACGCCGATGGAACCGGTCTGCGGCACCCAGAACATCATCTCGCGAATCGTACTGCCGGCGAGGAACAGTGGCATCTGCGGCCCCGGCACGTTGGTGGCCACCGCAGTGGCCTTGCGACTGAACAACTCCAGCGCAGTGCGTTGCACCGCCGGCGGCGCCAGCCCCATCGCCGCCAGCAGGCCATATGCGACGATCGCCTGCCGCGAGGTCTTGAGCTGCTCCATGCAGGCGGCCACCCGGTGCAGGCGCGTCACCGGGTTGGGCTCGCCGATCGGCAACTCCAGGAATACCAGCCCGAAGTGATTGCCCAGCTTGCGCGCATGCTCCAGCGGCCGCAGATTGACCGGCACGGTGGCGCGGATGGTCTTGCCGTCCAGCGCTTCGCCGCGCTCCAGCAGGTAGCTGCGCAGCGCCCCGGCTGCGGTCGCCATCAGCACGTCGTTGACGGTGCAGTCGAAAGCGCGGCTGATCGCTTTGACCTCCTCCAGATCGAGCGGATCCGCCCAGGCCACCCGCTTGCTCACCCCGAGCCGGCCGCGCAGCACGGTCGGCGGATCGTCCGACAGGCTCAACGCATGCCCCAGCTCGCGTGCGATCTCGCCGCCCTCGCGCGCCAGCACCCCGGCCAGACTGGGGTCGCGATACATCTCCATGCCCTTTTCCAGCATGCGCTCGCCGAACTGCACCGCGCGATTGATGCCGGTCACCCGTTCCGCCACCTTCTGCCCGTCCTGCTTCAACCAGGCCTTGGCCAGATCGCTGCCGGGCTTGGCTTCACGGGTGGTGTCGGTCAACGAGAGCAATACCTGCACCAACGCGATGCCGTCGGCATAGCAATGGTGGATACGGGTGATCAGCGCGCTGCCGCCGTCATAGCGTTCGACCAGATGGAACTGCCAGAGCGGCTTGGTCTTGTCGAGCGGCGTGGATGCCAGTTGCCCGGAGAGGCGCTCCAGTTCGCGCTTGCCGCCGCGCCCCGGCAATGCGGTCAGGCGCACGTGCCAGTCGAGGTCGAAGTCGACATCGTCTTCCCACAGCGCGCCAGTCGGCGCGTCCACTGCCTTCTGGCGAAAGCGCGGATAGGCCAGGAAGCGCTGCTTGACGATGCGCTTGAGCCGATCCAGCGTGATCGGCTCGTCGAACATCATCACGCCGGTGATCATCATCAGGTTGGTGGCGCGCTCCATGCGCAACCACGCCGTGTCGACCCGCGACATCGGCTCGCGCCGCGTCTTTGCATTCGTTGCCATGGCCCTGCCCCTCATGCCGAAGGGCAGTGAATCACGCCGCTTCGTCGGGCGTCAACGCACACAGCGTCTGCAAGGCCGTCG
>JANRIF010000269.1:0-9658 GCA_033765245.1 Lysobacteraceae bacterium
ATTCTCGGCGGCCTCGACCGGGCGACGACTGGCACCTGCCGGTTCAAGAATCACGATCTCACCCGTCTCGACGAGCGGGGGCTTACGGATTTCCGGCGCAATCACGTCGGCTTCGTGTTCCAGTTCTACAACCTGATCCCGAGCCTGAGCGCGCGCGAGAACGTGGCGATCGTCACCGAGATCGCCAAGGCGCCGATGACGCCGGAAGACGCGCTGCGGCGGGTGGGGCTGGAAGATCGCATGGATCATTTCCCGTCGCAGCTCTCCGGCGGCCAGCAGCAGCGCGTCGCCATCGCCCGAGCCATCGCCAAGCGGCCCGCGGTGCTGCTGTGCGATGAGCCCACCGGGGCGCTGGATTCGCAAACCGGAGTGCGGGTGCTGGAGGCGTTGGAGGCCATCAACGCCGACCTGGGCACCACTACGGTGGTGATTACCCACAACGCCGACATCGCGCGCATGGCACACCGGGTGCTGCATCTCGCCGATGGCCGCATCGCCCGGGTCGAGCAAAACGTGCAACGCACGCCCGCCAGCGAGCTGCACTGGTGAGAGCGCTCGATCGCAAGGCGTTCGGCGATCTGTGGCATCTGCGCGGGCAGGCGATCGCGATTGCGCTGGTGATCGCGGCCGGCATCGCCAATCTGGTGATGGCGCATTCCACCTACGCCTCGTTGCAGGGCACGCGCGAACGCTTCTATCGCGATTACGGTATGGCCGACGTGTGGGCCGGTTGCAAGCGCGCGCCGGAGGCAGTGCTGGCGCGGCTGGCGCAGATTCCCGGCGTCGCCCATGCGCAGAGCCGGCTGATCGCGCTGGGCAACCTGTCGGTGCCGGGCTTCCACGATCCGGTCAAGGCGCAGGTGTTGTCGCTGCCGGATTCCGGTGAGCCGCGCTTGAATCGTCTGTACCTGCGCAGCGGGCGCCTGCCCTCGGCCGCACATCCGGACGAAGTGGTGCTCAGCGAATCCTTCGCCACCGCGCACGGCCTCGGGCTGGGCGCCCGCGTCCGTGCCACGCTCAACGGCCGCAGCCAGTGGTTCCGGGTGGTAGGCGTGGCGTTGTCGCCGGAGTACGTCTACCAGATCCAACCCGGTGCGGCGTTCCCCGACTTCAAGCGCTTCGGCGTGCTGTGGGTGGGGCGGCGCGCACTGGAGGCGGCGCTGGACATGGACGGCGCGTTCAACGAAGTGGCACTGCGCTTGCAACCGGGCGCCGATGCGCGCGCGGTGATCGCCGAACTCGACCTGCGTCTGCGCCGCTATGGCGGACGCGGCGGCTACGATCGCGCCGACCAACTCTCCAACCGTTTCCTCGATAGCGAACTGCAGCAGTTGCGGACCATGTCGCGGCTGTTTCCGGCAATCTTCCTGAGCGTGGCGGCATTCCTGCTCAACGTGGTGTTCACCCGCCTGATCGGCACCCAGCGCGACCAGATCGCAGTGCTCAAGGCGTTCGGCTACGGCCGCGTCAGCATCGCCCTGCATTACGCGCTGATCGTCAGCCTGATCGCGATGGTCGGGGCTGTGGTGGGGGGGCTGGGCGGTACCGCGCTGGGGCATTGGTTGGCCGGCGTCTATCAGGACTTCTACCGCTTTCCGTTCCTCGATTTCAGGCTCGACTTCGGGGTGGTGCTGGGCGGCGTCGCGGTGACGCTGCTGGCCTGCCTCGTCGGCGCCGGCCAGGCGGTACGGATGGCGGCGCGGCTGCCGCCGGCCGAGGCAATGCGACCGCAGGCGCCCGAGCGCTATCGTCCCACCGTGATCGAACGCTGGGGCATGCAGCGGCATCTGTCGCAGTCGGCACGGATGATCCTGCGCCAACTCGAACGCCGTCCGCTGCGCGCGCTGCTGTCGATCGTCGGGTTGGCGCTGGCGGCGGCAGTGATGATGATCGGGCGCTTCCAGAGCAACTCGATCGACTACATGATCGACGTGCAATTCCGTCAGGCCCAGCACAACGACCTGTCGGTGGACCTGGTGGAGCCGACCGGACGTGCCGCCTTGTTTGAAATGGCGGCCTTGCCGGGTGTGCTGCACGCCGAGCCTTATCGGAGCGTGCCGGTGCGGCTGCGCCACGGCCTGCGCCAATACCGCACCGGCATCCAGGGGCTATTGCCGGAGGCCGAACTCAAGACTCCGGTGGACAGCAGGTTGCGGCCGATCGTGTTGCCGCCCGACGGTCTGGTGATGACCGACTACCTGGCGCAACTGCTGGATTTGCAGGTGGGCGACGAGGTGCAGGTGGAAGTGCTGGAAGGCCGGCAGGCGCGGCTCAGCGTGCCGCTGACGGCGGTGGTCAGCGAGTACATCGGCGTGCAGGGCTACATGCGGCTGGATGCGCTGAACCGACGGCTGGGCGACGGCGACGTGATCTCCGGGGCGCTGCTGCGGGTGGACCCGGCGCGGCAGGAGGCGCTGTATCGCCGTCTGGAAGCGCGGCCGCGGGTGGCGGGGATTGGCGCGCGGGTGATCGGCATCAAGAACTTCTACGACACCCTGGCCGAGAGCATGTTGGTGTTCGCCTTCATTTCCACCTTGCTGGGTGGGGTGATCAACTTCGGCGTGGTCTACAACGCGGCGCGGGTGGCGTTGTCGGAGCGCGGCCGCGAACTGGCGTCGCTGCGCGTGCTCGGCTTCACCCAGGGCGAGGTGGCGACCTTGTTGTTGGGCGAACTCGCGGTGCTGGTGCTGCTGTCGATTCCGCTCGGGCTGGCCTTCGGCTACGGCCTGTCGTGGCTGTTTGCGCAGGGGCTGCAGACCGATCTGTACCGGGTGCCGGTGGAACTGTCGCGCAGCACCTATGCGTTCGCCGCGTTGATGATGATCGTATCCAGCCTGATCTCGGCGCTGGTGGTGTGGCGGCGCATTGCGCGGCTGGACTTGATAGCGGTGCTGAAGACGCGCGAATGAAGGGTTTGAGAGAATGAGCGCATGAAACGAATAGGGATGTGGGCAGTAGCGGCCGCCATCGTGCTGGCCCTGGTCTGGGGTTTCGCCAACCCGGCGCGCAGCATGAAGCTGACCGAAGTGGTGCGCGCGCCGTATGTCGAGGGCTTCGAGGAAGAAGGCCGCACCCGCCTGCGCGAGCGCTACCTGATCGCCAGTCCGGTGATCGGGGTGGCGCAGCGGATTGCGCTGGAGCCGGGCGATCCGGTGCGTGAGGGACAAGTGCTCACGACGGTGATGCCTTCGGTGTCGGTGCTGCTCGATCCCGGCCGCCGCGCACAGACGCAGGCCGAATTGAAGGCGGCAGTGGCCGCCAGCGAAGCCGCGCGGCAGCGCTTGCGGGAGGCGCAGGCGGCGCGCGAACTGGCGGTCAGCGAGCACGCGCGGCTGCGCGATCTTGCCGAGCGCGGTGCGGTGTCCGCCTCGGCGCTCGACGCCGCCGCGGCACAGGCAGCGCAGGCGCAGGCGGGCGAACGCGCGGCCCAGGCGGAGCGCATGGCGGCGCAGCAACGCCAGGCGGCAACGCAGGCGTTGCTGGCGCAGCAGGGCAAGAGCGGCGGCGACACCATCGCGCTACATTCGCCGATCGATGGTGTGGTCATGCGCCGCTACGTCGAGAGCAGCGTGCCGGTGGTGTCGGGGCAGCCGCTGCTGGAGCTGGGCAATCCCGAGCAACTCGAAATCGAGGTCGAAGCACTGTCCACCGATGCGGTCAAGTTGCGTCCCGGCATGGCGGCCAAGGTACTGCGCTGGGGTGGCGAGGGCGAGTTGCCGGCGCAGGTGGCGCGCATCGAGCCGGGTGGCTTCACCAAGGTGTCGGCATTGGGTGTGGAGGAGCAGCGCACCAAGGTGATCGTGCAATTCGTGGGCGAGCGCAGCCAGTGGGCATCGCTGGGCGACGCTTTCCGGGTCGAGGTGGAATTCGTGCTACGCGCCGACGATGCCGCGCTGGTGGTGCCGGCCAGCGCGGTGTTCCGGCAGGGCGACGGTTGGGCGGTGTATGCGGTGGTCGACGGGCGTGCGCGCCTGCGCGAGATCCGCGTGACAGGATTCGGCGCGCGTCTGATGGAAGTCGGTTCCGGGCTGGCGCTGGGCGATACCGTGGTGGTGTTTCCCGACGACCAGTTGCGCGAGGGCGCGCGCGTGCGCGCGACGGAGTGAGCATGACGGCAGCGCAACCGGACTGGCACGAGCAATCGCGTGAGCTGGTGGCGCGCGATGGCGCGAGCTGGCAGTTGAACGTGCTGACGCCGCCCCAACCGCGCGCGGCACTGATGTGGATTCCGGCGCTGGGCGTGGCCGCACGCAGCTATCGCCGGTTCGCCGAGGCACTGGCAACGTCGGGCGTGGCGGTGGCCGTGCACGAATGGCGCGGGATCGGCACCAGCAGCGTGCGCGCCAGCCGCGCCTGCGACTGGCGTTACCCGCCGCTGCTGCTGGACGACCTGCCGTTGACGCGCCACGCACTGCGCGAGATGGCGCCGCGGGTACCGCTGCTGTTGGGCGGGCATAGCCTGGGTGGGCAGTTCGCGGCGCTCAGCGCCGCGCTCGACCCCATCGCAGTGGGCGGCCTGGCGCTGGTCGCCGCCGGCTTGCCGCAACCGGCACAGTTTCCGCAGCCGATGCGCAGCGCGTTGCCGCTGGCCTTCGCGCTGCTGCCGGCGATCGCCACGACGCTGGGATTTCTGCCGGGCCGGCAGTTGGGGTTTGCCGGGCGCGAATCGCGCGGCGTGATCCGCGACTGGGTGCGGACCGGTCGTCAGGGCGGCTACCGCCTGCCGGGCCTGCCGGACGATATCGAGCTGCGGTTGCAGCGGCTGTCGCTGCCGGTGTTCGCAATGCACTTCGCGCACGACCGCCTTGGCCCGGAGCGCGCCCTGCAGGCACTGATCGGCAAGCTGGCGTCCGGCTGCATCACCGAATGGCACGGCCTGGACTCCGCGCAACTGGGCGCCCACGCCGATCACTTCGCCTGGATGAAACAACCCGCCGAAGTGGTGCGACGGCTCGCGCGCTGGACCGGGGGCGGGATCGGCGCTGCGTGAAACGACCGGCGACGCGGTAGCCGTAGCCACCACTGCGGTTACCATAGGCGCCCATTCCCTACCGAATGTTTCCGTCATGACGACCGCCGCCGCCACGCCCGATCATTCCAGCTCGCTGTCGTCCCAGCTCACCCGGTTGGCGCTGGCAATCGTGTTCCTGGTGGCGGTGGTGCTGTACGCGCAGATGGGCTTCGGCCAGATCAGCATGACGCTGGTAGTGGCGGCCGGCATCGGCGGCTACATGGCGATGAACATCGGTGCCAACGACGTCGCCAACAACGTCGGCCCAGCCGTTGGCGCACGCGCGTTCTCGATGGCAACTGCCATTGTCATCGCCGCCGTATTCGAAGCCCTTGGCGCGCTGATCGCCGGCGGCGAAGTGGTGGGCACCATCAAGAGCGGCGTGATCGATCCGGCGCATATCGCCGATGCCAACACCTTCGTCTGGTTGATGATGGCAGCGCTGCTGGCCGGTGCGCTGTGGCTGAACCTGGCAACCTGGCTGGGCGCTCCGGTGTCGACTACGCATTCAATCGTCGGCGGCGTGCTGGGTGCGGGCGTTGCGGCAGCGGGTTGGGACGTCGCCAACTGGGGCACGATGGGCCAGATCGCCGCCAGTTGGGTGGTCTCGCCGGTGTTTGGCGGGCTGGTTGCGGCGCTGATGCTGTACCTGGTCAAGCGCACCATCACCTACCAGAGCGATCTGGTGGATGCGGCGCGGCGCGTGGTGCCGGTGCTGCTGGCATTGATGGCCTGGGCCTTCATCAGCTACCTGCTGCTGAAGGGACTGGGCAAGGTGATCAAGCTGTCGTTTCCGATGGCGGTGACGCTGGGGCTGCTGGGCGGCGCCGCGACCTATGCGCTGACCCGGGTGCAGGTAGCGCGTCGGGCGGCACGGATGGACAACGATCGCGGCGGCGTCAACGGCCTGTTCACGGTGCCGCTGATGTTCGCGGCGGCATTGCTCAGCTTCGCGCACGGTTCCAACGACGTGGCCAACGCGGTGGGGCCGCTGGCGGCGATCCACGATGCGCTGATCACTTCCGGCATCCACAACGAAGCTTCGGTGCCGCTGTGGATCATGGGCATCGGGGCGCTGGGCCTGTCGGCTGGCCTGGCCTTGTACGGGCCAAGGTTGATCCGCACGGTCGGCAGCGAGATCACCGAAATCGACCCGATCCGTGCCTACTGCATCGCGATGGCGGCGGCCATCACCGTGATCATCGCCTCGCAGATGGGCCTGCCGATCAGCACCACTCACGTCGCCATCGGCGCGGTGTTCGGGGTCGGTTTTCTGCGCGAGATACTCAAGGCCAACTACGACCGCATCATCCGCGAGATCGAACTGCATCATCAGGCGCAGGAGTCCGAGCGCGAAGTGGTGGAGGCCTACCTGCAGGCGTTCGAGCGCGCGTCGGTACAGGAGAAGGGCGCGATGCTGCAGGAGCTCAAGCGCAAGAGCAAGGTGGGCGAAACCGCCATCACCAAGGCCGAGCGCAAGGATCTCAGCAAGCAGTACCGCAAGGACCTGGTGAAACGCTCGGTGGTGATGCGCGTGATCGCGGCGTGGATCGTCACGGTGCCGGCATCGGCCCTGATGGCGGCGCTGATCTACTACGCCATTCGCGGCGCCATGCTGCCTTGATATGACGTCTCGCAGCCGGTCGGGCTCATGTGATCGCGGAGAGCGGCGCGCGTGAGCGCGGTACGCTATTGAATATGGCGTTGCGGCCCCCAGCTTGCGCTGCAGCGATAATACGGTAAGGCTGGTTGCGCGCCGGCGTTTGGGCGGTGCTCCGGTTTTTCGCGCAGTTCGTGCCGTGCCGCAGACGAATCAATCGACCCAATCGTTCAAGGAGCCATGCGTGAAAGCCATCATTCTCAGTGCGGGACAAGGACGGCGTTTGCTGCCGTTGACGGCGCAAACTCCCAAGTGCGCGCTGAGGGTCGGTGGTCAGGAAGTGTTGCGCTGGCAGTTGCAGCAACTGGCGTTGGCGGGGGTGGAGGAGGCAGTGGTAGTCACCGGATTTCGCGCCGACGTGGTCGACGACATTGTCGCCAGCGTCGACGATTTGCGGGTGCGTACCCTGTACAACCCGTTCTACGCCGCATCGGATAACCTCGGTACGTGCTGGGTGGCGCGCCATGAAATGGACGGTCCCTTCATGATCGTCAACGGCGATACCTTGTTCGAGGCGGCGATTGCGCGCGCGTTGCTGGCCGCCGACAGCGGGTACCCGATCACGCTGGCAACCGATGCCAAGGCGCGCTACGACAGCGACGACATGAAAATCATCGCCAGCGGACGGCAGTTGCTGCGCGTCGGCAAGACGCTCGACGTCAGCGACGTCAATGGCGAGTCGATCGGCATGATGGTGTTCCGCGGCACCGGCGTGGCGCTGTTTCGCAACAAGCTGGAGCACGTCATGCGCCATGGTGACGGGCTCAAGCGCTGGTATCTGTCGGCGATCGATGAACTGGCGCAGCAGGGCGAGGTGGGGATTTGTCCGATCACGGGCCTGAGTTGGTGCGAGATCGACGACCAGCGCGATCTGGACAACGCGCAGGGCGTGGTGACGAACTGGCAGGTCGCGGTGACGTCGTGAACGCGACCATGCGCAAGTTCGGCTGGCCGGACACGGTGATCCGCAGCTATGCGCACTGGCAGGTGCTGGTGCGACCCGCACAGGTCACGCTGGGGGCGCTGGTGGTGGCGTGCAACGAGCCGGTGACGCGATTCGGCGACGTCTCGTCGGCCGGGTTTGCCGAGTTGGCGCAGGTGGTGGCCGACTGCGAGCGGACGTTGTCGCAGGCATTCAACTACGAGCGCATCAACTGGCTGATGCTGATGATGGTCGACCCCGACGTGCATTTTCACGTGCTTCCACGCTATGCCGATGTCCGGACTTTCGCCGGAATCGCGTTTCAGGATCGTGGTTGGCCTGGCCCGCCGGCGCTGGACTCGGCCGATCCGTCATATGTGCCAGCGGTGCCGGCATTGCGCGCGCATTTGCAGGGACTTTGGCCAAAGGTTTGATGGGCGTGCGACCGAGCCGCCGCGATGACATGGCGCCCCGTGGGCACGACATCATCCGGTAACAAGGCAGCGCGCAGAATTTCCGTTTTGTCGATGTTAGCCCGCATTCAAGTCCGGCCTCGCTCTCGCCCGCGGCTGGCCGGCATTTCTCACACCGATCCGTAGCGAGGACGCCGAGATGCCGGCCTGGCGCGCCCGGCAGAGCAGGACTGCGCAGCCGGATGGGAGCGCGTCCGGCCGAGCGGATCGGCGACCGCAGTAGGATCGGTGTGAGAAATGCGGGCTAAACGTCCACGCGCACGCCGCGTGCCACCATTCGTTGCATGGATTCAGGGAAGTACGACATGCGAACACCAACACTCAATCCCGGAGAGCTGTCTTCCGGCGCCAGTTCCGTGCGGGAGCGGGCGCAGGGTGCCCCTCCCGCCGCGGTTGCCACGACCAGCGTCTGCGCGATTGCCGATACCAACGTGCGTTTGTGGGGGTTGCAGGCGCGCGAGCGTCTGCGCAGACAGGTAGCGCAGGTGCGCGAGCTGCGTTGGATCGACGATCCGGCCCAGGCGGGCGATGGCCCGATAGTGATCGTGCGTGCCGATTATCTGTTCGAGGTGCGTACGCTCAAGGCGCTGGCGCAGCAGCAGGACGTCGCCCTGTATTGCGAAGCCGACGGGCGCCCTGCCGCGGTGCAGGTCACCCACGCCGATCGCATGCAGGCGCGTCAATGGTTGGACGATGGGCGGGGCGAGCCGTTAGCGGCATTGCGAAAGATAGTCCCCGGCGCGCTGAGCAGCTTCGATGCCACCTTGCGTCGCGCCGAGCCGCCGTTGCTGGCTCCGGTAAGCGCCGATCGCCGCGAGGCGCTGGAATCGCTGCTTTATGGCAATGCCTACAAAGGCATCACCGACCTGGTGACCAAATGGCTGTGGCCCCGGCCGGCCCGCTGGGGTGTCAAGGTATGCGCCGGCCTCGGCATCACACCCAATGCGGTCACCACATTTGGCGCACTGCTGGTGCTGGGCGCGGGCGTCGCGTTCTGGCAGGGCTTTTATGCACTCGGCCTGGCGATGGGCTGGTTCATGACGTATCTCGATACCGTGGACGGCAAGCTGGCCAGGGTCACGGTGCAATCGAGTCGTTTCGGACATCTGCTGGACCATGGCATGGACGTGGTACATCCGCCGATCTGGTATTTGTTGTGGGGCGCGTCGCTGAGTGCCTTCCAGCCGGTTCTCGGTATCGATCTGGCCGGGGTCGAGTGGCTGATCATCGGCGGCTACGTCGGTGGCCGCCTGATCGAAGGCGTGTTCGATCATGCGCTGGGTTGCAGTGCCTTCGCGTGGCGCCCGTTCGATGCCTACTTCCGGCTGGTTACCGCGCGTCGTAACCCGTCGCTCATCCTGCTCACCGGTGGGGTGCTCTGGGGGCGGCCCGACCTGGGACTGTTCGCGGTGGCGTTGTGGACCGGCCTGAGCACGGCGATCCTGGCGTTGCGCATGGTGCAGGGCGCGTGGGTGCGCATGCACAGCGGTGCGCTGCAGAGCTGGCTCAGCGACGACGGCCAGGCGCAGCACCGTTACCCGCGTGCATTCCGCACCTTTGCCAGCACGCAGGCGGCATACCGGCAGCGCTGA
>JANRIF010000183.1:0-7022 GCA_033765245.1 Lysobacteraceae bacterium
TCGGAGTGCTTGACGATCACCAGTTCGCCGTAGCCCACCAGACCGGACCCCGAATACACCACGGTGCCGGCGGCTGCCGCAGCGACCGCCTGCCCGGCGTTACCGGCGATGTCGATGCCTTGGCGCGTGCTGTCGCCAACGACATAGCGTGCGATCAACGCACCATGGGTGGGCCAGCGCCAGGCGGTCGGTGCGCTGGCAGGCACCGCTGGAACGCGCGGCGCGGTAGGCGGCGCGTTCGATGGTGCGGGCGCCGGAGGTCGCGGTGCGGGGCGGGATGGGCGGACCTCGGATGCGACGCGAGGCGGCGCCTGGGTGACAGCGCTGGGTGGGTTCACAGCGCGGCCGCGCAGTTGCAGTCGCTGCCCTGGATAGATCGTGTAGGGTGGCGCAATGCCGTTCCAACGCGCCAGATCGCGGAAGTCGATGCCGGCGCGAAAGGCGATGCCGTACACCGTGTCGCCGCGTCGCACGATCACGCTGCTGGAGCTGGAGCTGGAGCTGGTGCGGTGTACCGTGCGCGTCGGCGGATAATCGCTGCGGCCTGGGTGTTCGCGACGCACCACCGTCGAGCGCCCGCACGCGGCCAATAGCAGCGCGCACAGCACCAGGAACCCAAGTGCCGCAGCGGGCAAGGGCGGCCGGGAGCGACCGCCGGGCAGGATCTCAAGTGTCGCGGCGGGTAAGGGCGGCCGGGAGCGACCGCCGGGCAGGAGCCCAAGTGTCGCGGCGGGCAAGGGCGGCCGGGAGCGACCGCCGGGCAGGAGCTCAAGTGTCGCGGAGGCCATGGATGGCCGGGAGCGACCGCGCGCGAACGTTCTCATCAATGCCATTCCAGCCACGCCGCCGCCGCGACCGCGGCCAGCGCCACGGCCCAGCCCAGCCACTCGATGTAGCGACGCAGCCCCTGTTCCAGACGCGCGCCGCCCCAGGCGATCAAGCCCGCGACCAGGAAAAAGCGCAGGCCGCGGCCCACCAGCGAACCGATGGCGAAGGGCAGCAGGCCGATGCCGGTAGCGCCGGAGGCGATCGTGAACACCTTGTACGGAATCGGAGTGAAGCCCGCCACGAACACGATCCAGACCCCGTACTGCGCAAACAGGCCCTGCACGTGGGTGTATGTGGCTCCCCATCCCATGCGTTCGATCCACGGCCACAGCGCATCCAGCAGATACGCGCCCAGCGCGTAGCCAAGCAGGCCGCCGAGCAGCGACGCGACCGTGCAGATGGTGGCAAAACGCAGCCAGCGTTGCGGCTGCGCCAGCGTCATCGGTGCCAGCATCACGTCCGGCGGTACCGGAAAGATCACCGATTCGGCCGCGCTCATGGCTGCCAGGAAGGCCGGCGCGCGATGGTGTTGCGCCCAGCGCAGGCAGCGCTCGTAGATCGGCGCAAACAGTCGCATCAGGCCAGACCCGGCAGCAACGGCACGAACATCACGGCCGCCAATTGTTCTTCGCTGATGCCGGCGGCGGTATGGCGCAGGCGCAGCAACTGCTGGCCGCCGCGTCCGCCCACCGGCGCCACCAGCACGCCGTCGGGTGCGAGCTGCGCGATCAGCGCCGGGTCCACTGCCTGCGCGCCGGCGGTGACGATGATGGCGTCGAACGGCGCCGCGTCCGGCCAGCCGCTCTTGCCGTCGTCGTGCCGGCAACGCACCTTGGCGAAGCCGAGCCGGCGCAGCCGGCGCCGCGCCTGACGCAGCAACTCGTCGATGCGCTCGACGCTGTACACCTCGTCGACCAGCATCGCCAGCAGTGCCGCCTGAAAACCCGAGCCCGTGCCGATCTCCAGCACCTTGCGCGGCTGGCCGAATTCCAGCAACGCCTGGGTCATGCGTGCCACCACCCACGGTTGCGAGATGGTCTGGCCGTGTCCGATCGGCAGCGCGGTATCCTCATAGGCACGGCTGGCCAGTGCCTCGTCGATGAACAGATGCCGCGGCAGCAGGCGCATTGCGTTGAGCACGCGCTCATCGCCAATGCCGCCCTCGCTGCGCAGGCGTTCGATCATGCGGTCGCGCGCGCGCTGCGAGGTCATGCCGAGGCCAAGCGCCTCCGGACTCAGGCTGTGGCCCGGACTCATCGCTGCGCCGCCATCTGCTCGCCCAGCGCCAACGCCCAGCCGGCCACCTTGTCCAGCGCCTGATAGCGGGTGAGATCGACGTGGATCGGGGTAATCGAAACGCAGCCGTGGTGGACCGCATGAAAATCCGTGCCGGGGCCGGCATCCTGCGCAGGCCCGGGCGGGCCGATCCACCAGATCGGACGGCCGCGCGGATCGTTCTGCGCGATGCACGGCTCGGCACGATGGCGGTGACCCAGGCGGGTCACTTCCCAGCCGTGCAGTTGCGACCACGGCAGGTCCGGCACGTTCAGGTTGAGGATGGTGTAGGCGGGTAGCGGATCGGTGCGCAGGCGCTGCATCACCATCAGCGCGGCGCGCGCCGCGGTGTCGTAATGGCGTTCTTCGTGTTCGCCGATCGCCAGCGATACCGCGATCGCCGGAAAGCCGAGAAAGCGTCCTTCCATCGCCGCCGCGACCGTGCCCGAATAGATCACATCGTCGCCGAGATTGGCGGAATTGTTGATGCCCGAAATCACGATGTCGGGCTCGATGTCGAGCATTCCAGCCAGCGCCAGGTGCACGCAATCCGTGGGCGTGCCGGCGACGCGCCAGGTTTCGGCATCCAGTTGCGTGGCGCGGATCGGCTGATCGAGCGTCAGCGAGTTGCTGGCGCCGCTGCGATCGCGGTCCGGCGCGACCACGGTGACCGCGAGGCCGGCCTGGCGCAGCGTTTGTGCCAACACACGGATGCCGATCGCCTCCACCCCGTCGTCGTTGCTGACCAGTACCCGCATATCGCTCCCCGTTTGTACACCGAATGATAACGGATAGGCTCCTGCATCGGCGGCGACGTCCATCCTGCACGGGCGGTGTTGCGTGCGGTGGTTCCCGCTGTTTGTGGGAGCGCGCTCGCGCGCGATGTACAGGATGTACAAGTGCTGCGGGCGCATGGATGCGCAAGAGCAGCCGATGTACAGGATGTACAAGTGCTGCGGGCGCATGGATGCGCAAGAGCAGCCGATGTACAGGATGTACGAGCGCTGCGGGCGTATGGATGTGTAAGAGCAGCCGAGTGGTGCCCCGCCTCGGCCAAGCACCGGTCGCCCGCAAGCGGCCTCCCACAAGAGCCGGCGCGGCTTCGAGCGTGTTGTGGGAGCGCGGATTGGCGCGTGGCTGCCCGCAAGACTTGACCTCCCACAACGGCGCGCGATTGGCGCTCAACCCGGATCGACGGGTCGGTCGAAATCGATGCCGTAACGCTGGCGCAGTTGTCGGCGTTCGCGCCGCAGTAGCCAGCGCAACAACCAGCGAGTGGGGCTGAAGCGGCCGGGGCGCGGGTAGTCGCCGACGAACACCTGCGCGGGCTGTGGCGCGTGCGACAACGGCTCCACGCCGAGAAAGCGGCACACCTGCGCCACGCAGGCGGCTGGGTTTTGGCGCAGCGTGGCGCTCATCAGCACCAGCACCTGTTCGCGCGGGAATGCGCGATAAAGCGCGTCGAGCTGGCGCGCGTAATCGCCGCGGGCGCGATAGCTGTGCGTGCGCAGCGGCGAGGCGTCGGAAAAATCGTCCGCGTGCCCACGCAGGCGCCAGCGCTCGCACAGCAGTGCCGGCCACAGTGGCCAGCGCTCGGCGCCGCGTGCGCGTTCCATGTGGTAGTGCGACAAGGCGCGATCGGCCGGATCGCGCAGCAGCACGATCCAGCGCAGCGCCGGGTTGTAACGGGCGATGCGCTGCACCAGCAATGGATGGAACAGGTAGATCGGCGTCGCATCGCCAAATCGCACGCCGGCTGCAGATGGGTTGCCCGCATCGATGTGCGTCGCGTAGCGGGCGTCGATCCGGGCTGCCGATGCGCCCTCATCGAAATCCGCGGCGTCGAACACATGCGCTTCCTTGGCGCGCGGCAACCGCAGTTGTGGGTGCGCTGCAAGGTACTGCGCCAGCGCGGTGGTGCCGGCCTTTTGCGCGCCGCCGATGACGAAGTGCAGCAGCGGCGAAGGCGCGCTCATGCGTCCGCCGCCAGTTGCCGGATGCTGTCGTGGTCGTACCAGAGGCGCCAGGCACCGTCGCGCGAGCACAGCACATCCGCCAGCGCGTGCAACGCCGCCGCGCTGCACAGGCGGCGCGGACGGCGCTCGCTCAAGGGAGCATCGGCCTGGCCGCGTAATGCGAGCGCGTGGCGCAATGCCTCGCCTTGGCTGGCGATCATCGTCTCGTAGCGGATCACCTGCGCTGGCGGCAGGTGCTCGGCATACTGCCGAAAGCACCAATCGAGCACGATCAGTTGCCGTTCCAGCGGCGCGTTCGCGTCGTCGAGGCGGCGACGCAAGGCAGGATCGAAGCGCTCGCCGGCCGGCACCCGTCCCTCGCGCACCGGCAACGGCACCGATTGCCACGACGCCAGTACCGCCAGCGGATTGCGCACGATGGCGACGGTGGGCATGCATTGCGCCAGTTCGGGCAGCAGTGCGGTGAACGCGGCATTGTGCTTGATCGCCAGTGTGCACGAGTCGCCAAGGTTAGGGTCGACCCGCAGTAGCCCGGCGCTTGCCTGCGCGGGTCGCACGCCACTGGGGTCGGGCTCGGCGAACGGGTTGTCCGGTACGCGCCCATGCTGCTGCTGGCTGGGCGCGGTACCTTCGCGCGCGATCTGCGCGCGCACCTCGCGATAGTAGGCTTGCACCGCTTCCACCGCAGCCGCGCGCTCGCACGGCAGGGCCAGTACCGGCATCGGCTCGAACAACGCCACAGTGCGTTCGCATTGGCCCAGCAGGCGGCAGGCGAGGGTGGTACCGCCGCGCGGCACACCGGTCAGGGCAACGTCGCGGGCGTTCACGTCGTGGCCCCTGGATCGAGCAGCGCATGGAAGGCGGCACGTTCGCGTGCCTGCGTGAAGCGCGCAGCGGTGGCGGTACCGTTGGCGATCAAGCGCGCGCGCAGCGCCGGGTCGTCGAGACGATGGATTGCCTGCAACAGCGCATCGCGGCTCAGTGCCGGCGCCAGCGCATTGTGCTCCGGGCTCAGATAGTCGCGGTTGCCGACACAATCGGGAACCACCGTGGCGCAGCCCAGCGCCATCGCTTCGAGTCCGGGCAGGTAAAAGCCTTCGTTGGCATGCGGCAGCGTCACCGCAACGAGCGCCTGCGCCATTGCAGTAAGGTAGTGCGCGCGCGGCATCGGGTGGTCGACGAGGCGCACGTCGCGGCCCTCGGCCCGCAACGCATCGGCGAGCACCTGCGCCAGTTGCGGCTGCTTGCAACCGTCGATGAACACGCCGGCGCGTGGTGTGCCGGCGCTGGGTGCGGCCGGCACGTCGAGCGCCGCCTCGATGACGTGGATCGGGCCGTTCACACGGCCGGTGCCGGCGATCGCGGCCGCTACCGGCTGCGAGACGCAGATGCGGATCGCGCGACGCGGCAGGAATGCGAACAGCGGGTGCTGCGGGTCGGCATGGCGCACGTGTTGGACCAGATTGAACACGCGCTGCATTGGGTCGTCGTGGGCCGTCAGTGCCGACCAGTCCATGCCGCCCACGAACAGCGCAGCGGCCGTTTCCGGCTGGTATCGCGCAACGATGCGTTCGGGCACCCGCATCCACGGGTTGCTGTCGTCGCGCAACGACTCGGGAGTGAGGTACACGCGCGCGTCCCAGCCCGCCGCCAGCGCATGGTTGAAATAATCCCAGACCTTGCCGTGGCCGCCGGAATAGCCGCGAAAATCGCGATGGAAAAGCAGGATGCTAGCCCGCATTTCTCAGCCCTCCTACTGCGGCCGCCGTTCGGCTGCCGCCGCAGCTACGCGGGGCTGCGCCCCGATCGTTCGGTGTGGCGCGCCGCCACCCGGCTGCGCAGTCCTGCTCCGCCGGGCGTACCGGTGCATGCCTTCCTGGCATGCCCGTCCGACGCTGTGCGTCGGACCCCTCGATCCGGCTCAACTTACCGTCGAGTACGCCTTCGCCGTCTCTCGGTCCGCGCGGCGCGCCACAACGGCGTCTCGGCGCCCTCGCTACGGATCGGTGTGAGAAATGCGGGCCAGGTGCGGTCATGGCGATATTGTAGGGGAGCAGCCAGCGGCGTCTAATCGGGGCTACCCATCTCCACCCGCATTGGCAGCTCGAACAGGCCGGTGAAGCGCTCGCGGCTGTCGTCGATCACTTCGAACGAAAGCGTGCCATCGTGGCGCGCCAGCAGTACGGTCTGGTCCAGGCTCGGCGCGTCGACGATGCGCGTGCGCACGCGGTATACGCCCTTTTGCAGCACCGCATCGAGCGACACCCGCAGTTCCCGTTGGCCGCCGTGCGGCTGGGGCGGAAGCCGGATGCGCCTCCCGCTGATCTGCAGCCCCTTGAGGTCGAGTACGTCGACGATCAGGCACGGCGCGACGACGCCTGCGCCAAGACCGAGCGTGAAGGTCATCTCCAGGCGTTCGCCGTGGCGCAGCGCGCGATGCACGCTGTCGTCATCCAGACGCGCGCGCAGCATGCGCGTGTCGCCGTGCGCGAAGCCGTCTTCCACTGCGCGCAGCGCCGCGCCATCGCGGCCACGTGCCGCCAGTACCCCGCGCTGGATGCCTTGCAGGTACTCGTTGATGATGTCCTCGGGTAGTCCTTCGCGCACGATGCGACCTTTCTCCAGCAACATCGCGCGGCCGCAGAACGCGCGCAGCGCGTTGAGGTCGTGACCGACGAACAGCAACGTGGTACCGCGCGCGAGGATCTGTTCGATCCGCGTCATGGCCTTGGCCTGGAACTGCGCATCGCCCACCGCCAGCGCCTCGTCGACGATCAACACGTCCGGCTCCACGTGCACCTGCACCGCGAACGCCAGCCGCAGCATCATGCCGGAACTGTAAGTGCGCACCGGTTCGTCGATGTAATCGCCGATCTCGGCAAACGCGATGATGTCGTGGATCAACGCATCCACGCGCCGTCGCGCGAAGCCGAGGATCGCGGC
>JANRIF010000304.1:0-15327 GCA_033765245.1 Lysobacteraceae bacterium
GCGGATCATGCGGCGCGGTTCCGGCACGCGCGCCGCTTCGGTGAATTCCGGCGCGTTGATGAAATCGCCGCGATAGGTCGGCAGAGTGACGCCGTCGCGGGTCTCGGTGTCGGTGGACCGCGGCTTGGCATACTGCCCGGCAAAGCGCCCCACCCGCAGCACCGGCAGGCGCATGCCGTGCACCAGCACCAGGCTCATCTGCAACAGCACCTTGAGCCGGTTGGAGATGATGGTGGATTCGCAATCGCTGAAACTCTCGGCGCAATCGCCGCCTTGCAACACGAAGCGCCGCCCCTCCTGCGCCTCGGCAACCTGCTGCTTGAGCGCCAGCACCTCCCAGGACGTCACCAGCGGCGGCAATCGGCGCAATTCCGCCAGAGTGTCCTCCAGCGCGACGGGGTCCGGATAGGTGGGCATCTGCAAGGCCGGGCGGGCGCGCCAGGACGATGGCGACCAGTCGGCGGCCAGGGAGACGGGGTGCAGCGTGCGTTCTTGGGGATTCATGTCGGGGCGCTGGTTTGTGCAATGCGTCAGAGCATCATGCCACAGCGGCGCCCCCTTTCAAGCGCGGCGCGCCGGACAAAGAACACGACCGCGCCACGGACGCGAGAGCGCCGTGGCAGCGAAGCACCCATGAACCGCCCACGGCGACGCTCAGCGCCGCCGAAAACCCGCCCACAGCGCGCCGGCGCCAAGCAATACGTACCAGATCAGGGTCCAGCCTGGCATCGCCAGACCGAGGAAGGTCCAGTCGACCTTGGCACACTCGCCGGACCCAGTGAACACCTGCTTGACCACGTCGGCCAACGGAAACGCTTCCAGCAGGTAGGCCAGTCCTGGCCCACAGGCGGGCACCTGATCCGGCGGCAACGCCTGCAGCCACAGGTGACGGCTGGCGATCAACGCCCCGCCCAATGCGGCCAGCGCCGCCAACACCCCGTAAAGGCGCCGCCCGCGCGTGCCGCGCGGCGCGTGCAGTCCGCCCACCACGAAAGCCAGGCCCAGCGCCATGAACGCGACGCGCTGCAGGATGCACAGCGGACACGGCTCCAGCAGCAGATTGCGCTGCGAGTAAATGGCGAATCCCAGCAATGCGGCGCAGATGGCGGCACCGGTGAGGAATTGTGCGCGAAAGGAACGCAACCAGTAGTTCATCGTGTCATCCACAAGCAGCGGCCCGCGATGATCGCACGGATCGCGCGCGCTCCGAAACGCGCCCGCGGCGCACGCACCGGGCGCTCCCGCAAACGACGAACCCGGCACACGGCCGGGTTCGTTCAAGGCTTGCGGGCCAGCGCCGCTTATTCGGCGGCTTGCGCTTCGGCCTGCGGCCGGTCAACCAGCTCGACATAGGCCATCGGCGCATTGTCGCCCTCGCGGAAACCGCACTTGAGGATGCGCAGGTATCCACCCGGACGCGCGCGGTAACGCGGGCCCAGCTCGACGAATAGCTTGCCCACCGCCTGCTTGTCGCGCAGCCGCGCGAATGCGAGACGGCGATTGGCAACGCCGTCGACCTTACCGAGCGTGATCAACGGCTCGGCGACGCGGCGAAGTTCCTTGGCCTTGGCCAGGGTGGTGCGAATCAGTTCGTGGCTGATCAGCGATGCCGCCATGTTGCGGAACATCGCATCGCGATGGGCGCTGGTCAGGCTGAATTTGCGGCCGGATTTTCTATGACGCATGACGTTGGTTCCCTAGAAATTTTCACGATGCGGCGGGCATTGACGACGCTGTCGGGCGTCCTCGCCAGGGCGGTTCACGCCCTTGGCCGCAGGCCGGGGGACTTGGCCCGGTCGGCCTGCATGCACGTGACGCCAGGCGCCACGTGCGCGAATACCGTCCAACGGATCAGCCGAGCATGCCCTGCTGCAAGCCTGCCGGCGGCCAGTTTTCCAGCTTCATGCCCAGCGACAAACCGCGCTGCGCAAGCACTTCCTTGATCTCGGTGAGCGACTTCTTGCCCAGATTCGGCGTCTTCAACAGCTCCACCTCGGTGCGCTGGATCAGGTCGCCGATGTAGTAGATGTTTTCGGCCTTCAGGCAGTTGGCCGAGCGCACCGTCAGCTCGAGGTCGTCGATCGGGCGCAGCAGCACCGGATCCACGCCCGACGCGATCGGCTTGGCGCCGCCGCGCTCGCGCTGAGTGAAATCGCCAAACACCGACAGTTGATCGGTGAGGATGTCAGCCGCCGTGCGTACCGCGTCCTCGGCGTCGATAGTGCCGTTGGTTTCGATGTCCAGCACCAGCTTGTCGAGGTCGGTGCGCTGTTCGACGCGCGCCGCTTCCACGGCGTAGGCTACGCGGCGGACCGGGCAGAACGAGGCGTCCAGCAGCAGCCGGCCAACCGCGCGCGACTCCTCGTCCGGCGCACGGCGCGCAGCCGCGGGCTGGTAGCCGAATCCGCGCTCGATCTTCAGGCGCATGTTCAGCGACATGTCCTTGGTCAAGTGGCAGATCACGTGCTCGGGATTGAGGATCTCGACGTTGTGGTCGACCTTGATCTCGCCGGCCGTCACCAGACCCGGCCCCTGCTTCACCAGCGACAACGTGGTCTGATCCACGTTGTGCATGCGGATCGCCACATCCTTGAGGTTCAGCAGCACGTCGATGACGTCTTCCTGCAACCCCTCGACGGTGGTGTACTCGTGCAGCACGCCGTCGATTTCGACTTCGGTGATCGCAAAACCGGGGATGGCCGACAACAGCACGCGACGCAGCGCGTTGCCGAGGGTATGGCCGAAGCCACGCTCGAGCGGCTCGATGACGACGCGCGCGCGGTTGTGGGAGATTTTTTCGATACCGATGCCGCGCGGACGCAGCACCTGGGTGGCGGATACTGACATGGTCAGCGACTCTCCTGAGATTACTTCGAGTACAGCTCGACGATCAGCGCCTCGTTGATGTCCGAGGGCAGGTCGGCGCGCTCTGGCACCGACTTGAATACGCCGGAGAACTTCTTCGCATCCACTTCCATCCAGCCCGGCACCAAGTCCATCTGCGCGCTCAGCGCAGCGGCTTCCTGGATGCGGAGCTGCGAACGCGCGCGCTCGGTGAGGTCGATCTGGTCGCCCGGCTTGACCTGGTAGGACGGCAGGTTGACGGTCTTGCCGTTGAGCAGTACCGCCTTGTGCGACACCAACTGGCGCGCCTGCGCGCGGGTCACGGCGAAGCCCATGCGGTAGATGACGTTGTCGAGGCGGCTTTCCAGCAACTGCAGCAGGGTCTCGCCGGTGTTGCCGCGCTTGGTCGAGGCTTTCTTGTAGTAGTTGCGGAACTGACGCTCCAGCAAACCGTAGATACGCTTGACCTTCTGCTTCTCGCGCAACTGAGTGGCGTAGTCGGAGAGCTTGCCGCGGCGAGCGACCGGGCCATGCTGGCCGGGCTTTTGCTCCAGCTTGCACTTGGAATCGACGGCACGCGCCGGGCTCTTCAGGGAGAGGTCAGCGCCTTCGCGGCGAGCGAGTTTGCAGGTGGGACCGATGTAGCGGGCCATGATCTTATAACTCCTTAGACGCGGCGCTTCTTGGGCGGCCGGCAGCCGTTATGCGGGATCGGGGTCACGTCGATGATGTTGGTGATCTTGTAGCCGACGTTGTTGAGCGAACGCACCGCAGACTCGCGGCCCGGGCCCGGCCCCTTGATGCGCACTTCGAGGGTCTTCAGACCGTAATCGAGCGCCACCCGGCCGGCCTTTTCGGCCGCCACCTGAGCCGCGAACGGCGTGGACTTGCGGGAGCCGCGGAAACCCGCGCCGCCCGAAGTGGCCCACGACAGCGCGTTGCCCTGGCGGTCGGTGATGGTGATGATGGTGTTGTTGAAAGAAGCTTGCACATGCGCGATACCATCGGTAACGATGCGCTTGATCTTCTTCTTGGTCTTGCCTGCAGCGGGCTTGCTCATGACTGTCCCTTACTTCTTGATCGCGCGACGGGGGCCCTTGCGGGTCCGGGCGTTGGTACGGGTGCGCTGACCGCGCACCGGCAGCCCGCGACGATGGCGCAGGCCGCGGTAGCAGCCCAAGTCCATCAGGCGCTTGACCGACATGCCGACCTCACGACGCAGGTCGCCCTCGACCACGAACTTGGCGACTTCGGCGCGCAGGCGCTCGACATCGGGCTCGCTGAGGTCGCGGATCTTGGTGGTCGGATCAACCTCGGCCGTGAGGCAGATCTTCTTCGACCGGGTACGGCCAATGCCGTAAATGCTTTGCAGCCCAACCCAGACGTGCTTCTGGACGGGAAGGTTGACACCCGCAATACGCGCCATTTACGCGATCTCCAAACTAGTCAAGCGCAGTGAATCGACAATGATAACAAGGCTTCGGGTTATAGAGAAGCCCCAGTCCCTCACAGGACCGAAACTCCGACACGGGGGTGGGTGCCCGTGCTCCAGCGTTGCGGGTCGGGCCCGAGGGGGCCCAGCCCGCGTTCAGCGCGCGAAGCCGCCGCGAGAACCGCCCTTCAAATTGGCCTTCTTGAGAAGGCCTTCGTACTGATGCGACATCAGGTGGGCCTGAACCTGGGCGGTGAAGTCCATCACCACCACAACCACGATCAACAGCGAGGTACCGCCGAAGTAGAACGGCACCTTGGCCTGGCTGCGCAGTATCTCCGGCAGGATGCACACCGACACGAGGTACAGCGCGCCGGCAGCGGTCAGTCGGGTCAGCACCGCATCGACGTATTCGGCGGTAGCGCGACCCGGACGGATACCGGGAATCAGCGCGCCCGACTTCTTGAGATTGTCGGCCGTTTCCTGCGAGTTGAACACCAACGCCGTGTAGAAGAACGCGAAGCCGATGATCAGCGCGCCGTAAAGCACGATGTGCAGCGCCTCGCCGGGCGCCAGCGCCTGCGAGACGCGCTGCAGCAGAAGGCTGTCACTGGTGTTGCTGAACCAGGTTGCTGCGGTGGCGGGAAACATGATCAGGCTGGAGGCGAAGATCGCCGGAATCACACCCGACATGTTGAGCTTGAGCGGCAGGTGCGAGCTCTGGTTCATGTACGCTTGACGGCCGCCCTGACGCCGCGCGTAGTTCACCGTGATGCGGCGTTGGCCGCGCTCGACGAACACCACGAAATAGGTCACTGCCAGCACCAGCACGAATACGATGATCAGCGTGAACGGGCCGATCTGCCCCTCGCCCAGCAACTGCAGTGTGCTGAACACCGCGCTCGGCAGACCAGCCACGATGCCGGCGAAGATGATCAGCGAAATGCCATTGCCCACGCCGCGCTCGGTGATCTGCTCGCCCAGCCACATCAGGAACATGGTACCGGCCGTCAACGACACCACCGCAGTGGCGACGAAGCCGAAACCCGGGTTGTACACCACCGACGCGCCGCCTGCGCCCTGACTCTGCAGCGCCGTGGCCACACCAGCGGCCTGTACCACCGCCAGCAACACGGTGAAGTAGCGCGTCCACTGGGTCAGCTTGCGACGCCCGCTCTCGCCTTCCTTGCGCAGCGCCTGCAGGCTGGGGAATATCTGTGCGCACAACTGAATGATGATGGATGCCGAGATGTACGGCATCACATTCAACGCGAACAGGCTCAGCCGCGCCAGCGCACCACCGGAGAACATGTTGAACATGTCCACGATGGTGCCTTGCTGCTGCTCCATCAGTCGCACCAGCGCGACCGGGTCGATGCCCGGAACCGGAATGTAGGTTCCGATCCGGTACACGATCAGCGCACCGACGACGAACAACAGGCGTTGACGCAGCTCGGACAATTTGCCGAGTCCGCCGAGCAGGCCGGCCGTAGCTGATGGGGTCTGGGCCACGGATTACTCCACCTGGCCGCCGGCTGCCTCGATGGCGGCCTTGGCACCTGCGGTTGCAGCGATACCACGCAGCACGATCTTGCGCGTGATCTCGCCCTTCTTGACCACCTTGACCTGCTTGGCCGCAGCCGGGACCAGCTTGGCCTGACGCAGCACGGCGAAGTCGATCACCTCGACGTTCAGCGCTTCAAGCTTGTACAGCAGCACCTCGGCGCGTTCCTGCTTGATCTTGGAGCGGAAGCCGATCTTGGGCAGGCGGCGCTGCATGGGCATCTGACCGCCCTCGAAGCCCGGCTTGATCTTGCCGCCGCCCGCACGGGCGAACGAACCCTTGTGGCCGCGGCCGGCGGTCTTGCCGAGGCCGGAGCCGATACCGCGACCGACGCGCGTGCGCTCCTTGCGGGAGCCGGCGGCGGGCTTGATCGTGTTGAGACGCATGGTGTTCTCCTGGATCCGGGTTGCCGAGCTTACAGCTCGACGCGAACGAGATAGTGGACCTGACTGATCAGGCCGCGCACGCTCGGGTTATCCGGCAACTCGCGGACATCGTTGAGCTTGCGCAGACCCAGCGCCTTCACCGACAGGCGGTGGCGCTGCTGGCAGCCGCGCAGGCCCTTGACCAGACGTACCTTGACGGTCTTGATATCAGCCATGGAGAACTTCCTCCACCGACTTGCCGCGCTTGGCAGCGATGCGAGCCGGCGACTGCATGGCCTGCAAGCCACGAAGCGTGGCGCGGACCAGATTGATCGGATTACGCGAGCCTACTGCTTTGGCCAGCACGTTCTTGACGCCCACCGCTTCCAGCACCGCGCGCATGGCGCCGCCTGCGATCACGCCCGTGCCTTCGGAAGCCGGCTGCATGAACACGCGCGCCGCGCCGTGACCGGCCTTGACGGTGTGCCACAGCGTGCCTTGATTCAGATCGACGTCGATCATGGCCTTGCGGGCGTACTCCATCGACTTCTGGATCGCCACCGGCACTTCGCGGGCCTTGCCGTAGCCAAAGCCGACCTTGCCGGCACCGTCGCCCACCACCGTCAGCGCGGTGAAGGTGAACTGGCGTCCGCCCTTGACCGTCTTGGACACGCGGTTGACGGCCACCAGCTTTTCGACGAGGCCGTCGCTGTTGTCTCGTTCAGAAATACTCATCGTGATTCCTTACTTACGGCACGTTGGCCGCTTATCGTTGTGGTTGAATCGGTTTAGAACTGCAATCCGCCTTCGCGGGCGGCATCGGCCAGAGCCTTGATGCGACCGTGGTAGCGATAGCCGGAGCGGTCGAACGCCACCTTGTCGATGCCGACCTTGAGCGCACGCGCCGCCACTTCACGACCGACGCGCGTCGCGGCGTCGGCATTCTTGCAGCCCTTGAGCCCCTCACGCACCGACACCTCGACGGTGGATGCGCTGGCCAGCACGGTGGCGCCATCGGCGCTGAACACCTGGGCGTAGATGTGCTGCCCGGTACGCAGCACCGACAGGCGCGGCACGCCGAGCTTGCGGATGTGCGCGCGGGTGGTCTTTGCGCGACGCAAACGAGCGATGTTCTTGTCCATTTCCGTTTCCTCGAAAGCTGAAAGCTAGACTTGTTGCAAGCCCGACAGACATGCGGCCGGGCCTCCGCGGGGGAACCGCACTACGCCTTCTTGGCTTCCTTCATGATGATCTTCTCGCCTGCATAACGGACGCCCTTGCCCTTGTAGGGCTCCGGCGGGCGATAGCCGCGAATCTTGGCAGCAACCTGGCCCACCAACTGCTTGTCGGTACCCTTGATCAGGATTTCCGTCTGCGTCGGCGTTTCCACGGTGACACCGGCCGGCACCTTGAACACCACCGGGTGCGAGAAGCCGAGGGTCAGACCGAGGTCCTTGCCCTGCATCGCGGCGCGGTAACCGACGCCGACCAGCTCCAGCTTGCGCTCGAAACCGGTGCTGACGCCGTGCACCATGTTGGCGAGCAACGCCCGCAAGGTGCCGGCGATCGCATCGTGATCGGCATGCTGCGGCGACAGGCTGACTGCGCCATTCTCGAGCGTCAGGTCGACGCCGTGCGGGCGAGCCTGCACCAAGGTGCCCTTCGGGCCCTTGACAGTGATCGACTCCGCCGCGGAGGTGAACTCAACGCCCTTGGGCAGGACGACCGGCAATTTGGCAACACGTGACATGCAATGTCTCCTGCGTCAGGCCACGAGGCAGATGACTTCGCCACCCACGCCCGCAGCGCGGGCCTGGCGATCGGTCATGATGCCCTTGGACGTCGAGATGATGGCCGTACCCAATCCTTCCAGGATCTTGGGGAGGTCGTTCTTGCCACGATACTGGCGCAGGCTCGAGCGCGACACGCGCTCCAGGCGCGCGATCACCGGGCGGCCCTCGTAATACTTCAGCACGATCTCGAGTCTGGGCTTGGCGCCATCGGCCAGGACACGGGCCTCGGCCACGTAGCCTTCCGCCTTGAGCACGCTGGCGATCGCCAGCTTGACCCGCGAGGAGGGCATCGAAACGGTTGTTTTGCCCACGGCGGCGGCATTCTTGATGCGCACCAGCATGTCGGCAATGGGATCAGTCATGCTCATTGCGTGTTTCCTTGTTCAAGCACCGATATCCGCGAATGGAATCCGCGAAAATTCTTGTGAATCGTCCGACCATGCAAGGCCGGGCTTTGACGCTTACCAGCTTGCTTTGCGCAGCCCCGGCACGTCGCCACGCATGGTGGCCTCACGCAGCTTGTTGCGGGCCAGCCCGAACTTGGCGTACACGCCGCGCGGACGGCCGGTCAACTGGCAACGGTTGCGCTGACGCGAGACGCTGGAATCGCGGGGCAGCTTCTGCAGCTTCGCCACGGCCTCGGCACGCTCCTCGTAAGGGGTGTCGTTGCTGGAGATCAGCTTCTTGAGCGCAGCGCGCTTACCGGCGTACTTAGCTGCCAGCTTGGCGCGCTTGGCCTCGCGATTAACCATGCAGGTCTTTGCCATTTCGAATGCCTTTGATCAGTTGCGGAAGGGGAAGCGGAAGGCCTCAAGCAGGGCCCTGCCTTCCTCGTCGGTGCGAGCGGTGGTGGTGATGGCGATGTCCATGCCGCGCATCGCGTCCACCTGATCGAAATCGATTTCCGGGAAGATGATCTGCTCTTTCACACCCATGTTGAAATTGCCACGCCCGTCGAACGAACGGCCCGACACACCACGGAAGTCGCGCACGCGCGGCAGCGAGATGCTGATCAGACGATCCAGGAACTCGAACATCTGGGCGCGGCGCAGAGTGACCTTGCAGCCGATCGGCCAGTCTTCGCGGATCTTGAAGCTGGCGACCGACACCCGCGACTTGGTGACGATCGGCTTCTGGCCGGACACCTTCGCCATGTCGGCAACCGCGTTTTCGAGGATCTTCTTGTTGCCGACGGCCTCGCCCACGCCCATGTTGAGCGTGATCTTGACCAGACGCGGCACCTGCATCACGTTGCTGTAGCCGAAGCGCTGCATCAACTGCGGCACCACATCTTCTTTGTAAATTTTTTCAAGCCGGGTCATGGGTATCGTCCCTATCGATCGTCCTGATCAACATTCCGACCATCCCTGGCCGGACCTTCAGATTAGGCGTCAATCGCCTCGCCACTCGAGCGGAACACACGCACTTTGCGTCCATCCTCGAGCACCTTGAATCCGACGCGCTCACCCTTGCCGGTGGCCGGGTTGAACAACGCCACGTTCGAAGCATCGATCGGGGCTTCGCGCTCGATGATTCCGCCGGGCTGGTTGGCCTGCGGATTCGCCTTGGTGTGGCGCTTGACCAGATGCACGTTCTGCACGATCACCTTGTCGCCCAGCACGCGCACGATTTCGCCCTTCTTGCCCTTGTCGGCGCCAGCGATCACGATCACCTGGTCGCCCTTGCGAATACGGTTCATAGTTGCTGTCCTCTGCCGCTCAGAGCACTTCAGGCGCGAGCGAAACGATCTTCATGAACTTCTCGGAACGCAGCTCACGGGTCACAGGCCCGAAGATGCGCGTGCCGATCGGCTCGTGCTTGTTGTTGAGCAGCACCGCGGCGTTGCCATCGAAGCGGATCAACGAGCCGTCGGTACGACGCACGCCCTTGCGGGTGCGCACCACCACGGCGTCGTAGACTTCGCCCTTCTTGACCTTGCCGCGCGGAATCGCGTCCTTGACGGTGACCTTGATGATGTCGCCAATGTGCGCGTAACGGCGCTTCGAGCCGCCCAGCACCTTGATGCACATCAGTTCTTTGGCACCGCTGTTGTCGGCCGCTTCGAGGAAGCTCTGCATCTGGATCATGACTCAGACTCCTCCTGCTTACTCGGCCGCGCGCGCGACGACTTCCACCACGCGCCAGTTCTTGGTCTTGGACAACGGTCGGCACTCGGTCACCCGAACCACGTCGCCCTCTTGACACACGTTGCCCTCGTCGTGGGCGTGCAGCTTGGTCGAACGCTTGATGTACTTTCCGTACAGCGCGTGCTTGACCTGCCGCTCCACCAGGACGGTGACCGTCTTGTCCATCTTGTTGCTGACCACGCGGCCTTCGACCGTGTGCAGCGCTTGGCTGTTATCGCTCATGGCTTAACCTTTCACTTCTTGTCGGCCAACAACATCGTGGCGCGCGCGATCTCGCGGCGGACGCGCCGGATCTGATGGCTCTGGGCAAGCTGCCCGGTCGCCTTCTGCATACGCAGCGCGAACTGCTCCTTGCGCAGATCGAGCAGATGATCCTTGAGCTCGACTGCCGACTTGTTACGCAGATCCTTGAGTTCCATCAGCGCACCGTACGGGTAACAAACGTGGTCTTGACCGACAGCTTGGCGGCTGCCAACCGGAATGCCTCGCGAGCGATATCCTCGGTCACGCCTTCCATTTCATACAGGACGCGACCTGGCTGGATCGGCGCAACCCAATATTCCACGCTGCCTTTACCGGAGCCCATGCGGACCTCGATCGGCTTCTTGGTAATCGGCTTGTCCGGAAACACCCGGATCCACAACTTGCCGCCACGCTTGACGTAACGGCTGATCGACCGGCGCGCCGCTTCGATCTGGCGTGCGGTGATGTGCCCATATGATACAGCTTTCAGACCGAATTCGCCGAAGCTGACGGCAGCGCCGTTCCAGCTCAGGCCTTCGTTACGGCCCTTGTGCACCTTGCGGTACTTGGTTCGCTTGGGTTGCAGCATGACTTATCCCTCACTTCGCAGGCGCGCGCGGACCGCGCTCGGGCCGCTGCTCGTCGGCCTTTTCCTGGCCGATGGCGGCGAGATCGAAGACCTCGCCCTTATAGACCCACACTTTGACGCCGATCACGCCATAGGTGGTGTGCGCTTCCGCAAAGCCGTAATCGATGTCGGCGCGCAAGGTATGCAGCGGCACGCGACCCTCGCGGTACCATTCGCTGCGCGCGATCTCGGCACCGTTCAGACGGCCGGCGACGTTGACCTTGATGCCCAGCGCGCCCAGGCGCATCGCGTTACCGACAGCGCGCTTCATGGCGCGGCGGAACATGATGCGGCGCTCGAGCTGCTGCGCGATCGACTCGGCGACCAGTTGCGCGTCGAGCTCGGGCTTGCGCACCTCGGAGACGTTGATGTGCACCGGAACGCCCATGATGCCGGACACTTCCTTGCGCAGCTTCTCGATGTCCTCGCCGCGCTTGCCGATCACCACGCCCGGTCGCGCCGAGTGGATGGTGACGCGGGCGCTCTTTTCGGGGCGCTCGATCAGGATCTTGGAAATCCCCGCCTGCGCCAGCTTCTTGCGCAGCATCTCGCGCACGCGCAGATCGGCTACCAGGTAGTTCGCGAAATCGCGCTTGCCCGCATACCACTTCGAGTTCCAGTCCTTGGCGATGCCAAGGCGGATGCCCGTCGGATGTACTTTATGACCCATCGTCTGATTCCCTGGCGGCTTAGTTGCCAGCGCCCACGACCACGGTGATGTGGCTGGTGCGCTTGGTGATCCGGGTGCCCCGGCCCTTGGCACGGGCGGCGAACCGCTTCAGTGCCGGACCCTCGTCGACAAAGATGCTCGACACTTTCAGATCGTCGGCATCGGCGCCCTCGTTGTTTTCGGCGTTGGCCAGCGCGGACCACAGCACCTTGTAGATCAAGTGGGCGGCCTTCTTGTCGCTGAACTTCAGCAGCGCCAGCGCGCGTGCGGCGGGCAGGCCGCGCACCTGGTCTGCAACCAGACGCGCCTTCTGCGGCGAAATGCGCGCGGTGCGCAGGATGGCTTTCGCTTCCATGGCCATTCTCCTTACTTCCCGGACTTCTTGTCGCCGCCGTGCCCCTTGAAGGTGCGCGTCAGGGCGAACTCGCCAAGCTTGTGACCCACCATGTTCTCGTTCACGAGAATCGGAACATGGGCCTTGCCGTTGTGAATGGCGATGGTCAGACCCACCATTTCCGGCAGGATCATCGAGCGGCGCGACCAGGTCTTGATCGGGCGCTTGTTATTGCTGGCAACCGCAACCTCCACCTTCTTGGCGAGGTGGTGGTCGATGAACGGGCCTTTCTTCAACGATCGGGACATGGCGTTTACCTATCAACCCCTGCGATCGCGCACGATGAACTTGTCAGTGCGCTTGTTCTTGCGAGTCTTGTAACCCTTGGCCGGCGTGCCCCACGGGGAGACCGGATGCGGATTGCCCTGGCCGGCACGCGCCTCACCACCGCCGTGCGGATGGTCGACCGGGTTCATGGCGGCACCGCGAACGGTCGGCTTGATACCACGCCAACGGCTTGCGCCCGCCTTGCCCAGCTTCTCGAGGTTGTGCTCGGTGTTGCTGACTTCGCCGATGGTGGCACGGCATTCGATCGGAACCTTGCGCATCTCTCCGGAGCGCAGGCGAACCGTCGCATAGCCCTGCTCACGCGCGATCAACTGCGCCGAGGCGCCCGCGGCGCGAGCCAATTGCGCACCCTTGCCCGGCTTCATCTCGATGCAGTGCACGGTGGCACCGATCGGCATGTTGCGCAGCGGCAGCGAGTTGCCGGTCTTGATCGGCGCGTCGCGTCCCGCGATCACCTGGTCGCCAGCCGCCAAGCCCTTGGGAGCGATGATGTAGCGGCGCTCGCCGTCGGCATAGCACACCAGCGCGATGTGCGCAGTGCGGTTGGGATCGTACTCGACCCGCTCGACGCGCGCCGGAATACCTTCCTTGTCGCGCTTGAAGTCGATCAGGCGGTAGTTCTGCTTGTGACCGCCACCAATATGCCGCGTGGTGATGCGGCCATGGTGGTTGCGACCGCCGGTCTTGGATTTCTTCTCGACCAGCGCGTCGTACGGCCGCCCCTTGTGCAGCTCGGGGGTAACGACGCGAACCTGGGCGCGGCGGCCCGGAGACGTCGGCTTGAATGTCATCAGTGCCATGGGGGTTTCCTACCTCAGGCCTTGGCCATCACATCGATCGTCTGGCCTTCAGCCAGCCGAACGTAGGCCTTGCGCCAGTCGTTGCGACGACCTTCGCGAAAACGGAACGACTTGGTCTTGCCCTTCACATTGAGCACATTGACCGCCTCGACCTTGACGTTGAACAACTGCTCCACCGCGGCCTTGACGTCAGCCTTGGTCGCAGTCGTTGCCACTTCGAACACGTACTGATTGGAGGCCTCCTGCAGCCGGGCGCTCTTTTCGGAGACGCGCGGCGCGCGCAGTACGCTGAGAATCTTTGCGCTGCTCATGCCAGCCACTCCTCGACCTTCTTGACCGCTTCCGACGTCATCACCACGTACTCGGCTCCGACCAGCGAAACCGGGTCCATGCCCTGCACGTCGCGAACCTCGACATGCGGCAGGTTGCGCGCGGCTAGATACAGCGCCTCGCTACCGTTTTCGGTGACGATCAGCGGGTGCTCGACACCCAACTGCGCCAGCTTGGCTACCAGATCGCGAGTGCGCGGCTGTTCGATCTCGAACGACTCCACCACCATCAGACGACCCAGACGGTTGAGTTCGGACAGGATCGCCGACACCGCCGCGCGGTACACCTTGCGGTTGACCTTTTCCGAATGGTCACGCGGCTTGGCCGCGAAGGTCACACCGCCACCGATGAAGATCGGCGCCTTGTAGCTGCCGTGGCGCGCACCGCCGCCCTTCTGTTTCTTGAACTTCTTGGTGGTGCCGTTCACTTCGGCGCGCGTCTTCTGCGTCTTGGTGCCGGCACGACCGGCATTGCGATAGGCCACCACGACCTGATGCACCAGCGGCTCGCTGAATTCGCGGCCGAACACGGCATCGGATACCGACAGCTTCTGGCCACTTCCGACTACGGCAAGTTCCATCTCGTCTCTCCTCAGCCCTTGGTGGTCGGTCGCACGATCACGTCGCCGCCCGGTGCACCCGGAACCGCGCCCTTGACCGCGATGAGGCCACGCTCGGCGTCCACCTTGACCACCTCGATGCCCTGGGTGCTCTGGCGTACGTCGCCCATGTGACCCGACATCTTCTTGCCCGGGAACACGCGGCCCGGGGTCTGACGCTGACCGATCGAGCCCGGCGAGCGATGCGACAACGAGTTGCCGTGCGTCGCGTCGCCCATCGTGAAGTTCCAGCGCTTGATGGTGCCCTGGAAGCCCTTGCCCTTGGTGGTGCCGGTGACGTCGACGATCTGCCCGACGGTGAACACGTCGGCGCGAATCTCGCTGCCGACCGCATAGTTGGCCAGCTCGGCCTGATCGACCCGGAACTCCCACAGTCCACGGCCTGCCTCGACCTTGGCCTTGGCGTAGTGCCCGGCCAGCGGCTTGGTGACCAGCACCGCGCGCTTGCTGCCGGCGGTGACCTGCACCGCGTTGTAACCGTCCACTTCGACGGTCTTGACCTGGGTGACCCGATTCGGGGACGCCTCGATGAGCGTCACCGGCACGGACCGACCGTCCTCGGTGAACACCCGACTCATGCCGCATTTACGGCCTACGATGCCGATACTCATGGTTCTAGCCTCAGTACAGCTTGATCTGGACGTCAACACCGGCCGCCAGCTCGAGCTTCATCAGCGCGTCGACGGTCTTGTCGTTCGGGTCAACGATATCCAGCACGCGCTTGTGCGTGCGGGTCTCGTACTGGTCGCGCGCATCCTTGTCGGCGTGCGGCGATACCAGGATGGTGAAGCGCTCGATCTTGGTGGGCAGGGGGATCGGCCCGCGCACCTGCGCGCCGGTCCGCCGTGCGGTTTCCACGATCTCGCTCGCGGAACGATCGATCAGACGGTGATCGAACGCCTTGAGCCGAATCCGAATCTTCTGGTCCGCCATGACAGTGTCCTGGTTAATCCGTAAAAGAGCGTCGGGGACGGGATCGCAGTGCCCCGTCGCCCCTTGGTTGATGTCTTACTTGATGACCTTCGCCACCACGCCGGCGCCGACCGTGCGGCCGCCCTCGCGGATCGCGAAGCGCAAGCCTTCCGCCATCGCGATCGGCGCAATCAGCGCCACCACCATCTTGATGTTGTCGCCCGGCATCACCATCTCCACGCCTTCCGGCAGCGTCACCGCCCCGGTCACGTCGGTGGTGCGGAAATAAAACTGCGGA
>JANRIF010000351.1:0-2071 GCA_033765245.1 Lysobacteraceae bacterium
CATTTGCTCACCGTGACCATGAGCGGCGTCGCCCGGCACGGAAACGGCGAAGATTCGCGCGCGGGCCGGCGGGCGCAGCGTGGCGAGGGGGATGGCAGACAAGTGTGAGTGCAATGTGAGCGGCGGGAATTCAATGGTAGCCGACTCGTGGATCGAATGCGAATCAATCGCATCCGGAATGGCCTGTCCACACGTCGCATGTCGTTGTGCCTCGGGTCTGGTGTATTAAGCAACCAGAGAGACGTCGGAACTCCTTATGGCCATGGATGGCCAGCCCGCAGATCGAACACGCAAGTGATTGATGTGCGGGGGTTTCGTCGCTACTCGACGCTCGAAATTTTGCACCCGCCAACCAATCAGCAACCGATGACGCCATGACCGACTGCCTGTGGACCCCCAGCACCGAGCGCATCGACGGCGCCAACATGTCGCGCTTCATGCGCTTCTTGCATGAGCGCAGTGGCGCCGACGTGCCCGATTATCAGGCCCTGTTCGACTATTCGGTCACCCACGCCGACAAGTTCTGGACGGCGATCTGGGAGTTTTGCGGCATCCGCGCCAAAGGCGACATCGAGCCAGCCTTCGAGCATTTCGAACAAATGCCGGGCTGCCGCTTTTTCCCCAACGTACGAATCAACTTTGCGCAGAACTTGCTGCGCTATCGCGACGACAAGCTGGCGATCATCGCCCGCGGCGAAGATGGTTCGACGCGCGAGTTGAGCTATGCCGAGCTGACCGAAGCCGTGACGCGCATGCGCGCCGGTCTCAAAGCCGCCGGCGTCAAAGCCGGGGATCGAGTCGCCGGGTTCGTGCCGAATCGCCCCGAGGCGGTTATCGCCATGCTCGCGGCTTCGTCCTTGGGCGCAATCTGGTCGTCGTGCTCACCGGACTTCGGCATCAACGGCGTGCTCGATCGCTTCGGCCAGATTGCCCCCAAAGTGCTTATCACGGCCGATGGTTATTTCTACGCCGGCAAGCGTTTCGACTGCCTGGAGAAGGTTTCGGGCATCCTGTCGCTGCTGCCGTCGGTCGAGCGCGTGGTGGTGTTTCCATACGCGGGCAGCGATCGCGAGCTGACGAGCGTACCGCGCGCGGTCGCGTGGGATGCGTTTGCGCCGCCGACCAGCGAGAAACTCGATTTCGATCTCGGCGACTTCGACCGCCCGCAGTACATTCTTTACAGCTCCGGCACCACCGGCGTGCCCAAGTGCATCGTGCATGGCGCCGGCGGCACCCTGCTGCAACACCTCAAGGAACAGGTGCTGCACACCGACCTCAAGCGCGAAGACCGCATCTTCTACTACACCACCTGCGGCTGGATGATGTGGAACTGGCTGGTATCGAGCCTGGCGGTGGGTGCCACCGTGGTGCTGTACGACGGCAATCCCTCGTGGCCCGCGCCCAGCGCGCTGTGGGGCCTGATCGACGAACTCGGCATCAGCGTGTTCGGCACCAGCGCAAAATGGATCAGCGCGGTCGAAAAGGCCGGCGTGAAGCCGCGCGAAAGCCACCAGTTGCTCACCCTCAGGACCATCCTCTCCACCGGTTCGCCGCTGGCACCGGAGAGCTACGATTACGTTTATCGCGACGTCAAGGATCAGGTGATGCTGGCCTCGATCTCGGGCGGCACCGACATCATCAGCTGCTTCGCGCTGGGCTCGCCGCTGTTGCCGGTGTATCGCGGCGAGTTGCAGTGTCGCGGCCTCGGCATGAAGGTGGCGGTGCTCAACGAAGCCGGCGAACCGGTGGTCGAGGAGACCGGCGAACTCTCATGCCTGGCGCCGTTCCCGTCGATGCCGGTCGGTTTCTGGAATGACCCCGACGGCGCCAAGTACCGCGCCGCCTATTTCGAGACGCACCCCAACGTCTGGTGCCACGGCGACTTCGCCCGCATCACCTCGCACGGCGGCGTGGTGATCTACGGACGCTCCGACGCCACCCTCAACCCCGGCGGCGTACGTATCGGCACCGCCGAAATCTATCGCCAGGTCGAGCAGTTGCCGGAAGTGCTGGAAAGCCTGTGCATCGGCCAGGACTGGGATGGCGACGTGCGGGTGGTGCTGTTCGTGCG
>JANRIF010000353.1:0-6482 GCA_033765245.1 Lysobacteraceae bacterium
TTCGGGAAGCGTCGAAGAACTGGAAGTCGATCCATCATTGGAAGCCGGCGCTACAGAGCTTCCAGGTGATGTTTGGCGAGGATCGCGTGCCGTTGGGCGCGCTGTGAAAACCGCGGTTACACAGTTCGTTTGACAGACCCGAATGATGCGGCGGAGCGCTTGGCTACCCAAGGAGCAGCATTGGCGTTAGCCGGGCGGCGGCCTAATGGACTTTGCCATCACGCGCATCAGGCTGTTTTCCGATGCGCTCCTTTCCCGTGTCCTCGTCGCTACTGGGCGCCACCGCTTTGCCCTTGAGGTACTTGTCGAGGAAGACCAGGATCTTGCCGTAGCCCTCGATCTGGTTGGCCTTCTTGGTGAAGCCGTGGCCCTCGTCGGCGAACACCACGTACTCCACCGGCACCTTGCGCTTGCGCACCGCGGCCACGATGTCGTCGCTCTCGGCCTTGAGCACGCGCGGGTCGTTGGCGCCCTGCAGCACCATCAGCGGGCGCTGGATCTTGTCGGCATGGAACAGCGGCGAGGTTTCGCGCAGGAACGCGCGCTGGGTTCTGGGGTTGCCGATTTCGGCGTACAGCGCCTGGCGTTGGCTTTCCCACCAGGGCGGGATGTTTTCCAGGGTGCGGATCCAGTTGGCGACACCGAACAGGTCCACGCCGACGTCGAACACCTCGGGCTGGAACGTCAGCGCCGACAGCACCATGTAGCCGCCGTAGCTGCCGCCGATGATGCCGATGCGATCGGGGTCGACATAGGCCAGCGTTTGCAGATACTGGCGCGCCGCCACCACGTCCCACAGCGGCTCGCGGCCATGCTTGCCGTCGTCGGCGGCGTAGAAGGTCTTGCCGTAACCGGAACTGCCGCGATTGTTGATGCCCAGCACCACGTAACCGTGGTTGACCAGAAACTGGATCAGCGCGTTGTGGGCGCGTGTGGTCTGTCCGCCGGGGCCGCCATGCACCCATACCAGCGCCGGCACCTTGTGGTGGCGATCGGCCTGCGGCGGTCGCCAAAGGATATTGGGGATGGCCATGCCGTCGAAGCTCATGAAGCGCACCACCTCCGAATCCACCAGGTCTTCGGGATCGATGGCGGGGTTGAGCGAATGCGTCAGCGCCTGCGGCTCGCCACCGATCGGCAGTGTGTACAGGTCGTTGGGCTGGCGGTCGCCGTTGAGATAGAACGCCATGCGCTGCTCGCTGCGCGCGATCGCCACCCCACGCACGTCGCCGGCGGGCAGGTCCGGCATCGGCACCGCGGCGTTGGCGACGGTGTCGAACACCTGCGCGATCAGGCTGCCGTCCTCGTTGACGCCGCTGACGCGATAGCGCCCGGTCTGCGAATACCAGGCATAGGCGATGTCCCAATCGGCCGCCTCGACCCCGCCATGAGTGGCATCGGCCAGGTTGTAGCGGCGCAATCGCGAAAACTCGCTGCCCTCGTTGCTGGTGTATAGCAGGTGACTGCCATCGGGGCTGAAGTCCTGCGCCGCGTACCGCGCCTCGCCCTGGTGCTCGCTCAGCTTGAGCAGCTGCTTGGCGGTGCGGTCGTAGACATAGAGGTCATTGTTGTTGGTGGTGTCGGGCTTCTCCAGCGCCACGTAGCGGGCGTCCTCGGAGACCGTCGTCGGCTGGTAGCCGTCGTCGTTGCGGTAGATCAGCTCGCGTGCATAGCCCGGCGCGGTGGCGTAACGGTAGACGTCGAAGTAGCGCGGATCGCGCTCGTTGCTGAGCACGTAGAAGCCGCTGCCGTCGCGGGCAAAGCGCAGGAAGCTGGCCTTGAGCGACTTGCCAGGGGTGAGGTCGTGCTCGCTGCCATCCGCCTCGATCACATACAAATGATTGCGCTCGTTGCCGCCCTGGTCGCGGGTGATCAGGATGCGGTCATCGGCCGGAAAAAACGCCACCGCGAAGGTGTTGTCGGTTTCCGAAGCAGTGACCGCCTGCCAGTCGCCGCCCGCCACCGGTATCGTGAAGGCGTTCCAGACGCCGCTGCGATCGGCCGAAAACAGGATGCGCGATTCGTCGGCCGAGAACGAGGCGCCGCTGAGCGCGGTGGAACCGATGAAATCCTCGATCGGGTACGGGTTGGGCACGTGCGCCGCGACCGCAGGCGTGACGGGTGGCGCGGTGCGTTCGCTGCCTACCCCGGGCTGCGTGGGCTGCGCGGGCCGGTCGCAGCCACCCAGCGTGGCCAGCGCCATGACCAGCAGTAGCGTGCGTATCGTCGCAAGCATGGGCGTTCTCCGGAGAATGGCGGCGATTGTGCGCTGTCGTGCGGGCAGCCGGAAGCCCCGATGCTCGCGGTATGCCGGTGCCTGCGGCAGACTGTGAGGCCCCCCGCCGAGGAGAACGAACGATGCCGCAACGCCCGCGCGAATGCGTGTTCCGCTGGATCTCGCAGCCCACCGACGTCAACTGGGGCGGCAAGGTACACGGCGGCATGGTGATGAAGTGGATGGATCAGGCGGCGTATGCCTGCGCGGTTGGTTGGTGCGGCGGCTATGCGGTCACCGCCAGCGTCGGCGGCATGAGCTTTCTCAAGCCCATCCACATCGGCGACGTGGTGGAAGTGCGGGCGCGGGTGATCCTCACCGGCACCACCAGCCTGCACATCGCGGTGGACGTCGATGCGATCGACCCGCGCACCCAGGTGCGTACCCGCACTACCCGCTGCGTGATGGTGTTCGTCGCGCTCAGCGACGATGGCAAGGCGACGCCGGTGCCGGCGTGGCAACCGCTGTCCGAGGAGGACCGCCGCCTTGCGGATTACGCCGCCCGCCTCAAGGCGCTGCGCGCCGACCTCGATGCCGAGTTGTACGCGCATTGCTCGGAGTGCTGAGTGATTTTGGTACCGGGGGGCGTGTCAACCGATCCGGTGCGGCGGCGTTATAGGGCACGTCGGCGCCCGGACGATACCCGGAGTATCGCCGGTACCGCGCCGACGCACCCTCAATCGCAGGAGCATTCCATGAAGACCTCCCTGATCGCGCTGGGCCTGGCGGGCCTGTTGCTGGCCGGCGGCGCCCGCGCCGATTTCACTCTCGATCGCGAAACCACCCTGGGCGACGACTTCGGCGGGCAATTCCATTCCGTCACCACGGGCACGCTGGCGGCCGAAGGCGCGCAGCGCGATACCGTAGCCACCTTCAGCAACTTCCATCCGCGCGCCGAGGCCACCACGGTCGATGGCCAGATTTCGCGGCACTTCGAGCGCATCGAGGAGCAAGCCGCACGCACCTACGACGGCGATCTGAGCATCGTCACCGCGGTTGCCGAAGGCGAGCCGCGCAGTCTGACCTTGCGTTTCGAGGCACTGACGGTGACGCGCGGCGACGATGGCGCGACGCTGTCCGGCACGCTGGTCGTCAACGATCAAAGCATTGATGCCGCGCAGACGCCGGGCGTGGTGAAGGCCATCCTGCTGCGGCTGATCCGGTTCCTGCACTACTGAGTCTGTTGATCCGATCCTGGCGCCGGCGCGAAGCCGGTGCGGCACGCGCGCCATGGATGGCCGCGTCGCCTTCGGTTTGTGGTCATTGCAGCCCGGGTTAACCCGCATTTCTCACACCACTCCTACTGCGGACGCCGATACGCTCGCCGTGGCGCGCCGTGCTTCCTCGATCCGGCTCAACGTACCGTCGAGTACGTCTTCGCCGTCTCTCAGTCCGCGCGACGCACCACAACGGCGTCTCGGCGCCCTCGCTACGGAGCGGTGTGAGAAATGCGGGTTAAACTGGCGGCCCGCTTTCTGACGGAGCCGCCATGCGCGCGATGGTTGCCTCGCTTTTGCTTGCCGTGTCCGCGCTCGCCTTGCCGGCATCGGCGCAGGATCGTTTCGCCGATGTCCAGATTCAGGTGACGCCGATCCGCGACGGACTGGCGCTGCTGACCGGCGAAGGCGGCAACATCGTCGCCAGCGTCGGCGCCGACGGCACCTTCATCATCGACGATCAGTACGCGCAACTGTCGGACAAGATCCGCGCCGCCCTGGCTACGCTGGGCGACCAGCCGGTGCGCTTCATCCTCAACACGCATTTCCATGGCGATCACACCGGCGGCAATCAGAACTTCGGTGCTGCCGGGGCCGTGATCGTGGCGCAGGACAACGTGCGCGAGCGCATGAGCCGCGATCAGTTTCTGCAAACCTTCAAGCGCGATCTCAAGGCCGCGCCGCCCGCGGCGTTGCCGCTGGTCACCTTCAGCGACGGCCTGAGCCTGCACCTCAACGGTCAGGACGTGCGGGCCATCCACGTCGCGCACGCGCATACCGACGGCGATGCGCTGGTCTGGTTCGAGCAGGCCAAGGTGCTGCACATGGGCGACCTCTATTTCAACGGCCTGTATCCGTTCATCGACGTCGATGCCGGCGGCAGCATCCACGGCATGATCGCCGGGGTGCAGCGCGCACTGGCGATGATCGACGACCGCGTCATCGTGGTGCCCGGCCACGGGCCGCTAAGCAACCGCGCCGAACTCAAGCGTTACGGCGAAATGCTGGTGGTGTTGCGCGACCGCATCGCGGCGCTCAAGGCGCAGGGCAAGAGCTTGCAACAGGCGATCCAAGCCAAGCCGAGCGCCGAATACGATGCCGCCCTCGGCGGCAAGTTCATTTCACCCGAACTGCTGGTCGAGTTGATCTATCGCAGCTTGTAGATGGATGGCATCGCGGTGCGCGCTGCGCATCGACGAGGCGCGATCGGGGGTGCCGGATTCCTTAACCAACCTGAACGACAGCGTGGGTTCAGCGGAAAATTCAAGATCGATTCACCGCGAAACGCCGAGTCTGGTGCTGCGTCCAACGCGGAGGAATTCGACATGCGCACCGTCCTGCTCACCATCGCCCTTGCCGTCGCGGGTTTGTTCGGTCTTGGTTACACCGCCCCGGCGCACGCCGACGGCGTTCGCGTCTTCGTCGACTTCGGCGACGTGTATTTCACCGCCGGCCGGCCGTACTACCGCCACACCCACCAGCCGCTGTACGTGATGCACCACGCCTATGGGCCGCGCTACTACTACAGCCGGCCGGCGTATCCGGTCGACTATCGTTACGGATACGCCCCGCGCCCGGCCTACTACGGGTATGGCATCGAATATCGGAGCGGCCACCATCATCGCCGTCACTACGGCTATCGCGACCATGACCGCTACGACGGCTACCGTGGCCGTGGACACCACCGCGACGGCTATCGCGGCCGCGATCGCGATGACGACCACCGCGGTGACCACGACGGCCACGGTCGGCGCCACTGATCGCCTCGCCTGATGTCCTCCTGATGCGGTATCGCAGCGGCGCGTCCCACGGGCGCGCCGCTGTTTTTTCGCCGCTCCCCGTGCCGTCAGCGGCGCTCGATCTCGAACGTCACCGGCACTAACGCGACGCCGCGGATCGCTTCGCCGTCGAGGCGCGCGGGCTGGAAGCGCCAGCGATTGAGGACATGCGAGCGGGCGGCGCCATCGAGCATGCGGTCGCCGCTGCTGCGCTCCACCGTCACTTTGGCCGGCGTGCCCGCTTCGTCCACCTCGATGCGTAGCCACACGGTTCCCTCGATGCCGCGACTCAGGGCTCGCACCGGATAGGGCGGCGGCGGTGCGAAGGCGTAGTCGAGGCTGGCCTGGGTGGTGCCGCTGGGTGCGGTGGGAGTGCTGGGCGCGCTGTCGATGATGCTCTGGGTGGCGACCGGCTCAGCGGGGAGCGGTATCGCCGTTTCGACCGGCGTGGGTTGCGGCGGCGCGGCGATTGGAGCCCTTGTGGTGGGCACCGCCGGCGCGGGCTGCGGGGGTGCTGGTGTCGGCGGGGCGGGGATGACGGTGCGTGGAATCAGCTCGACCACGGTGGGTCGCTCGGGCCGGGTCGGCAGCGCGAGTTCCGACCATTGGCGCGGTTGCAGCAACAACAACGCAACCGTCGCGTTGATGATCAGGGCGGCGCTGCCGGCGGCGATGCGGATCGGATCGGGCGTGTTGCCGTGGGCGTGCGAGGCGGTATGACGGGCGAGCATGGAACACCTCCGGGTTGGGCGGGGTTGCAGGCGGGACCAGTACAGCAGCTACAGCAACGCGGCGCGGAGCGCGTCGGGGTCGATTGCCCCACCTCCGGCATAAGTGGCGGCGCAGGAGCGCGCAATCGGGCGACGACGAGCGGCCGGTTACGGCCGACGGGCGGCAGCGGGGAGCAGCGTCAGGCGCGTGCGCGAGGTGACGTTGCGCGGCACCACAGCACCGCCAACGCCGCCCCCAGCGCCGCCATCGCGGCGTCCTTCTGCGCGTCCCAGACATCGCCCTGGGTGCCCAGATAGGCCTGCCCCAGGTCGCCGCCGAACAGCAATGCGGCCAGCGCTTCCACCATCTCGTAGATTGCCCCGTGCGACACCATGAACAACCACGGCAGCAGCCAGCGCCACATCCCGCGTTGTGGTGCGCGCGCGTCCAGCAGCTCGATCGCGGTCGGAGTTACCAGCAGCCCATACAGGCCATGCACCA
>JANRIF010000210.1:0-23971 GCA_033765245.1 Lysobacteraceae bacterium
CTACGGCAATGGCCTGATCCACAGCGTCACCCAGAACGCCCGTCACCTGCCATCGCAAGTGCGCGATGCCAGCGGCAGCACGGTCGTACACGACTTTGGCTACAGCTACGACGCCAACGGCAACGTCACCGCGATCAACGACGTGGGCCAGAGCGGTCTGCAAACCCGCAGCCTGCTGTACGACGCCCGCGACCGTCTGGTGTCCGCCACCGCCACCCAACTGTGGGGCGTGGCCAGCTACGCCTACGACCCGCTCGATAACCTGCGCCTCGCCGACCAAGGCAGCCGCCAGTACCGCTACCAGTACGACAGCAACAACCGCCTGACCCAACTCACCGACCCCGCCGGCGCCGCGCTGCCCGGCCTCGACTTTGCCTACGACGCCCAAGGCCGGCAGATTCGCAAAGGCACGCAAGTGCGCACCTTTGACGGCGCCAACCGCATCACCGCCATCGACGGCGAGACCTACGCTTACGACGGCACCGGACGGCGTATCGCCACCTGGGCCGCCGACGGCCGCACCAAGGTCGAGGTCTACACCCAGGACGGCAAGCTCGGCTTTGCGGTGGACAGCGCCAAGGGAGGCGGCAGCAGCTTCATCTACCTCGCCGGCCAGCGCATCGCACAAGACCACTGGGTGTGCCCGGACCAGCACACCGTCACCTACTTCCACGCCGACGCCCTGGGCAGCCCGGTCGCCACCACCGACGCCGCCAAGAACGTGCTGGAGCGCACCTACTACGCCCCCTACGGCGAAGCCCTCAACCGCAGCGTCGACGGCCCCGGCTACACCGGCCACGTCATGGATGCCGCCACGGGACTGGTGTACGCCCAGCAGCGGTATTACGATCCCGTGGTCGGGAAGTTCTTGAGCATCGATCCGGTCGCGGCGGACCCCAATGCGGGGGGCAACTTCAATCGCTTTTGGTATGCCAACAACAGCCCTTACAAGTTTACGGATCCGACGGGGCGGGAAAGCGCATGCGTCGGCACAGACGGGTGTAAGTCGTTTTCGAACGTTACTGCCGAGGGAGCTCGAAACGTTGTTGTTGCGGCAGCGGTTGTTAGCGCTGCAATTGTCGCTGCACCAATAGTTGCTGCCGCAGTGGCCGAGGTGTCCCAGTTCGGCGTGGCGGGCGCCGCTCTCGCCAATCCAGAGGCAGTCGCAGTTGGCGCGGTCGTGGGCGCTGAAGTGGCGGCCGGCGCAAGCGGAGCGGTGGCACCGAGCCCTTCGTTACCAAGTGCAGCCGGTAGCGTGGGGGCAGATTTCATGGTGACTTCAAAAGGTACGGCTGTGCCGGTTAGCCAGTCACGGATGGTATCGGGCCTGGAGGCAGCAGGCATGACCGGAACGCCATTGCCAGGAGGCAAAGGAACTTCATTTACGACACCAAGCGGGACAGTCGTACGTGCAATGGAGCCATCTGGACAAGCACCAAGACGAGCGTCATTCAATAATTCGAATGGGGGGCCAGTAACCCCAGACGGTACGGTTCCGCAACCGCCCCGAGGCGCCACGCCAGCGGAGAAACGTGACTTTGTTCGAGACCAAACGCATGTGGAGCAACGGCAATGACTGCCGCTCATGAGGCGATCCTTCAGTTTAAAAAAATGCTACCGACAGACGTTGCATATGTCGAATGGCAAGACCCAGTGCTTATTATCCGTGGAAACGGTTGGGGCATGACAGTATTGACGGCATGGAGAATTACATTTCAGAATAAGTTCTTGGTTGGATCTGATAGTACTGACCCGAGCATAGTCGTCAAATTGTTAGATAAAAACACAGTTATAAAATGTGAACAACAAAGCCTCATCACACAACTTGACCCAACTCTTGTGTTTGCCAGCGGTCACGCATTGGAAGTTTTTTCATTAAATCCACTCGAACCATGGATGATGTCGTTTACTGAAATCGGTTTGTTCGTGGCATCGCCTTCGGAATGAAGGTGCGGCAATATGGGGCAGGCCACGACTAATCTCTGATAATGGATTGCATACGCACACAAAGCCGTGGCTAGGTGTCCCGTCCGCACTGTCCGTACACGATTCTGCTACCAGCGAGGTTTGGTTTTCGCCAGATCATCGCCGTGCGTCGGCTATTTTTTGCTCAACTACGCATCCACTCACTTCGATTCCCGTCCGTGCCTCGGCCGTTGCCCGACCCATTCATGACGTCTCGCCGACAATGGCGCAGTTTGCCTGCGGACAGCATTTGCTGCCCGGGCAGTGTCTTCGGGCGGGTACGCCGCGTCGGAGGTCATGGCGGAAAGAACCACCCCGTGATCCGTCCCTCCCACACTTCAAACCACTGCGGCCGTTTAGTGGACTTGGTCGGCCATCCCATGCTTCGGTCGGCGTGTAGCCGCGCAAATGCTGATGCGAGCGCGCATGGTTGTACCAGGCGCGGAACTCGATCAGCTTGCAACGCAAATCATTGCTATCCGTGGGTGATGCGATCCAAGTGTTGCTTGAAGGTGCCAAAGAATCGCTCGATGCGGCCGTTTTGCCACGGACAGTGCAAATCGATGGTTTGCAAACGCACACCAAGCAATGCGAGCGCACCACGCATCAAGCGCGAGTTGAAGCACGCCTCGTTGTCCACGCGCAGCCGTTTCGGCAAGCCAAAGCGTCGGAACGCGACAAGCAATTCCGCGATGATGGTGATGCTTCGCTTGTCGGTCAGCACGCTCAACCGCAGGCAAGCGCGTGTGCCGTGATCGAGCAAGCCCAACACCATGCGTTGGTGCCCACTCAAGTCAGCCTTCCCCGTCAGATCGAGCGCCCACACCCGGTTGCGCGGCATCGCCTTCGGCACGCGATGCTTGAGGGTTCGGTGCAGGTGCAGGATGTCTGAGGTGGCGTGCCGAAACACGTCCGCGACATGCGTCTTGCCGACGCTGACGCCGCGCTCGGCGAATTGCCGGTTGAAGACCTCGGCGAGTTTCCGGCAGCTCAGCGGTAGCCACGGTCGTGCTGCACGACGCGCCGCCATGTATGGGGAGGATCAAGAAGGGGCATGGAGATTGCCCTGGAGAACAATTACTATCCACGCTGCGCCGGCTCGGGCCATGATTTGCTTGGTGATTCCGGTGCGCGCGCCAATAAAATCCTGATGTTGCACACTGACCCTGGTTAGAAAGGACTCTGCATATGCGTGCCTTGCTTATTCTTGCTGTTCTGGTGCTTTCCCCTGTGTACGCCGCGCCGCCACCGGTGGTCGACTTCGTCGAGAAGCCGATGGTGGACGCGGTCAGCCTGTCGCCGACCGGCGCCTACGTCGCCATGACGATTCCGCGCGACGATCATTCGGAGTTTGTGGTGCTGGATCGCGCCACGATGAAGCCGTCGGCGAGCCTGAAGTTGAAGCGTGACGAGTACATCGGACGCTACTGGTGGGTGAATGACGAGCGGCTGGTCATCAGCCTGGCGCGGCGCTTGGGTGATCTGGATCGCCCGGTGAGCACAGGCGAGCTTTATGGGATCAATGCTGACGGCAAGAAGAGCAAGTACCTGTTCGGTTATCGCGGCAAGAACAGCACCGGCACCGGCATCAAGACCGGCTTGCGCAAGAATGCCAGCGCCTATGTGCTGGAAAGCCGTGCCGATGCCGATGATCGCATCCTCGTGGGGATCAGCCATTGGGATACCACCGGCGAGGTGCCGTACCTGGAGCTGGCGCGCATGCACGTTGGCACAGGCGGGATGGCGCGGGTAGGCACGGCGCCGGTGCGTTACGTCGGTTCGGTGTTGACCGATCACGAACAGCGCCTGCGTTTCCTCGGCGGCAGCGAATCCGACCGGATGCAAAAGCTGTTCTACCGCAAAGGTCCTGATGCCGACTGGACGCTGGTCAACGATGAGGCCAAGAGCGGGCGCATCATCGAGCCGCTCGCCTATGCCCGCGATGGTATGAACATCTACGCCCGAGTGGAAGATGGCAAGGGCCCAGCGGCAATGGTTCGTTGGAATCCGGAGACCGGTGAGGAAAAACAGTTGTACCGCGATGCGGCGGTGTCGGTGGACGACGTGGTGTTGACCGCCGATCAGAAGGACGCCTACGCGGTGCACGTGCTGGAAGGACGGGGTGGTTACGCTTTCCTCGACCCCAAGTCGCCGGAGGCGCAACTCACCCAGGCGGTCATGGAGAGCTATCCGGGCGAGATGGTGATCGCCAACAGCTTCTCGCGTGATGGTCGTTTTGCCGTGGTGCACATGACCAGCGATCTGACGCCGATGCGCTACTACCTGTTCGATCGTGATGCGCAGAAGCTGACGTTGCTGATGTCACAGCGCCCCAAGCTCAAGGCCGAACAGTTGGCCAGCGTGGAGCCGTTCGAGTTCAAGGCGCGCGACGGCGTGGCGATTCATGGGCTCCTCACCACTCCACAGGGCGACGCTAAGCACCGGCCGATGCTGGTGCTGGTGCATGGCGGGCCATACGGCGTCATGGATCAGTGGAGCTTCGACAACGAGGCGCAATTGTTCGCCAGCCGCGGCTATGCGGTGCTGCAGGTGAACTTCCGCGGCTCGGGCGGTTATGGCAAAGCATTTGAGGATGCCGGTGCACGCGAATGGGGCGGCAAGATGCAGTTCGACGTCACCGACGCCACGCGCTGGGCGATCGAACAGGGTGTGGCAGATCCCAAGCGCATCTGCATCTATGGCGCCAGTTATGGCGGCTACGCGGCGTTGATGGGGCTGATCCAGGAGCCGGAGCTGTACCAGTGCGCGATTGGCTATGCCGGCGTCTACGATCTGCGCATGATGACGTCGCGCGGCGACATCGACGACACCGCGTGGGGGCGCGATTATCTGGATTCGATCCTTGACACGAATCCGGACTGGCTGCGCGAACGCTCCCCGGCGTTGCGCGCGGCGGACATCAAACATCCGGTGTTGATCATCCACGGCGGGCAGGACGTGCGCGTGCCGCCCGGCCATGCCTACGCCTTGCGTGATGCCATGACGGCAGCGAACAAGCCGTTCGAGTGGTACTTCGAACCGGCCGAGACGCACGGCTTCTATCAGACCGAGCACAACGTCACAGCTTACGAGAAGATGCTGGCCTTCCTGCAGCAGAACATCGGCGAAGCCGCACACTGAATCGCAACGGAGCGCCTGCTCAGGCAGGCGCCCCGATGTTCTGGTGTGGAAGATGTGCGTCGTAGTATCGGGCGGGAACCCCACCGATTCGCGGATGCCTGCTGCCAGTTTCGCGGTGACGTCACGGGGCGGCGGGCGACAAATCCGCCGCGATGCGGCGGATACCCGGGCGCACGGCGCCTTCTCGTGGGGTTGAAAAGGACACCGGGCGCCCGGATAGCCGACAGGGCGTCCGCTCAGGCAGCGGCAGTGTGTGGTGTGGCGTGCGTGTGCTGCGCGTTCTCGAACCGGTCCAGCAGGAACGGAGTGAGGTCTACCGGCAGTTCGCCACCCAGAACCAGGCGGGCGAGGATCTCGCCGGTGATCGCCGAGGCGACGATGCCGGTGCGGAAGTGGCCACAGGCATTGAGATAGCCTTTGACCTTCTGAGTCGGTCCGAGGATCGGAATCTCGTCGGGCGTGCCGGGGCGCAAACCCGCCCAGGTGCGCTTGATGTGCATGTCGCGCAGCAAGGGAATCGCCTTCACCGCACCCGAGCAAAGGCCGCGGATCTCGTTGAGCGAACCGGTGACGTCGAAGCCGGCGTATTCGGTGGTGCTGCCGATCAGTACCTCGCCGTTGTCCTTCTGCGCGAGATAGCAGTCGCTGGTGCTGAGGCAGCCCTTGAGAATCTTGGGCAGACGCTCGGACAGCACGATCTGGCCCTTCACCGGCTCCACCGGGATATTCAGTCCGGCCATCTTGCCGAGCTCTCCGGCCCAGGCGCCCGCGGCGTTGATCAGCAAGCCGCACGACAGCGTCTCTCCGGCACTGGTGGAGACCGAGACCACGCGATCGTTCTGGAACTGCAGCGCGGTCACCGCAGTGTTCTCGATGATCTTGACGCCGTTGCGGCGCGCACCTTCGCGATAGGACTGGGTGAGCAGGAACGGGTTCACCTGGTCGTCGCGCAGGAATTCCATGGCGCCGATCGCTTTGGGCGAGGCGTTGGGCTCGCTGTACTTCAGGTCGTCCTGGCTGTGCCAGACCACCTGATCGGACAAGTGCGGAATTCCGGCGGCGATCTGTTCGGCGTAACGGATATCGTCCTCGTCGAACATCAGGAACTTCAGGCCGGTCTTCTCCAGCTTGAAGTCGACGCCGGCGTTCTCGCGCAGTTCCTCCCAGAGCTTGGGGAACATCGCGTTGCTCTTGAGCGAGAAGTCGAGGAAGAAGTCCGGCAACTGATGCGGGCGCTCGATGACCAACGGCTCGTCGGGATTCTCGCGCCGGCGCTTGGAGAGCGTCTTGAAGAAGATCACGCCGCAACCCAGGCCCACCGACTCGCCGATCGGCCACAGGCCGCCAGCCGAGGCCCACGAAGCGGTGCCCGGACGTTTCTGGTCGATCACGGTGATGCTGGCGTCGCTCTCTCGGCTGAGGAAGTACGCCACGGACATGCCGATGACGCCGCCGCCGGCGATGATGATGTCGCTGGATTGTTTACGCATTGGATTCCTCCGTGGGCGCCAGCAGCGCTTCGAATGGCACGGGCGCCAAGGGAAACCGCGGACGCAGCGCGCCGACGGTGTCGATCGATTGCCCCGTCTTGTTGGCGAGGTATTCGCGGCAGAACGGACCGCACAGCTTGCCCTGGCAATCGCCCATACCCACGCGGGTGGCCATCTTCAGTGCGATCATCGACTTGGCGCCGCGCGCAATGGCGGTGTCCAGATCGCGCAAGCGGACGTTCTCGCAGCGGCAGACCGTGGTGTCGGGGGCGGGCAGCGACAGCAGGCCGGGACGAATGCCCGAGAACGGCCCGAACGCATGCCGGAAGCGCTGCAGACGCGCCAATCTCCGCCGCGCCGCGCCGGCCTCGGCTTCGGCCTTGTCCTTTGTCAGCACGCCGGATTCGATCAGGCAACCGAGGGCAGCCAGGTGACCTTCCGACGATGCGGTGTAGGCGCCGTAAACGCCCGCGGTATCGCCGCCGGCATAGACGCTCGGTACCGATGTGCGCATCCATTCGTCGCGCACCGGCGCATCGCCGCCGGCAACCGGGTGCCACTCCATGGCGCAGCCCAATTGGCTGCAAATCTGCGAACGCGACACGAAGCCATAGCCGACGGCGAGGTTTTCGGTCTCGATGGTCTGTTCGCGCGTTCTGTCGGGACGCCAGTTGGCGTCGTAGGGCGCTACCACCGCTTCCTGGATGGTGCGATGACCGCGCGCCGCGACAATGCCCCAGCCGAATTTCACCGGGACGCCCTTGCGGCGCAGGAAGGCCAGACACTTGATCCCTTCGAGCAGCAGTTCGGGAGCCAGCGCCAGATCCAGCGGACGCCGGAACAAATCCACGCGCCGCCCGCTCTCGTACACCCCAAGTACGTTGACGCCAGCCTCCACCAATTGCCGCGCAGCCACCGGCAACAAGGGGCCGGTGCCGGCGATGACGATGCTCTTGCCGGGCCGAACCAGACCGGCTTTCAATTGAAGTTGCACGCCGCCCACGGACATCACGCCGGGCAGGGTCCAGCCCGGAAACGGTTGCGCGCGCTCGTGACAGCCGGTGCACACGATCAATTGGCTATAGGCCAATTGTTCGACCTTGCCGGAGCACAGCACAGCCATGGTGCCGGGCGTTACGGAACCGAGCACCTGCACGCCAAGGCGCAGGTGGATCTGGTCGCTATACCGCTCCACTTCGTGAAACAGCTTGGTGGCGTGTGGCGTGGGAGCCGCCGGGCTACGGTCGCCGCTTGCGGCGGCCGAAGTCAGCGCGGGCGGACGGCGGGCGACTGCGCCGCCGATGGAGGAGTTTTCATCGAGCACCACGCAATCGACACCATGCTGGGCCAGTGTGATCGCAGCCCTCAGCCCGGCGGAACCGGCGCCGATGATGACGATCGGCGCGGCCGCGTTGCGACCATTCGGGAACAAGTCGCAATCGAACTTCTGAGCGACGTTCATGCGCGCGCCTCGTTCGACACCACGGTGAGGGCGTCGCTGAGACTGCGGATGGTCTCGATGACCATGCCATCCACTACCGGGGTCATGCAGGCGCGTTGTTTTTCGCGGCCATCCACACGTACCAGGCAGCAATGGCATACCCCCATGCCGCAATACGCGCCGGAGATGCCGTCGTGGCTGTTCTTGCAGATCGCGCGCTCACCCATCGAAAAAAGGGTGGCCAGTACGCTCTCGCCCGCAAATGCCGTCACGTGTTGGCCATTGACGTGGACGGTTATTTTCTTCGCTCCACCATCTCCCAATTTGTCCGTCAAACGGTACTCTTGCGACCGGTGCATAATAAACATCCTCCAGGTAAATAGCACACCACAAAATAAGCGCCGCACGCCAATTATTCATTGCGGCGAAGTGCGGGCCCGCCCGCAGGTTTCGAAGCGCATCAATGCGCTGTCACTCCCAGGAACGACGGGTGCGGAAATGGCACCGTCACAGTGAAGCTAAATTTTTGCGTGCTCCTCGGGTTGCGAGAAAAAAATAATAAGCACGGCCAAGTATCGGCGACAGTGAGTCGCCGAGAGAGGCGCGTTTGCACGCGCACCGCCTGTACCTTGCGGCGCGCCGCCCCGAACCCCGTCCCTGTAGAAGCCGCTGTTGATGACGCTAGCCAGCACCATTCCCCGCGGGGATTCTTTGTCAGACGTTATCCAGTGAATACGACCTGCCGTGCGCGAATTGATCCCCTGCGTACGACGTGTGAACCGTATGGTGGCCTCGCTCCCCGCGATGGGTCCAGGCAACGCCGACCGTCAGAGTGTGGCAGATTGGAACGCGGGCGATGGTGCGGATTGACACATCGGGGGCGGTCGCGACACTTGCGATGGCGTTGATGCGGGTTGTCATCCGCCTGGGCGGACATTCCGGAACGGTTGTGCCAGCAACGCCAGCAGTCCCTGTTCGGAGCGTTCGCGAAACGCCGCGATGCCGATCGGCATGTCGCGTTCGGGCACCGCCGGCATGGGGCGGTAGCTGCGGAACAGGCGATCCCAGATCGACAGGTGGAAGCCGTAGTTGCTGTCGGTCTCCTCGCGCCGCACCGAATGATGGATGCGATGCATCGAGGGCGTGACCAGCAGCCAGCGCACGTGGCGGTCGAGCGCGGGCGATAGCGCATAGTCGCCGTGGGTGATCAGCGAGCCCAGCGACAGCAGCAGCTCGAACGCGATCACCGCCAGCGGGTCGGGGCCGAGCAGCCACACCAAGCCGAGCTTCACCACCATCGACAGGGCGATCTCGAACGGATGAAAGCGCACGCCCGTGGTGACGTCGAAGCGCACGTCGCTGTGGTGCACGCGGTGCACGCGCCACAACAGCGGCACCACGTGGAACAGGCGGTGCTGCCAGTAGATGGCGAGGTCCAGCAGCAACACCGCCAGTATGAACTCCAGCGGCACGGGCAGCGGCAGTGCACCGAACAGGCCGCCTGAGCGGGCCGCGACGTTGCTTGCCAGCGCCACCGCCAGCACCGGAAAGCCCAGCCGCAGGATCAGGCTGCCGGTGGCGACCAGACTGAGGTTGACGAGTTCACGGCGGCCCTGTCCGGCATCGCGGCGCGCCGGCCAGCGGCGTTCGATCAGCGCGATCGCCAGCAGTACCGCAGCGAACGCCGACAGGCGGATCGCGCCCTCGTGCGCCAACAGCCAGGCGCCGCTCATGCGCCTTCACGCTGCGCGAAAGTGTGCACGCACAACCAGGCCAGCAGACTGGTCTGCTCGGGCTGCGGAGCGGGTAGTGCGGCCAGTTGCTGGATCAGCGGCAACAGGTCTTCGAAGCGGTCGAGGTCGTCGCGGGTCGGCAGTTCCAGCCACTCGCCCTGATCCGCCATCGCTTCGCGCAGCACCTGGTAGACCTCGGTGCCGCCGTAGCGTGGTGCGTTCCAGGCCGGCAGCGGCAACGGACGGTTGGCACCGAACAACCAGAAGCCGCCGTCGCTGGCGCGGCCGATCACCAGGCGCGGATCGTCGTGGTCGAGCCAGCGTGCCGCCTCATCGAGCAATTCGGCACTGATCGTCGGCGTGTCGGCACCGATCAGGATGCCGCCGCGATGCGTTTCCAGAATCCGCTCGTGTACCCGCGCCATGCGCTCGCCGAGTTCGCCCTCGCCCTGCGACAGCGCCTCGAAGCCGGTCCAGCAGCCGTCGGCGCGCGCGGCGTCCTCCGCCACTGCCCAATAGGGCTCGATCGACGGGCATTGCCTGACCACCGCGGCGATGCAATCGGCGGCGCGGCGATGCCAGTCCTCGGCGAATGCGGCGCCGGTGATCGCGGCCAGACGGGTCTTGAGCGGCGAGTAGCCGGGAGTCTTGACGAAGATGGCGAGGCCGCACGTCATGGCCGGTTCCAGAGCGTCGATGCGGACGGATCCGCGTGGTGCGGCCGAGCACGGGCGAAGCGCCAGGCCTGCCGCAGGGTGTGTATGAGATGGTGCGCGGTGGTACGGACCCAGCCGTGGTCGGCGTACCGGCGCGCGCTGGTGTACAGCGGTGCCGCCAGTGGCCGCAACGCGATGCCTTGGCGGCGCGCCTGCCAGACCAAAGCATGATCTTCGCCCTGCGCGATCCGCGCATCGAAACCGCCGAGTTGAGCAAAATCGGCGGCTCGCAGCACGAATCCCTGATCGCCGAACGGCAGCCGCAACCAGCGGCTGCGGATCCACGCGCCCACGGTGTTCAGACGCATCGCCAGCGGACCATCGTCGAGAAATCGCAGATCGAAGTAGCCCAGGCCGTATGGCCGCGCGACGAAGCCGCGCAACGCTGCCAGCGCGTCGGCGCCGACCCGCGAATCGGCGTGCACGAACCACAGCACACTGCCACGGGCGAGTGTGGCGCCCGCGTTCAACTGGTTGGCGCGGCCGGCGGCGGCTTCGGTCCACCGCACGGCGCACGTCAAGCCGAAGGCGTGCGCGCAAAAATCCGCGGGTGTCTGTCCCGGTGTCGCCACCAGACAGATTTCCGTGTGGTCCGGCAGCGTCGCCAGATCGGGCAACAACGCGCGCCAACTGGCATCGCCCGGCCCGACCGGCACGATCACCGACAGCGAGGTCACGGCGGTTGCGCTCATGGCGTCCTCACGCGCCACCCCGGCGCCAGCGGAAGAAGCGTTCTGCCAGCCGCAGCGCACCCTGCGGCGCATGCGCGCGCTTCCACACCCCGGCGGCGTATTTGTTGGCTTCGGTCAGCGTGGGGTAGATGTGGATGGTGCCCAACAGCTTGTTGAGGCCGATGCCGTGCTTCATTGCCATCACGAATTCGGCCAGCAGATCGCCAGCGTGCGCACCCACGATGGTGGCGCCCAGGATGCGGTCCTTGCCGGGCACGGTGAGCAGCTTGACGAAGCCGCTGTCGCTACCGTCGGCGATGGCGCGGTCGAGATCGTCGATGCCGTAGCGGGTCACTTCCACCGCAATGCCGCGCTGCTTTGCCTCATCCTCGGACAAGCCCACACGTGCCACCTCGGGGTCGGTGAAGGTGGCCCACGGGATCACCCGGTAATCCGCCTTGAACGACCACCACGGTGCCAGCAGCGCATTCACCGCAGCGTACCAGGCTTGGTGCGCGGCGACGTGGGTGAACTGGAACGGGCCGGTGGCGTCGCCGCAAACGTAGATGTTGCGGAAGTTGGTGCGCAACAGAGCGTCGGCTTCGATGGTGCCGTTGCCGCGCACCACGATGCCCAGTTCCTGCAGGCCGAAGCCCTCGGTGTTGGCGCGCCGGCCCAGCGCCAGCAGCAGCTTGTCGAAGGCGAAGCTCACTTCGCGGCCGTCGTGCTCGCAGATCAAGCGCCCGCCGTCGCCATCGGGCTCCACCCGCAGCGCCTTGTGCGCGGTCGCCACCACGATGCCTTCGGCCACGAAGCGCGCGCGCACTTCTTCGGCGGCGTCGGCGTCCTCGCGCGGCAGCAGGCGCGGCGCCATTTCCACTACCGTCACCTGGCTGCCGAAACGCGCAAAGCTCTGGGTCAATTCGCAGCCGATCGGTCCGCCGCCCAGCACCACCAGCCGCCCCGGCAGTTCGCGCAACTCCCACAGTGAATCGCTGGTGAGCCAGGGCACCTGATCGAGCCCGGGAATGCGCGGCACCAGCGGCCGTGCGCCGGTGGCAAGGATGATGCTGCGCGCGCTCAGGCGGCGGCCATTCACTTCCACTTCCCGCGGCGAAACCAAGCGCGCGTCGCCCTGAATCACGTCCACGCCCAGCTCGGTATAGCGCGCCACCGAATCGTGCGGTTCCACCTTGCGGACCACGCCGGCGACGCGCTGCATCACCTGCGCGAAATCGAACTGGGCGTCCATGCGCGCAATGCCGTACCGTGCGCTGTCGCGCGCCTCGGCCAGCAGGCGCGCCGAGCGGATCAGCGCCTTGGACGGCACGCAGCCGGTGTTGAGGCAATCGCCGCCCATTTTGTGCTTTTCGATCAGTGCGACTTTTGCCTTCACCGCCGAGCCGATGTAGGCCGAAACCAGTCCAGCCGAGCCGGCGCCGATCACGATCAGGTTGTAATCGAAACGCCGCGGCTTCTGCGATTGCATCCGCTGCACGATCTTGCGCATCAGCAGTGGCAACACGCCCAGCAGCACGAACGCGCCGATCAGGCCGGGCGATAGCACGTCCTTGGCATTCTCGATGCGGGCGAGTTGGGTGCCGGCGAATATGTAGACGATGGTGCCCGGCAACATGCCAAGTTGGCTGACCCAGTAGAAGGTGCGCACCGGCAGCGCGGTCAAACCAGCCAGCAGATTGATCAGGAAGAACGGAAACACCGGCACCAGCCGCAGGGTGAACAGGTAGAACGCGCCATCTTTGGTGATGCCCGCGTCGATGGCCTGCAGGCGCTCGCGATAGCGCGCCTGCAGCGGTTCGCGCAACACGAAACGCGCTGCCAGAAACGCGAGCGTGGCGCCGATCGAGCTGGCGAACGACACCAGCACCAAACCCGGCAGCAGTCCGAAGATCGCACCCGCCGCCAGCGTGAGGATCGCCGCGCCCGGAATCGACACGGCCGTCGCCAGCACGTACAGGACAAAGAATCCGGCCAGCGCCAGACCCCAATGCGCCTGCGTCCATGCCGACAATTCGCCCTGGCGCGCCTTGAGGTTGGCGAGCGTGAGTTGTTCGATCAGGCCGAAGTGCCAGGCCAGCAGCGCGAGCGCCAGCAACGCCGCAACGATCAGCAGGCGCGATGCGAGGGGATGTCTGAGCGCCATGGGGAATTTTCCGTATCGGCAACGGGCAAAGGCACGAGGTACGCGCTCAAGCGAGCGCGGGAATATACGGCGAGCACCTTGCCGCCATTGTTGCGCAGGCTGGGTGGCGCGCGCAGGACTGCTGCATTTTCACCGCAATCGGCCGCCAAGGTAAGGGCGTGCGTCGCGGCGGCAACCGCTCAATGTGTCACGGGTCGTGAATGCGGTCGGTGTGGTGCCGTACCGAAAGATCCTGCGCGCAGCGGCGTCACAGGGCCCGCAGTGCCGGTGGTGGCCGGCATGGTGCAGGAGGCTCAGGCAGCGTTGGCCTTGCCATCCCGGGTTTCCGCCTTGAACTGGGCGTTCACCGGCGTTTCCAGCACATGATTGGCGTAGTTGGAGAGCGTCTTGAGCGCCACCCCGGTGATCACTTCCAGCACCTGCGCCTTGCTGAAGCCGGCGGCGAGGAAGGCGTCCAATACCGCGCTGTTGACCCAGCCGCGTTCGTTGACCACGGCGCGGGTGAATTGCGCCAATGCGTCGAGCCGCGCGTCGGGCAGCTTGCCGCCGCTGCGCAGCGCTTGCAGGTTGGCGTCGTCGAGCTTGGCGGCGTTACGGGCCACAAAACTGTGCGCAGCAACGCAGAATCCACATTCGTTGATGACGCTGGTGGCCAGCAGCACTACCTGTTGCTCCTGCGCGTCGAGCGAGCACTTGCCGAACTGTTCGGAGAGTGCAATATAGCCATGCAGTGCCGCCGGCGCCTCGGCCAGACCGCCGAGCAGATTGGGCAGGAAGCCGTAATGCTTGGCGACCCGGGTGAGGGTGTCGCGAGCGGCTTCGGGGGCAGATTCGGGGGTATGGAGAGTGAAATTGGGCATGGGGGGCCTTGGTGGGGGGAGCCGGCCGCTTGCGCGGCCGGCGGGAGCATCAGGCTTCGACGTTTACTTCATACCACGGAGTGGGGTTGATCGGGCAACGGTAGCGGAAGCCACCGGCTCCAACTTCGACATCGCTGGTGCGGCTCTGGCCGGGTTCGAGCGGGAACATGTCGAGCTGGGCGTGGCTGGCACCGTCCTGGATCTGGAAGCCGACCATCTTGTCGGCCTTGTTGGTGATCACGAAGCGGTACTTGCCCGGCTTCAGCCCGGCCAGTGTCTCCTGCGCGGCGAAATAGCCGTTGTACTGATCCAGATGGATCACGGTCACGCCATCGGTGGTGGTCGGGGTGGCGGCGTGCGCCGTGCCGGACAGCAGTGGTGCAGTCAGCGCCAGCGCGGCGGCGAGGGTAAGGATGCGAAAGGTACGGAACATGATGAAGCCTCCTGGAGAGTGCCGGGGGCGGCCGGGATGGCCGTGGCGAGCAAACAGGCTACGCTTGGTATATGGTACGCGCGAGTAGGAAAAGGACGGCAAACATGACTGAGAATACCAACGAAGATTTGGTTTCCGAGATTCTCGGCAAGGTTCAGTTGCGTGCTTCGGTGTACGCCAACCCCACCGTGTGCGGCGAATGGCAGATCGATGACAGCCCCCATCAGGGCCCGCAATTCCACCTGATCTCGCGCGGTTCGTGCTTCCTGCACCTGCCCAATCAGGCCGAACCGCGGCCGATGCGTGCTGGCGATCTGTGCGTGTTCCCGCGCGGCGGTTGGCATCTGCTGACCCCGGACGGCAAGGCGCGCGACATCGGTCTTTCCATCGGCATACCCGGGAGCGGGCCGAGCACCTCGCTGGTATGTGGGTCGTTCGAGTTCGAGGAAGGCACGCCCAGCGGTTTGCTCGACGCGCTGCCGGATGCCATCGTGGTGCCCGCCGAGAACGTCGGCGAGGGTTTTGGCGCGTTGTTGCGGTTGCTGGCCGACGAAGCGCTGGGCGAGCGCATCGGCGGCAAGGTGGTGATGGACAAGCTTGCCGATGCTCTGTTCGTGATGGTGTTGCGGCATCACCTGTCGCATTTGCGCACGGGTCAGCAGGGGTTGCTGGCGGCGATTGCCGACCCGCGGCTGGGGCGTGCCTTGCTGGCGGTGCACCGGGCACCGGGCAACGCCTGGACCCTGGGCGAACTGGCCGAACGCGCGGGCATGTCCCGCACCGCGTTCGCAGTGCGTTTTACCGAAGTGATCGGGGTCACGCCGATGGCGTATCTGGCGGCGTACCGGATGCAGGAAGCGCGGCGCCTGTTTCACGATCCGCGCAACTCGGTGGCGCGGGTGGCGGCGCAACTGGGCTATGACACCGAGGCGGCATTCCGGCGCGCCTTCAAGCGCATCACCGGCGAAAACCCGGGGCACCTGCGACGCAACGCCCGGCAGATGGGTTCGCAGGCGCGCCGCCGCAAGCCGCCCGAGCCCGAGCCCGAGGCGGCATCGCCAACCTGAGTGCGCGCCGGTGAGGCGCCGGAGACATCGTGGCCACCATCGACATGCACCTGCGTAGCCTCAACCAGTTGTTCGATTCGCTCGACCCGGCGCCGTTTCGCGAAAAAGCCCTGGACCGCAATGCCGAAGCGTGGTTGCTGGAGAGCGTGGCGGAATTGCCGGGGCACGCACCTCTGACCATCCGCGTGGTCGGGCCGGAGGCGTTGTCGGCCCATGCGGTGGCGGCCGGCGACGCCATTCGCGCGCATTTCCGGTTGCTGGCGCAACAGACCATGCACCGTCATCGCCGCCGCCGGCGCGTGTACTGGCGGGTGCTGGTGGTCGGTCTGCTGGTACTGGCGGCCAGCCTGCTGCTGCGCAGTCTGCTCGACCGCAACGGCAACGGTGTCGGTCAGATCGTGGCCGAGGGTCTGCTGATACTCGGCTGGGTGGCGCTGTGGCGGCCGGTCGAGGTGGTGTTGTTCGAATCCTGGGAACAGCGCGAACAGCAGCGCGTGCTGGAACGCTTGGCAGTGGCCGAGGTGGCGTTGGTGGCGGATGCGGATTGAATTTCAGTCGTGGCTCAACGCCGCACGCAGCGTGCTCATGAATGTCGCGTCCTTGGCAGCGCCGATGGCGGCGGTGCGCGCGATCGCGCGGCCGCTGCCGTCCAGTAGCACCACATCACCGGTGTGGTTGAAGCCGCCGCCGGCAAGCTCGCGATAGCGCACCCCCAGCAGCGCGGCCAGTTGGCGCACGTTGCCCGGATCGGTGCGCGCCAGACGCCAGCGTGCCGGGTCCAGATGCTTGTCGGTCGCGGTACGCGCCAGCGCGGCGGTGTCGTCGTGCGCGGGGTCGAAGCTGACCATCACGATCTGCAGGCGGTCGCGCTGCGCGGGATCGAGCGACTTCTCGGCTTGCTGGATGCCCTCGATCATCAGTGGACAGATGTATTGGCAGGAGGTGTAGAACATCGCCACCAGGGCGGGGCGGTCGTGCAGGTCGGCGAGCACGAAGTCGCGCTGCTGCTGGTCGCTCAAACGCGCCTGCAGGTGATACAGCGAGTCCCCGGGCCAATCGCCGGCGCGCGCGCCAGCGCACAGCAGTAACCACGACAACAGCACGCAGATCATGGGGCGCATCAGGGACTCCCGGAACGGTCTTGTGCACAGCGAAAGCCGAGATTGCGGGTGGTGTCGCTGGCGCTCAGCGCCGACAGCATCGCCACCCGCATCATCACGGCGTAGTTCTCGCGATCGCGCATCGACAATGCGCCGGCCCCGCAGAATCTCAGGCGATCGGGATCGGATTGTTCGCGGTTGTCCGACGACACCAGCATCGCGGCGTAGTCGTCCACCCATTCCCACACCAGGCCATGCAGATCCTGCACGCCCCAGACGTCGGCCGGCGACTGCCCGACCGGCGGCAGCGGTGCCGACGAAGGGCGTGCGTACCAGCCGAGCATGCGCTCGCGCCACGCCGGATCCTGGCGCGCATCGGCGCGGGTTTCATCGGCTGCCGCCGCATATTCCCATTCCAGCCAGGTCGGCAGGCGTGCGCCCTGAGCCTCGCAGTAGGCGCTGGCGGCGAACCAACTCACCCGCGTGACCGGTTGTTCCGGCAGCGCCTCTCGGCCCAGCGCATCAGCCGCCTGCCAGTGCGACAGGTAGCTGGAGTCGGCGAACACCGCCGGCACCCGGTCGCGACGCCACTGCGGATGCGTCTGCACGAAGCGCAGGAACTCGGCATTGGTGACCGGGCGTTTGGCCAGTGCGAATGGCGCAATGCGCGCCCCGTCGGCGATGTCCTCGTACGCGAGGATGCTTTCGAATCGCGCGCCCGGCAGTTCGGCGTAGCCGGGGTCGGCGGCGATGCCGAGTCCCGGCCACAGGCCGCACGCCAGCAGTAGCAGCGACAGGCGTTTCACTCGGCGGCACCCTTGGGCCGGTCGGTGCTGCCGCGCACCGCCGTGACCTCGTCCTTGCCGACGCGGCCACCGGGGTTTTCCCAGGTGTTGAGCACGTAGGTGAGGATATTGGCGATCTCATCGTCGTTGAGCTGGCTCATCGGCGGCATCACCGAGGCGTAGTCCCTGCCGTTGACCTTGACCGGACCGCTCAGGCCGTTGAGCACGATACCGATCGCGCGCTTGGGATCGGCGGCCAGGAAGTCGGACTTCGCCAGCGGTGGGAACACGCCGGGAAGACCGGCGCCGTCCTGCTGGTGGCAGACCGAACAGGTGCCCTGGTACAGCGCCTTGCCGGCATCCACCTGCTGCGCCAGGGTCAGCTCGCCCTGCGCCGCCGCGGCGCTCGCGGCCTGCACCGGAGCCAGACTGGCGGCCTTGTCGCCGAGGTATACCGAGTCCACCTCCTTGCCCGAATAGATGGTCTTGTCCTCGGCGCCGTCGACTTTCATGATCGCCAGCGCGCCCTTGTTGAAGGCGCGGAAGATCGAGTGATCGACCAGGATGTAGCTGCCCGGAACTTGCGTTGTGAACTCGGCGATCGCCGCACCGCCGGCCGGGATCAGCGTGGTCTGCACGTTTTCCTGGAAATGGGTGCCGCCTTCGAACCAGAGCTTGTCGAAGATCTCACCTATCACGTGGAAGCTCGATACCAGGTTCGGACCGCCGTTGCCGACGAACAGGCGCACCGTCTCGCCGACGTTGGCCTTGATCGCGTTGTCGCCGGTCAGGCTGCTCTCGGAGCCATTGAACAGCACGTAGGTCGGGTTCTCGTCGATAGCCTTCTGCATGTCGAATGGCTGGTGGCCTTTCTCGCGATACTTGCCGGCGGTGTAGAAGTCGCCTTGCATCACGTAGTACTCGCGATCCACCGGTGGCAACCCTTCGGGCGGCTCGACCAGGATCAGGCCATACATGCCGTTGGCCACGTGCATGCCGACCGGCGCGGTGGCGCAGTGGTAGACATACAGGCCGGCATTGAGCGCCTTGAAGCTGAATTGCGACTCGTGACCCGGCGCGGTGAAGCTCGACGCCGCACCGCCGCCCGGGCCGGTGACGCCGTGCAGATCGATGTTGTGCGGCATCTTCGAATCCGGGTGGTTCTTGAGGTGGAACTCCACCGTGTCGCCCTGCCGCACCCGGATGAAGCTTCCCGGCACGGTGCCGCCGAAGGTCCAGAAGGTGTACTTCACGCCTTCGGAAATTTCCTTCTCCAGCTCGCGCACCTCCAGATTCACGATCACCTTGGCCGGCGCATGGCGGCCGGTGGCGGGCGGCACCAGCGGCGGGCTGGTGAGGACAGCTTCGATCGGCTCGCCCTGTGGCGGGCCGAAGTCGCCGTGTTGCGCGGAGTTGGCAGCGGCGGGGGCCGGCGCATTGCCGGATGGTTGGGTGCAGCCGGACAGTGCAAACAGCGTGGCGGCGATCAACAGGGGAAGCGTGGCGCGTTTCATATAACCCCCAAAAAAAGGAAGGATGGTTGAACTCGGCGTCAGCATGATGTTGGCGAGCGGGCTGCGCGCTGACCTGCGTCAAGCGTCCGATGGATGGCGGCACGACGCCATTTCGCGCCGCATCGGTATGCCGTTTGATCCGGATCAACAGGTGGCGGGTTTGTCTGTGGCTCGATGACAGGAACGACGACGGTCAGGCATACCGGACACATGACAGGCGCACTCCCCGCAGCGATGCGGATGAAACGGATGCCGCTGCACGGCGCGCGCGCCGTCATCGACCAGATCGACGACGCGCTGGTGCTGCTGCTGGCGCTGCGGCGACGGCTGGTGCGGGTGGCGGCGGCGTGCAAGCGCGAAACCGGGCTGCCGGCGCGCGATTGCGAGCGCGAGGCGCGGGTGCGCAGGCGCGCGCGCAGTCTGGCGCGCTGGGTGGAACTGCCGGCCCCCACCGCCCGGCAACTGTGCGATCTGTTGATCGACGACGCCTGTGCGTTGCAGGGCGTTGGCGACGACGAGGCGCCTGCCGAAGATTTTCACCAACCTGTGGCCGGCGGGTCCGGCCCGATGGATGCGTCCATGCCGATTGTCGACTCGTTCGCTCGCCATCGCGCGTCGTGGTTGCGCGCGCTGCCGCCGCCGCGCCGCTTGGCGCCACTGCTGCGGCTGCTGCCGCCCAGCCTGTCGTCGACGCTGTTCGCCGCAGCGATGACGCACACCCTGGCGCAGCCGCTGGCGTCCGGGGCGCTGGAGTTTTTGCGCGATCGCCGGCTCGGCATCGCGGTGACGGACCTCGGCCTGAGTTGGGTGGTCGAGCTGCGCGACCAGCGGCTGCGCGTATGCGCGCCGGGGGCGAGTGCGGAAGCCACGGTCAGCGGCAGCGCCACCGACCTGTTGCTGCTGGCGAGTCGGCGCGAGGATGCCGATACCTTGTTCTTTCAGCGCCGGCTGCAACTCACCGGCGACACCGAACTGGGCCTGACCGCACGCAACGTGCTCGATCGCCTGCCCTGGGAAACCGTGCCATTGGCGCTGCGTATCGCGATCCATCGCGCCGCCCGTCTGGCGCAGGCGGCACGGGCTGCGCATCGTGGCGAGGAGGCGTCGTGACTAGTGTAGTGGTGCGTCCTTGATGGCACTTACCGTGGGGTAGGCTGGCGGTGAGCGTAGCGAAGGCGGCGGCTCTGGTGCGTCCATGCACCCGCGGCACTTGCACATCCTTGTGCAGCGTAGCTCGCGTAGCGAGCGCTGTCGCGAAGCGAACGAACCCCTGCATGCGCATCTCAATGCGGCAACGGCGCTGGGGTTCGCTACGCTCACCACCAGCCTACGCACAACGCCGCCGCGTCGAGAAAATCCTGCGGCTAGCGCGGCCGCCGATAAGTTCCAAGTGGCGCGCAACACCTGCCGCTCAGCGGCGCAAACGCGCAGCAATGGCGGTCTATGCCGATGCGGCATCCCAATAGCGGTTGGGCGCGCCGATGCGCGCTGGTGCGGCTTGGCTGGCGCGCGCGGCATGAAAGCGTTGCACTACTTCGGCCATGCCATGGCGTTGCGGATACAGGCGCAGGATGTCCACTCCCAGCGCGCGCAACGCCGGCAGTTCGGGGCCGAGATCGACGATTTCCTCGCCTTGAATCTGGATGCCGTTGATGCGCAGGAACGGCGCCCCTTCGCGGCTCGCCAACGCGAGTCCGTCGGGGTGTTCGAGACAGCGAAAGCCGCAGTCGTCCTTGCCCACGTCGAACGCACGCGCGGTGAAGCAACGCGCCGAATACGCCAGCGGCAAACGGCCCCAGACGATCACTTCGAGTTCGGGCATCGCGCCGGCCTCGGCGCGATAGGCGGCGCACAGGTCGGCAATCAGCTCGCGGCCCTGCTCCACGCCCGGCACCCAGCGCCGCAGTCCGTCGGCAAACAGCAGCGCCAGGGCGCGATGGTTGTACACGTTCAAGGTGGGGCCGGCGACGAATGGCAGGCCGCGCTCGCGGCACAGTTGCACCGCCGAGAGGTCGTTGGCTTCGATCAGGAAACGGCCGTTTTCGACCAACCGCAGCAGCGCGCCCAGTTCGGATTCGGCTTCGAGCAGGGCGAGCCCGGACAACACGATCTCGCGGCCGTCGGCGGCCAGTTCATCGGCCAGTGCGAGCCAGTCGCGGCTGCGCAGTTCGCGGCGCTTGGAGCACACCGTCTCGCCCAGGTAGATCACGTCGAGCGGCCAGCGCGCCGCCTCGCGATAAAACGCCAGCACCTGCTCGCGTGGCCAGAAATATTGCAGCGGTCCCAGGCTCAGTCGCATCGTTTCGATCCTCAGCACTCAATGCCACGAGCGGTGGTACGGTCCGAGCGTGGTCTGATGACCCTCGGCGTGGGCGGACAGCGTGCGCTGCCAGCCCGGTTGTACCGCCCAATGTTCCGGATCGGCGGCAAAGCGATCCAGCGCCGCGCGCCAGGTGCCGGCGACCGCGCTGACGTAGGCCGCGCCACGCTGCCGGCCTTCGATCTTGAGCGCCACCACACCGGCGCTGACCAACTGCGGCAACAACTCCATGGTGTTCAGGCTGGTCGGCTCCTCCAGCGCGTGGAAGGTCTCGCCGCGCACTTCGAAACGGCCCTTGCACACCGTCGGGTAGCCGGCCGGCTCATTCGGCGCAAAGCGGTCGATCAGCACCCCGTTCAGACGCACTGTGCGCTCGCCGCCCGGCGCTTCCTCCCAGCGCACGAAGCGCGCCGGCGAACACACGCCGTGGCGATTGGGCGACGCGCCGGTGACGTAACTCGATAGCTGGCAGCGGCCCTCGACCATGATGCACAGGCTGCCGAAGGCGAACACTTCCAGCGGCACCGGCGAGGTCTCGCACAGGCGTTGCACCTGCTGGATCGACAGCACCCGCGGCAACACCGCGCGCGCGATGCCGAAGCGCTCGTACATGTAACGCAGCGCCGCGGTGGTGGTGGCCGAGCCTTGCACCGACAGGTGCCGTGCCACGCCGGGGTGGCGGCGCGCGGCGTAGTCGAGCACCGACATCTCGGCGGCGATGATGGCATCGGCATCGAGCTCGGCGGCGCGATCCACTGCCGCCTCCCACGCGCCCACGCGCGCCGCGTCGGGATACGTGTTGAGCGCGATGTACAGTTTGCGACCGCGCTGGTGCGCGTAGTTCGCACCCTGGCGCAACTCGTTGTCGTCGAAGTTCAGCCCCGGAAACGCGCGCGCGTTGGTCTGATCGCGAAAGCCGACGTACACCGCGTCGGCGCCGGCATCGATGGCCGCTTGCAGCGCCGGGAGATTGCCGGCCGGGCAAACCAGTTGCATGGCGACTCCGTGGTGGGCGAACCCGACCATGCTGGCCGCAGTGCGCGATGACGACATTGATCGGGATCAAATGCCGCCGCCATGTGCGGGCGGCGGCACTGCGGCAAATAGCCGCGCACACAAGGCATCCACCCGTTTTTCGATCGCCGCATCGAGCACGATCGGACGGCTCCACGTGCGCGTGGTTTCGCCCGGCCATTTGCAGGTGGCGTCGAGCCCGAGCTTGGAACCCAGGCCCGCCACCGGGCTGGCGAAGTCGAGATAGTCGATCGGGGTGTTTTCGATCAGCAGGCTGTCGCGCGCCGGATCCACCCGCGTCGCCAGCGCCCAGATCACCTGCGACCAGTCGCGCACGTCGATGTCGGCGTCGGTGACGATCACGAACTTGGTGTAGGTGAACTGGCGCAGGTACGACCAGATACCCATCATGATGCGCCGCGCGTGTCCGGCGTACTGCTTGCGGATGCTGACCACGGCGATGCGGTACGAGCACGCTTCCGGCGGCAGATGGAAATCCACGATCTCCGGGAACACTTTCTGCAGGATCGGCACGAACACCTCATTGAGCGCGCTCGCCAGCACTGAGGGTTCATCGAATGGCGCGCGGCCCATGTAGCTGCCGTGATAGATCGCATCCGCGCGCAGACGCATGCGCTCGATGGTGAACACCGGAAACTCGCCCTGCGCATTGGTGTAGCCGGTGTGATCGCCGAACGGGCCCTCCAGCGCGGTATCGCCCGGATGAATGTGGCCCTCGAGCACGATTTCGGCGCCGGCGGGTGCATCCAGGCCGGTGTGGCTGCTGTGCCAGATGCGCGTGCGTTCGCCGCGCAACAGGCCGGCGAATTCGTATTCGGAAAGGGTATCCGGCACTGGCGCCACCGCCGCCAACAGCGTGGCCGGGTCGGCGCCAATCGCCACCAGCAGCGGGAACGGTTGCTGCGGATGCGCGGCCTGCCAATCGGCGTAATCGAGCGCACCGCCGCGATGCGGCAGCCAGCGCATGATGACGCGGTTGCGCGCGATCACCTGCTGACGGTAGATCGCCACGTTCTGGCGTTGCTGGCGGGTGCCGCGCGTTACCACCAGGCCGAAGGTGATCAGCTTGCTGACGTCGTCGGGCCAGCAGCGCTGGATCGGCAACGCACCCAGATCGATGGCGTCGCCTTCGAGAATGCACTCGTTGAATGCGGCCTCGCTCACCCGACGCGGCGCCACGTGCGCCAGTTGCGCCAGCTCCGGCCATTGCGACAGCGCCTCGCGCAGACTCGACGGCCAGCGCGGTTCCTTGATCGCCGCCAGCAGCGTTCCCAACTCGCGCAACGAGGCCAGCGGCCGGCCGGCCAATGCCAGCTCGATACGCTGGCGCGCACCGAACAGATTGCCCAGCAGCGCATGCGTCGAACCGACCGCCTGCTCGCACAACAGCGCCGGCCCACCCGCGCGCAGCGTGCGCAGGCACAGTGCGGTGCTTTCCAGTTCCGGATCCACCGGCTCGGCCACGCGCAACAACTGGCCGCGTTGTTCGAGGCGTTGCAGGAAGCTGCGGAGATCGGGGAAGGTCATTGGCAAGGA
>JANRIF010000220.1:0-6692 GCA_033765245.1 Lysobacteraceae bacterium
GGAGCCGGCGCGCACGCACCGACAGACACTGCGTCAGGCGCTGGTACTGGATTATCACGAAGCCGCCATCGTGCAGTACCGCAACCAGCAACTGGATGAGGCGCTGACGTTGTGGGACAAGGCGCTGGCGCTCGATCCGCAATTTGCGCCGGCGCAGGGCTATCGCACCCGCGCGCTCGAGCTCAAGCGCCGCCTGCGCGACCTCGAAGCCGAAACGCCGGAACCGGCAACGCCGCTACCGGCAGTCGAACGATAGTGAGTGTTGTGTTCCTGGCGACGCTAGATGCCTGTCGGGCTTTGGGGGTTGTGCCCAGCCGGACGGGCTGTCGGGCGCAGGGGAGAGCAACACAGGGTCCGCGAAGGACGCAAAGGACGCAGAAAAAGCAATAAGGATGCAAAGGGACAAAGCGCACTGACGAGCTTGGGGTCCAGCAATCGCCTTGCCGCTTTGCGCTCTTGGCGTCCTTTGCGGACCCAAAGCGGCTCCTGCTCTCGCCGCCCACCTCAATGACAATGATCGCGCAGGCGAATTTACAGCCCGATCATCCAAAGTCCGACAGGCTGCTAGTAGCGAAACTCGACAGTAGCCGACGTCAGTGTGGCGTCGGCGTTTTCGGCGCGGGGTTATCGGCGATGGCGGCATCCACGTCGGCGCTTTCGATGAGTTGGGTGCCGTCCAGCGCACCATCCTCGCGCTCCGCCCCACCCGCTTCGTCCGCGCCGCGTTCGGGGCGCGGCGGCGCATGCACGCTGAGCATGCGCGCTTCCAGCGAGTCCGCCATCGCGTTGTAGGCAAGGAAGACGCGCTCGAACTCGTCCTGCCGATGCATGCGGATACGCGCATCCAGGCGGCCCTGGGTGATTTTCCACAGCGCGCGTCGCAGTATCTCGATCGGCACCAGCAGCCGGCGCGACAGGAAATAGGCGCCAAGGAACACCACTATCAGCGTCAACGCCATCAGCGTCACCATCGCCGTCACTGTGGTCCGGTTGGCGGCCGCCAACGCCGCGGTGGACATGCCGACGTGCAGGCGCCCGATGTCGTGGTCCTGGTACTGGATCGGGGTGGCGAACAGGAAAATGCGTTCGCCGCCGTCCGGACTGATCTCGAACACCTGCTGCTGGTCGCGCTGCGCCGTCAGGTCGCTCGACCCCGGCTCCGTGTACTGGCTGCCACGCGCCAGCGCGTCGTTGCTGGCCAGCACTTCGCCGCGCTTGTCGCTGATGCTCAGGAAGGCGATGTCGCGGTTGCGCGCGATCGCGTCCACAATCGTCTGCAGTGCGATGGTGTCCTCCAACAACAGATCCTCGGCGCTCTGCAGCGCCATCATGCGCGACAGCGTGTAGCCGTAATCGAACGCAAGGTTGGTGGTCACCTGATTCTGCCGGTGGTACACCAGCACCAGGCCGATGGTCACCGTGATGGCGACCAGCGCGCTCATGAAGGCGGTCCAACGCACCCGGATCGGAATGATCTTGCGGCCGTCCCAGGCGCGCTCGTGATCGGCCAGGGTGTCATCGATCTGGCGCAGGTCCTCCACCACTTCGGCGCCGGTCTGATAGCGGTCGCGCGGATCCTTTGCCAGCAAGGTGCGCACCACCCCGAGCAACGCTTCGGGCGCATCCGGATATTGCGATTTCAGCTTGGGCAGGGGCTCCGTGAGCACCTGGCGGAACAAATCGGCGGCTTCAGCGGCGCGGTAGGGTGTGTGCCCGGCCAGCAGCCAGTACAGCAACACCCCCAACGCGTACAGGTCGCTACGGCCGTCGACGATGCCGCCACGCAACGTCTCGGGCGACATGTAGTGAGGGGTTCCGGCGATCTGCCCCTGCTCGTCCGGCTTCCACGCCTTTTCCGAGCGCTGCTGCGCGATGCCGAAATCCATCACCTTGACGTTGCCGCTGTCGCTGATGCAGATGATGTTTTCCGGCTTGATGTCCTGGTGCACCACCCCACTGCGATGCGCGTAATCGAGTGCGTCGGCGATCTGGATCGCCATCTTCAACACCATCCGCAACGGCAGCACGCCGCGCTCGCGCACGAACTCGTCGAGGGTCGGGCCCTCCAGCAATTCCATCGCGATGAATGGCACCCGGTCGGTCTCGCCGACGTCGAAGATGGTGACGATCCCTGGATGGGTCAGCGTACCGGCTGCGCGCGCTTCCGACACGAAGCGCTGCCGGAACGCCTGATGTTCGGCGTACTCCGGACGCAGCGTCTTGATCGCCACCACGCGCTTGATGTGCGGGTCGTAACCGCGATAGATGATCGACATCGCGCCGCGACCCAGCTCATCCTGCAGGCGGTACCGGCCGAGCGCTTCGATCATGGCGGGTCGGACTGCCTGTCAGCCGGAACGGAAAAACACGAACGCCGCCAGCGATAGTGCGATGCCGATGGCGACCACCGCCCACACGACGCGCGGCACCCGCGGCGCGCCGGTGCCGCCGCGCAAAGCGTGCTCGCCCATCTGGAACACGAATTCGACGCTGCCGAAGCGTACCCGATCGCCGTGCACCAGATTGGCCTCGTGGACCTTGCGATCGTTGACGAAGGTCCCGTTGGTGGACAGCATGTTCATCACCCGGTACTTGTCGTTGGCATTGATGATCCACGCATGCAGCGCCGATACGCTGGGCTCGGGCAGCACGATGTCGTTGTTGTCGCGACGGCCCACCAGGGTGCGGCCGCGTCGCAACGCGAAGCGCATGTCCTTGACCGGATCGGTGACGCCCACGAGGTGCGACTGCGAGGTTCCGGCATTGAGCTGCGCCCAGAACGCATCTTCGGAACCCGGCACGTCCGAGGCCCGGAACACGATGGTGCCTTGGGGACCGGAATTGTCGGGCCTGGGTTGTTTGCGTCGCTCGATCATATGCCACTCGGTCCTGGCCGCCTACGCAGTGCGCTGCGGCATCGATGCGCGGTTTACTGTCGTCAACCGCCTTGTTATGCAACCACAATCACCCGCGCGCCGCCAGCCCGACGACGCACGCACTGTCATCGCGATGGCTCACGGCCTGGCTATCGAGGTTTCGGCAACCTTCGCCAACCCCGAGAACTGCCCGCGCACCACTTCGTCCACCACACCCGACAACGCCAGCAATTGATGCGCCGGGGTGGCGCTGACGCGGTAACTCACCACCACCACGGTGCCCTCGTCGCTGGCCGCAAGCTGGATCGTCAGCACCCCAACCACCGCCATCTCCTGCAACGGACCCAGCGCCCCCGAGATGCGCAATAGCTGGTTCGTCCGGATCATGACCACGCGGCCGTGTTCGGCGCTGCCCTGCGGCCAACGCTCGCAAAAACAACCGCCTGCCTCCGGCTGCAAGCTCAGGTTGGCGGCGCTGCCGGACCAGGTGTGGTCGTTGGGCCACCAGCCCTCGGGGTGCATCAGCGCATCCCAGGTCCGCTCCGGCGACGCCTTGACCTGATAGCGATGCTCCACCAACAGGCCGTCGTCGGCGGCGAGCTTGAGCTCCGCCCGCACCGCCATCGGCGCCATCGCCACGACCGCCAACAAACCCATCCTCAGCCACTGCATCGTCAGCCCCCCTGATGACGATCCGCCGCATCGGCGTTAGCCGAGTCTGCCACAGACCGGACGCTGCGGCGCACAGCCAAGCATGCCAGACTCTGCACACCCCGGCTTCGCCGCGGCGACGGCGGCCACGCCCGTATTCTCCCTTCGCACGAGACGACTCCATGGAATCCGCAACACCCACATCGACCCCGCCTGATATGGTGTTGAGCGCCGCTGAGGCGCGCGTGCTGGCCTGCCTGGTCGAGAAACAGGCCACTACCCCCGAGAACTACCCGCTGACCGCCAATGCGGTGGTGCTGGCCTGCAACCAGAAGACCAGTCGCGAACCGATCATGGAGCTGGAGCCCGGCGAAGTCGGCCACGTGCTGCGCCAGCTCGAGGACCGGCGCCTGGTGCGCGCCATCCACGGCTCGCGTGCGCAGCGTTACGAACACCGCTTTGCCACCCTCTACTCGCTCACCGCAAAACAGCAGGCGCTGCTGACCGTGATGGCGCTGCGCGGTCCGCAGACCCTGGCGGAGCTGCTTACGCGCAGCGAACGCCTGGCAACGTTCGCCGACCTCGAAGACGTGCAGCAGACCCTCGACCGCCTGATCCAGCGCAGTCCGGCACTGGCGCTGCGTCTGAGCCGACTCGCCGGCCAGCGCGAGGATCGCTACATGCACCTGCTGTGCGGCCCGGTGGACGCGGCGCTGTATGCACAGAGCACTGCCACACCGGCCGCACCCCGACGCGCCGGGCTCGAAGCACGGGTCGAAGCATTGGAGCAGGCCGTGCAGGAGTTGCGCGAGCAACTCGCCGAGTTGGGAGCGCAGCAACGCTGATGCCATCCGCCGCAGACGTCGGGCGCAATCAGCTCGGGAACGCGAAATCGATCGGACCCGACACGATCCGGCGATCGAAGGCATGGTCGCTGCAGGCGCCGTCGCGCTCCACCCAGTGCAAAAACAGGTGCGCCGACCAGCGATTGGGATTGGGGACCAGTCGCCCGTGGTAATGCTCGGTGCCGCGATAGAGCACGGCATCGCCCGCAGCCATCGCGAATTCGGTGTACGGCGCGCCGCCGAAATCGGCATTGCCGCGGGTCGCGCGCGCGTTCGCCGGCACCGGCGCATCGCCCACCGCCAATGCCCATGCCAGATCGTCCGAATACGCCAAGGTCAGCGATAGCGAGTGCTCGCATGCCGGGCGATCGGCGTGGATTTTGCAGATATCGCCCTGCTGGTAAGTGCGGAAATAACAGTAGGTGGGCAGCAGCGGCTTGCCGACCAGTTGCTCCAGCCTGGGCGTCATGCCCCACAGGAACGTCAGCAGCACCGGCCACTGGTAGGCATATATCTCGTAGCAGGCCTTGGTGCTCAGCACCGGCGGCGCCAGACATTGATCCCCAGCGGCACGCACTTGCAAACTGATCTGGTACGCCAGCGCGGAGGCTACCTCGGGCGGCAACATGCGCTGGATCAGGGCAGCGCCACGGCTGCGGTACAGGTCGGCTTCGTTCATCGGCGCAGTAGAGCGTTTGGGCCCGGCGAATACAAGATCGCGCACCGCAGAGCAGTCGGTTGTCGCGATGGGAGGCTGCTGGGGGACGACCCGGGCGCGCCGATCCATCCTCGGACCGGCGCGCTCGCCACCCGCTATCACCGCACCGGACGGCTGGTGTTGGTGATGAAGCCGTTGGGCGTATCGAGCAAGGCCTGCGCCTCTACGTCGACGTCCGACTCGATCGTGAGCCGCCACTTGCCGGTGCCCTTGCCGAAGGCGCCGAGCTGGACGCTGCCGGGGTTGCCCAGTTCCATGTCGCGCGCGCTCAACTCGACCGCGACGTTGGCGGCGAGATCGACCACGATGCTGCCGCCCGGGGCCGGCTGACCGGCGTCGTCCACCGCCGAGACCATTGCCGATCCGCGCGTGTTGCCGCGATTGATCAGACGCAGGAAGCTGCGTTGATTGGCGTTGTCGCCCGGGTTGAGCATCGGCACCTCGATCACCCTGCTCGACGGACGCGGCGCGCGCTCGCTGAGATTGGTCACGAAACCGTCCGGGGTACGGATCAGGTTCTGCACTTCCAACGGCAGCAGCGAGGTCACGGTGATCTGCCAGCGACCGACGCCGTCGCCAAAACCACCGCTCAGCCCCTTCGCTGGATTGCCCATTTCCAGATCGGTGGCATTGAACTGCTTCGACTGGAACGCGCCGATGTCGAACCACGCCGTAGGTGGCGTCGGCCGCTGTCCGCTGTCGTCGATGGCCGAAAGGATCACCGTGCCCGCCTGCGCCGAGGGATTGACGATGCGGATGAAGGTCTCCTGTTGGGTCTCGTCGGCAGGGTTGGCGACCAGCACCAGCTTGTCGGCGTCGACATCGGTCGCCGCCCGCGGGGCGGTGGCGCTCAGACTGGTGAGGAACCCGTCCGGAGTGCGGATCAGGCTCATCACCTCCAGGCTGAGCGGCGAGAACACCGACAGCCACCACTTGCCCGCACCGTCACCCAACGCGCCGGCAAGCCCCTTGGCCGGATTGCCCAGTTCCAGATCGCTGGCGGTGAACTGCACCGCCTGCAGCGGCTCCAGCGTGAAACTCAAGTCACCGCCCGGCGCCATCGCGCCGTTTTCGTCGATGCCCGACACCATCACCGTACCGGACTGCCTGGAACGATTGACCACCCGCAGGAAGGTCTGCTGGTTCGGGTTGCTGGCCGGATTGGCGAAATACGCCGCGTACTCGCCCGGTGCCGGCTTGGGCACGGTATCGCTGAGATTGGTGACGAAGCCGTCCGGTGTGCGGATCAGGCTCATCGCATCGATCGGCGCCGAGGTGTTGATCTTGATCTGCCACTTGCCGAGCCCTGCACCGAAGCGACCGCTCAATCCCTTGCCAGTATTTCCCAGTTCCAGATCCTGACTGGTGACCTGCAACGCCCGGTTGGCGCCCAGCGTGAACGTCACGTCGCCCAGCGGCGCCGGCTGACCGTCGTCGTCGATCGCCTGAAGCTCGACATCTACCGCCTGCGCATTGCGATTGATGAAGCGCAGGAACGACTGCTGGTTGAGATTGCTGGCCGGATTCACGAAGAACATGCGCTTCTGGAACGACAAGGCTGTGCCTTCGGGATGGACCGGCCCGACGCTGGCGCTACTCACG
>JANRIF010000361.1:0-7464 GCA_033765245.1 Lysobacteraceae bacterium
CGCCAGCCGCGCACGTGCCGTGCTGGCAGGGCTGGCGACCACACTCAGCCTGACGCTGGCCTGGTGGTTCATCGCCGCTGCGCAGATGGCTCGCGCGATGGGCCTGCATCCATTCGTGTCACTGCAACGGATGGGTTCCAGCCTGGCGCTGGACCTGGTGCGCGGCAGCCACACCAGTGCCGACCTGACCTGGGCCATCGCCAGTGTGCTGCTGGCGATGGCATGGGGGCGCCATGGCACCCCGGCGTGGCTCAATGCCCGCCGTCGACCGCCTTGAGTTCGGCCACCAGACGGTTGGCCATCTCAGCGCCATCGCCATAGAGCATGCGGGTGTTGTCGGCGTAAAACAGGGCATTCTCGATGCCGGCGAAACCGGTGCCCTTGCCACGCTTGATCACGATCGCATTCTTTGCCGCCACCACGTCGAGGATCGGCATGCCGTAGATTGGCGAGGCAGGATCGGTCTTGGCCGCCGGGTTGACCACGTCGTTGGCGCCAATCACCAGCGCCACGTCGGTGCTCGGAAATTCCGCGTTGATGTCGTCCATGTCGGCGATCAGGTCGTAGGAGACTCCGGCCTCGGCCAACAGCACGTTCATGTGTCCCGGCATACGCCCCGCCACCGGGTGGATCGCGAACTTCACCTTCACGCCGCGCTTGATCAGCAACTGGGTCAGTTCCCATATCTTGTGCTGGGCCTGCGCCACTGCCATGCCGTAACCGGGCACGATCACCACGCGCTCGGCATAAGCCATCATCGCGGCGACGTCGCCGGCTTCGATCGGCTTCTGCGCGCCGGTAATCGCCTGCGCCTCGCCACCGGCGCCGAAGTTGCCGAACAACACGCTGGCCAGCGAGCGATTCATCGCCTTGGCCATCAACTGGGTGAGCAGGGTACCGGCGGCGCCCACCACGGTGCCGGCGATGATCAGGGTTTCGTTCTGCAGCACGAAGCCTTCGAACGCCACGGCCAGACCGGTGAGCGCGTTGTACAGTGAAATCACCACCGGCATGTCGGCGCCGCCGATGGGCAGCGTCATCAGAATGCCGACCGCCAGCGCCGCGACGAAGAAGCCCACGATGACCGGCTGGTTCAAGGCGACCACGCTGGCCACGCCCAGCGCGATCGCCAGCGCGAAGATGCCCGCGTTCACCACCTGCTGACCGGGGAACACGAAGCGCCGGTCCATCCAGCCTTGCAGCTTGGCGAAGGCGATCAGCGAACCGGAGAACGAGATCGCACCGATCAGGCCGCCGGTGGTGCCGAGCACCAGTTGCGTGGTGCTGGAGACCTGATCGGGTGCCGCTGCGAAGCCCAGCAGTTCCACCGCGCCGATGGCGGCAGCAGATCCGCCGCCCATGCCGTTGTACAGCGCCACCATTTGCGGCATGTCGGTCATCGCCACCCGCTTGCCCGAGACCCAGGCCAACGAGGCGCCGATGCCGATACCGACCAGCATCAGGCCCTGGTTGTGCATGCCCGGCAGCACAAGAGTGGCGATCACCGCAATCAGCATGCCCACGCCGGCCCAGACGATGCCGTCACGTGCCGTCACCGGCGAGGCCATGCGCTTGAGGCCCATGATGAACAGCACCGCGGCAGCAAAATAGCTCGCCTTGACCAACACCGGCAACACGTTCGACAGGTCCATCAGTGCGCCCCCGGCTTCTTGCTGCTGCGGAACATTTCCAGCATGCGCTCGGTGACCACGTAGCCGCCGGCGGCATTGCCGGCACCGAGCACCACGCCGATCAGGCCGATCACTTTTTCCGTGGTGGTATCGGCGTGGCCCAGCACCACCATGGCGCCCACCAGCACGATGCCGTGCACGAAGTTGGAGCCCGACATCAGCGGCGTATGCAGGATCACCGGCACCCGGCCGATGATCTCGTAGCCGGTGAACGCGGCGAGCAGGAAGATGTACAAGGCGAGAAATCCGTCGATCATTGCCGCTGCCTCTGTCGAAGGGACGTCGGGCCATCATAATCGCTGAACGGTAGCCGTGCGCACGCCTGTCAACCGATTTCACCACCGCGCGTTATTGGCGGTACCAACCCCAACCTGGAGCGTCCCATGCGTATCGCTGCCTTCGCCCTGATCACCCTTGCACTCGCCACCAACGCCGGCGCCACCGACCGTGGCGACCGTGCCGAACAACGTCTGGACAACCGTGGCGACCGCATCGAACAGCGCCTGGATCGGCGCGGCGACCGCGTTGAGAACCGCAGCGAGCGCCGCAGCGAGCGTCTGGATGCGCATGGCAGACCGGTCGCCGCCGAGCGCGTCGAGCGCCGCGGCGAGCGCGTGGATGAGCGCCTGGATCGCCGCGGCGAGCGCGTCGACGCGCGTCTGGACCGCAAGGGCGAGCGCATCGACCGGCGTGTGGATCGGCGTCGCAACGGCGGTTGAGCGGAGCGCTCGCGCATGCTGGAGGCCGCCGCGGCCGCCACCGCCCCGCGCTCGCTGGACGAATTTTTCGTCCAGATCGAGGTGCGCGCGTTTCGCCTGGCGCAGGTGGCGCTGGGCGATCGCGAGGAGGCATTGGACGCGGTGCAGGACGCCATGGAGCGCCTGCTCGGCTATCGCGATCGCCCACCACTGGAGTGGCCACCGTTGTTCTGGAGCATCCTGCGCCGCCGCCTCACCGACCGCCATCGCCGGCGCGGCCTGCAGCAACGGGTACTCGGCTGGCTGTTGCGTCCGAGTGCCGAAGACCCGGACGACGACGGCCTGGATGCCCTGCCCGACCACGGCCGAGATCCGGCGCAGATGCTCGACGACGAGCGCGCGCTGGCGCGTTTGAGCCGCGCCCTGCACGATCTGCCGGCGCGGCAGCGCGAAGCCTTCCTGCTGCGCGTGCTGGAAGGGCTGGACGTCGCCGACACCGCCGCTGCCATGGGCTGCGGCGAAGGTTCGGTCAAGACACATTTGTCGCGAGCAATGACGGTACTGCGCGAACGACTGGAGGACTGGCGATGAGCGATCATCCCGATGACGATCTGGAACGGCGGCTTCGAGCACGCTTCGCACAAACGTGCAAAACGCTCGATCCGGCGATCCGGCGCGAACTACGGCGCCGCCGCGATACCGCGCTGGAATCGGCGCGCACACGGCGCCCGGCGCTGTGGCTTCCGCTCGCTCCGGCGGGTGCGATGGCGGCCGCGTTCGTGATCGCTCTGGCAATCTGGCCCGCCCCGCCGCGGTCCGGCCGGCTGGCATCCGTGCCCGCGATCAGCGCTGAAGCGGCACAGGAGACCGCGGACGACACCGCGCAGTCGCTCGACGACGACCCCGATTTCTATCTGTGGCTGGCCACCGAACCGGTGGCCGAGGACGATTCCACTTCCCGATCCGCCGCTGCACAGGAGGGCGACCGATGAACAACAGACAATGGATGGGCACGCTCACGATCACGTTGGCGTTGCTCCTTGCCGGCACCGCGCACGCCGCGCCACCGCGCGAACTGCCCAACTGGGACCAACTCACACCCGAGCAACGCGAAGCCTTGAGCGCACCGTTGCGCGAGCGCTGGAACCAGGGCGCCTACGAACAGCGGCTGCGCTGGCTCCAGCACGCCCAGCGCTGGCAGCAACTGACCCCGGAGGAACGCCGCAGCGCCCGCCAGGGCCTGCGCGCCTATCGTCAGGCCGACCCCGAGACCCGCGAAAAACTGCGCGAAGTGTTCAAGAACCTGCGCAGCGCCACCCCCGAGCAGCGCAACGCACTGCGCGAGAAATGGCGCTCGCTCAGCCCCGAACAACGCCGCGCCTGGATGCAAGCCGGCGGCCCCGGCGTAGCGCCGCCACCAGGAGAATGAGGCGGGAACAAGGAAAAGCATCTTGCCCTTGCGATACCAGTCAAGCCCGCCGTAACCGCTTGAACCGCCGATCGCCGGCGATAGCGACATCGCCGCGCCGCAGTCGTCCGCGACCGCTACGGACAATGCGGGCCGTCGGCGCCGCGCTGTGTGTGGTGCGCAGAGTCGATCGGGCGGCGGGCCACGGCGAGTGCAATCGGCGACGTCGCGTTGCGCTGAGCTTGCGTAGCCAGGGATTGTGTCCGCACGCGATGCGCGATGCACAACGCGCCGCCGCACGCCGACTTCCCCCATTGCTCACGCGATGTCGTTCCCGCAAGATCGAGGGAGGCTTTCCCACTCCCATCAGGTGTCTGCGCATGACCCCAGAGCAACGCAAGTCGGCCTCGGAAGCGAGGATCCAGTCGCTCGATATTCCGATCAACGAGGCCCTGCCGCCGCGCGCCGCTGACAGCGACATCCAACTGCGCTCGCCGGAGGAGGTGCTGCAGCGGATGATCGCGCTATGGTCGGTGGTCGGCTCCGCGATGATGCCGGGCAATCGCCACTTCCACCGCTACATCGTTGCGAACCGCTACCAAACGTGGCTGTCCGAGCGCGAGATGCGGTTCCTGCTCAAGGAAAAACCCGGTGAGTCACAGCGCATCCAGTACTCCTGGCAGTTGGAGCCGCTGTACTTCATCGGCTGGTGTGCCGGCCTGATCGAGCGCATCGAGATTCCGAAGGGCCCTTCCAGCCTCAAGGACATCGTGGACCTGTTTCCCAAGGACATCGCCCCACCGGATCGGCTGAAGGCCGCGATCCGGATGCGCTCGACGGCGGAGATCATGGACCAGGTCGACCTGGTTTATCGCCTCGACTGGGGCTTGCGCAATTCCGCGCCGACGAGTGGCGACACCCCACCGGCGGTGAATGCGGGCGTGATACAGGAGTGGCATCGCGCAGCGAACTGGATGATTCGCCACAAGGGACAGGACAACTGGGACCATATCGAGATCGGCGCCTGAGAGGACGTGCGCATCGATCGCGCGCACAAAAAAGCGGGCCGAAGCCCGCTTTTTTTTTTGCAACGATGTCGCGAAGGATCAGGCGTCGCTGGCCTCGTTGACGGCCTTCATGGACAGGCGGATGCGACCCTGCTTGTCCACTTCCAGCACCTTCACCTTTACCAGATCGCCTTCCTTGAGCTTGTCGGAAACCTTCTCGACGCGCTCGTCGGAAATCTGCGATACGTGCACCAGGCCGTCCTTGCCGGGGGCGATGGTGACGAAGGCGCCGAAGTCCATGATCTTGGCGACCTTGCCATCGTAGATGCGGCCCGGTTCGACGTCGGAGGTGATCTGCTCGATCCGCGCCTTGGCCGCCTGCGCGGCGATGGCGTTGGCCGAGGCGATGACGATGGTGCCGTCGTCCTGGATGTCGATCTGGGTGCCGGTTTCCTTGGTGATCGCCTGGATCACCGAACCGCCCTTGCCGATCACTTCGCGGATCTTGTCCGGATGGATCTTCATGGTGATCAGGCGCGGCGCGTATTCGCTCATCTCGGCGCGCGGCGTGCTCAGCAGCGTGGCCATTTCGCCGAGGATGTGCAGACGGCCTTCACGGGCCTGCGCCAGTGCCACCTTCATGATCTCCTCGGTGATGCCGTCGATCTTGATGTCCATCTGCAGGGCGGAGATACCGTCCTTCGAGCCGGCCACCTTGAAGTCCATGTCGCCGAGGTGATCCTCGTCGCCCAAGATGTCCGACAGCACCGCAAACTGCTCACCTTCCTTGATCAGGCCCATGGCGATACCGGCCACCGGCGCCTTCAGCGGAATGCCGGCGTCCATCATCGCGAGCGAGGAACCACAGACCGACGCCATCGACGAGGAGCCGTTGGATTCGGTGATCTCGGACACGCAACGCACGGTGTACGGGAATTCCTCGATGCTCGGCATCACCGCCTGCACGCCGCGCTTGGCGAGGCGGCCGTGGCCGATCTCGCGGCGCTTCGGGCCCATCATGCGGCCCGCTTCGCCGACCGAATAGGGCGGGAAGTTGTAGTGAAACAGGAAGTGTTCCTTCGACTCGCCTTCGATGGCGTCGATCACCTGACCATCGCGCGCGGTGCCGAGGGTGGCGATCACCAGCGCCTGGGTCTCGCCGCGGGTGAACAGGGCGGAGCCGTGGGTGCGCGGCAGCACGCCGGCACGCACGCTGATCGGACGCACGGTGGTGAGATCGCGGCCGTCGATGCGCTTGCGGGTGGCAAGCACGGACTGGCGCAGCGTCTTGTACTCGAGCTCGCCGAATTCCTTGGCGAGATCGGCCGCGGCCCAGCCATTGGCTTCGGCCTGTGCGGCCAGCGCAGCCAGCACGTCCTGCTTGAGCGCGGAGATGGCATCGCGCCGGGCCAGCTTGTCGCGGATCGCGTAGGCTTCGACCAGACGGTTGCCGGTGGCGGCGGCGACAGCGTCGCCGAGCGCGGTGTTGCGCGCCGGCTGCTGCCAGCTCCACGCGGTTACACCCGCTTCGGCGGCAAAGGCATTGACTGCATCGATGACCGCCTTCAGCTCACGGTGGCCGAACATCACCGCACCAAGCATCACGTCCTCGGACAGCAGCTTGGCTTCCGACTCCACCATCAGCACCGCGTTGGCGGTACCGGCGACCACGAGTTCGAGCTGTGAGGTCTTGAGTTCGGTGACGGTGGGATTGAGCAGGTACTTGCCGTCGGCGTAACCGACGCGGGCGGCGCCGATCGGGCCGCTGAAGGGAATACCCGACAGCGCCAGCGCGGCCGAGGTGCCGATCATCGCCGGGATGTCGCCCTGCACTTCCGGGTTGAGCGACAGCACGGTGGCGATGACCTGCACTTCGTGGCGGAAGTCTTCCGGGAACAGCGGGCGGATCGGGCGATCGATCAGGCGCGAGGTGAGCGTTTCACGCTCGGTCGGGCGGCCTTCGCGCTTGAAGAAGCCGCCGGGGATGCGGCCGCCGGCGTAGAAGCGCTCCTGGTAGTCGACCGTGAGCGGGAAGAAATCCATCCCTTCGCGCATCTTTTTGTTGCCTACCACCGTCACCAGCACCACGGTGTCGGCCATCCTGACGATGACCGCGCCGCCTGCCTGGCGGGCGATTTCGCCCGTTTCCAGAGTGACAGGATGGTTGCCGTACTGGAACGTCTTGGTTACTTTCGCCACGTTTGAATTCCTCTGAGGGCTCAACGACGGATGCCGAGACGCTCGATCAGCGTCTTGTAGCGCTCTGCATCCTTGGCCTTGAGATAGCTCAGGAGACTGCGACGCTGGTTGACCATCTTGAGCAGGCCACGACGGGAGTGATGGTCGTGCTTGTGGGTCTTGAAGTGACCGGTAAGGTGCTCGATGCGGCCGGACAGCAGGGCGACCTGGACTTCCGGGGAACCGGTGTCGTTTTCGCCGCGCTTGAATTCTTCGATGATCTTGCTGGTGTCGATGGACATTGGAACCTCGATGGATGCGTGATCCGCAGGAACGCCCGGAACATCGGAGCGCACCGCGTGACCCGCCGGTTGCAGGAAGGTGTGTAGAACCAAGCCTCGAAGCGACGACTTGCGCCAACGCGCTTGCGTTAGCCGCCGAATTGTAGCTTGGATTGGCCCGTACGGACAAGGCGTTAGGTT
>JANRIF010000227.1:0-6425 GCA_033765245.1 Lysobacteraceae bacterium
GCAGTCATCACGACTTGCTTGGCGTTCTTCGCGTTCTTCGCGCTGCCATCTTCGCCTCCTTTGCGCCTTTTGCGATCTTTGCGGACCCCAACCGCGCTCGCCAGGAACCCCAACCCGCCACCCCCAAGCCTGACGCTATACTTGCGCCCTACCCCGCAGCCGCTCCCGCATGAACCCCAACTTCCTCGATTTCGAACAACCCATCGCCGAACTGGAAGCCAAAATCCAGGACCTGCGCCATGCCAGCCATGCGCCGGGCGTGGATGTCGAAAATGAAGTGCGCGGCCTTTACAACAAATTGCGCGTGCGCACTGCCGAGATCTTCCGCAACCTCAGTTCCTGGCAGGTCTCGCAACTGGCGCGGCACCCGGCGCGGCCGTACACGCTCGATTACCTCAAGCTGATGTGCAGCGAGTTCCATGAACTGGCCGGCGACCGCGCCTACGCCGATGACGCCGCCATCGTCGGCGGCCTGGCCCGCATCAACGGCCGCGCGCTGATGGTGATCGGCCACCAGAAGGGCCGCGACACCAAGAGCAAGATCCGCCGCAACTTCGGCATGCCGCGCCCCGAGGGCTACCGCAAGGCGCTGCGGCTGATGAAGATGGCCGAGCGCTTCCAGTTGCCGATCCTGACCTTCATCGACACCCCCGGCGCCTACCCCGGCGTCGGCGCCGAGGAACGCGGCCAGAGCGAGGCCATCGCCCGCAACCTGCTGGAAATGGCCGAACTCAAGGTGCCGGTGATCTGCACCGTGATCGGCGAAGGCGGCTCCGGCGGCGCGCTCGCCATCGGCGTCGGCGACCGCACCGTGATGCTCGAATACAGCACCTACTCGGTGATCTCGCCCGAAGGCTGCGCCTCGATCCTATGGAAGTCCGCCGAAAAGGCCAAGGACGCCGCCGAAGCGCTTGGCCTGACCGCACGGCGCCTGCACAGCCACGGCCTGATCGACAAAGTCGTGCGCGAACCCATCGGCGGCGCCCACCGCGACCCTCGCGCCATGGCGATCCGGCTCAAGGCCGTGCTGCTCAACGAACTCGACGCATTGGAAAAACTCGACCCCGAACAACGCCTGGAGCGCCGCTACCAGCGCCTGCGCAGCTACGGCGCCTTCGAAGCCGCCGCCGAAAACCCGCGCGCCAGGCACCACGGCGCATAATCGCCCAATCCTTGCAGCCGCAACGCCGTTCAAGCGCAGCGAACCAAACTCCAGCCATGTGGGAGTGCGCTTGCACGCCACCAGCGGCCACAACGAGCGTTCCGGCGGCCGCGGTAGGAGTGCTGAGAAATGCGGGCTAGCGACGCCATCGCACGCGCTCTGAGCGATGCCTCGTGTGGCGTCCCGGTGCTGGTCGGCTTCAGCGGCGGGCTCGACTCCAGCGTGCTGCTGCACGCGCTGCACACGCAGCGTGCGCAAGACGTGCGCGCCATCCACGTTCACCACGGCCTGCATCCGGACGCCGAACGCTGGGCCGAACATTGCCATCGCATCTGCACCGCGCTCGACATCCCGCTGATCGTCGCGCGCGTACCGGTGGATCGCACCAGCGGCCTCGGGCTTGAAGCCGCCGCCCGCAACGCGCGCTACGCTGCCTTTGCCGCGCACCTGCAACCCGGCGAAACGCTCGCCCTCGCGCACCATCGCGACGATCAGGCCGAAACCGTGCTGCTGCGGCTGTTGCGCGGCTCCGGCAGCGATGGCCTGGCGGCGATGACAGTACGGCGGGCGTTCGCATCTGGTGTGCTATGGCGGCCGTTGCTGGCGATCGAGCGCGCGCAGTTGCACGACTACGCGCACGCCCATCGCCTGCAGTGGATCGAAGACCCCAGCAATGCCGAGCACGGCCCCGACCGCAACTTCCTGCGTCATCGCGTGTTGCCGCTGCTGCGCGAACGCTGGCCACACGCAAGCCAGGTGCTGACACGCAGCGCCGGCCACCTCGCCGACGACGCCGCGCTGCTGCGCGAGCAGACGGCGCAACACCTGGCGGATGTGCGCGGGCTTGATCCGCATACGCTCAAAGTCAGCGCACTGCTACATCGCGACCCGCGCTGGCGTGCCCGCATCTTGCGCTTGTGGATCGAGCAACTGGACCTGCCGCCGCTACCGGGCGACGCCCCGGCACGCATCGAAGCCGACCTGCTGGACGCCCGCGCCGACGCCCAGCCCCTGTATCGCTGGCGCGACGCCGCAATGCAGCGCTGGCGCGACCTGCTGCATGCCGGATCGTTGCGCACGTCGATGCCCGCCGATTGGTCGACCCTTTGGGATGGCCGGCAACCGCTGCTGCTCCCGACCGGCGATCGCCTGATCTTCGATGGGCCGGCCGGCTGCGCATTCGAATCCCCGTTGCGAGTGCACACGCGACGCGGCGGCGAACGCCTGCGTCTGCCGGGACGCACGCACCATCACAGCCTGCAACACGCACTGCAGCAACATGGCGTACCGCCCTGGCAACGCACCCGCCTACCGCTGCTCAGCGCGAGCGACGGCGAATTGCTGGCCGCCGGCAATTGCGTGATCTCGGCGCGGATGCAGGAGTGGTTGCAACAACACACCGCACGCTTGACATGGATCGACCGGGACGCAGGATGACTCGCACCCGGTGACACCATCGCGCGCAAGCGCGCTCCCACAGGCGCATCACCGCGGCGCCACCGCTTCTTGTGGGAGGCCGCTTGCGGGCGACCGCCATGTCCCACACTCGCGGCATCCATCGCGCGCAAGCGCGCTCCCACGGGGAGATCGCGTTCCCACTACAGCAACGCTAAGGCGCTGACGCCCCCACTTCCACCGTCCGCCCCATCGCGCTCAACGTCACCTCGCAGCCGAAGCGTTCGCGCAGTGCGTCGGCGAATGGCTCGCGCGCCTTGTCCTCGCCGTGCACCAGCAGTACCGGCGGGTGGTTTTCGAATCCACCGTACCAGTCCAGCAACATCGGTTGATCAGCGTGCGCGGACAGGCCGCCGACGGTGTGGATGTGGGCGTTGACGTGGATGTCCTCGCTGAAGATGCGCACGCGCGTGGCGCCATCGACGAGCCGTCGGCCCAGGGTGCCTTTGGCCTGGTAACCCACGAACACCACGTGGGTGCTGCGCCGGCCCAGGTTCTGCCGCAGGTGGTGGCGGATGCGGCCGCCGTTGCACATGCCGGAGCCGGCGATGATGATGGCGCCGCCGCGAATGGCGTTGATCCGCATTGACTGCGCCACGTCCGGGGTCATGTGCAGGTTGGGCAACTGGAACGGATGCGCGCTGCCGTTCAATACCTTTTGCGCCTGCGCATCGAACAACTCGCCGTGGCGCGAATACACCTCGGTCACCCGCAGCGCCATCGGGCTGTCGAGAAAGATGCGCCAGCGCGAAAGTTTCCACTCGTCCCAATGGCGCGCAAACCAGTACAGCAACTCCTGGGTGCGCCCCACCGCGAACGCCGGGATCAGCACGTTGCCGCCGTCCGCCCACGCCGATTCGAATATCTCGCCCAGCTCGCTCAACGTAGCCGTGCGATCGCGATGGGCGCGGTCGCCGTAGGTGGATTCGAGCATCACCAGATCGGCGCGATGCATGGCGGTCGGATCGCGCAGGATCGGCGTGCCGCGCATGCCAAGGTCGCCGGAAAACACCAGACGTCGCTCGCCATCGTCTTCACGCGCCACCAGTTCCACCACCGCCGAGCCGAGGATGTGCCCGGCATCGTGCAAGGTCAGTTGCAGGCCCTCGACGATTTCCTGCGCCGCGCCGTAGGCCAGTCCGCGTACCTGGCGCATGGTGTCGGCCACGTCGCTGTGATCGAACAGCGGCGAGCGCGGTGGCGCATGACGCGGCCGATGGCGGTTGTCGCGTTCGGCATCCTGCTCGGCGAGCGAGGCGGCGTCCTCCAGCATCACCGGCAGCAGGTCCGCGGTAGCGCGTTGGGTCCAGATCGGACCGCGGAATCCGCGTTGCACCAGCACTGGCAGGCGGCCGCAGTGATCGAGGTGGCCGTGGCTGAGCACCACCGCGTCGATATCCTTGGGGTCGAACGGGAACGCCTCGAAATTGCGCTGTTCGTCCTCGTCGCTGCCCTGGATCAGACCGCAGTCGAGCAATATCCTGAACTCCCGGAATTCCAGCAGGTGGCACGATCCGGTGACTTCGCCCGCCGCGCCATAGGTGGTGATTCGCATTGCCGCTCCCTGTCCGTTCGCCTCAAGAGTAGCCGCGCCGGCCGCGCCTGTCGAAAGGGCGTGCCGCGCCGCGCATCGGCCGCGTCCGTGACCTGTCACACATGACTTTCGGCCGGGTAGCCCGCAGACTTGCGCGCTGGACCGCGCGCGCCCACCTGGCTCCCGCGTCATCCTTTGCCCGTTTCCGGCCTTGATCTTGATAAGGAGCCACCTCGTGAAGTCCCATTCCCCGATTCGCCTCGTCCTGGCTTCAGCCATTGCGCTGTCGCTGGCCGCCTGTTCCGGCAACAACGAGCCGCCCAAGACTGCGGAAGCAGCGCCCGCACCGGCGCCGCTGGTACTCGACCTCAAGACCCCGCTGAGCACGCTCAAGGTAGCCGAGCTGGACGCCAACACGCCGGTGTGCAGCGATCTCAACGGCTTCGCCAACAACACCTGGCTGGCCGCCAACCCGGTGCCGGCCGATCGCACCTCGTGGGGCAGCTTCGAGCTGCTGGCCGAGCGTTCGCTGGAAATCCAGCGCGCCATCGTCGAGCACTCGGCAGCGTCCAACCCGGCCGCCGGCTCGGTGGAGGCAAAGATCGGCGACCTGTGGGCCACCGGCATGGACGAGGCCGCCATCAATGCTGCCGGCGTCGCGCCGATCCAGTCGCTGCTCGACCAGGTCGATGCGGTAAGCGACGCCGCGACCCTGGCCGATTACCTGCGCAAGAGTTTTGCCGACGGCAACGGCACGCTGTTCAACTTCGGCCCGCAGGCCGACTTCAAGAACTCGGCGATGAACATCGCCTATGCCACCCAGGGCGGCCTCGGCCTGCCCGACCGCGGCTACTACCTGGAAGATCGGCCCGACTACGTGAAGGCGCGCGACGCCTACGTGCTGTACGTCGCCAACCTGCTGGCGCTGGCCGGCACCCAGGCGGAAACCGCACAGGCGCAGGCCAAGGACATCATGGCGTTCGAAACCCGTCTGGCCAAGGTGTCGTTGTCGAGCGAGGAGATGTCGCGCGACGTCGAAACCTTCTACCACCCGGTCAGCGTCGCCGATGCCGACGCGCTCACTCCCAACTTCCCGTGGTCGAAGTTCTTCGAATCGCAGGGCGTCGCGCAACCGGCGATGTTCTCGCTGGCGCAGCCCAAGTTCCACGCCGAAGTGAATGCCATGATCGCCGACACCCCGGCCGACACCTGGAAAGCGTACCTGCGCTTCCATCTGCTCGATCAGGCGGCGCCGTTCCTGGCCGATGCCTACGCCCTGGAGAACTTCAACTTCCGCGGCAAGGCGCTGCGCGGGCAGCAGGAGATGCAGCCGCGCTGGAAGCGCGTGCTGGGCACCATCAACAGCCAGATGGGCGAGGCCTTGGGTCAGTTGTACATCGATGCGACCTTCTCGCCGGAGGCCAAGGCGTCGGCCCAGCATCTGGTCGAGAACCTGCGCAACGCGCTCAAGGCGCGGCTGGAAAAGCTGGCGTGGATGAGCGACGAAACCAAGGCCAAGGCGTTGGAGAAGTGGTCCAGCTTCACGCCCAAGATCGGCTACCCGGACAAGTGGCGCGATTGGGCCGGCCTGAACACCGATCGCAGCAGCTACATCGCCAACCTGCTCGCCGCCAGCCGCTTCAACTACCAGTTTGAACTGGCCAAGATCGGCAAGCCGGTGGACAAGTCCGAATGGGGCATGAGCCCGCAGACGGTGAACGCCTACTACAACCCGCTCGCCAACGAGATCGTGTTCCCGGCCGCGATCCTGCAGCCACCTTTCTTCGACGCCAACGCCGACGAGGCGCTCAACTACGGCGGCATCGGCGCGGTGATCGGCCACGAGATGATCCACGGCTACGACGACCAGGGCAGCCGCTTCGACGCCAGCGGCAACTTCGCCAACTGGTGGACCGAGGCCGACAGCAAGGGCTTCGGCGAACGCACCGGCAAACTCGTGGATCAGTTCAATCAGTACGTCTCGATCGACGACATCCACGTCAACGGCCGCCTCACCCTGGGCGAGAACATCGCCGATCTCGGCGGCCTCTCGGTCGCCTACGACGCCCTGCAGAAGGCGCTCGCCGACAACCCCGCCGCCAACCGCGAGATCGACGGCTACAACCAGAACCAGCGCTTCTTCCTGAACTGGGGCGTGGTGTGGCGCCGCAACTTCAAGCCGGAAGAACTGAAAGTGCGCCTGACCACCGACCCGCACGCCCCCGCCAACTTCCGCGCCATCGGCACCCCGTCCAACCTCCCGGCATTCGCCGA
>JANRIF010000362.1:0-6302 GCA_033765245.1 Lysobacteraceae bacterium
CATGCCATCCGAACGCCACGTTCGCCTGTTCCGCAACGGCCGCAACCAGGCCCTGCGCATTCCGCGCGAGTTCGAGTTGCCGGGGGATGAGGCAATTCTTCGCCAGGAAGGAGAGCGGCTGGTGATCGAGCCGGTCAAGCCGCGGCGCACCTTGCTGGAAGTATTGGCGACGCTGGAGCCGATCAACGAGGAGTTCCCCGAGTTCGACGATCCGCCGGTCGCCGACGAGGATGTCTTCTGACATGTCCGCGCTGCGTTACCTGCTGGACACCAACGTCATCGCCGCCATGGTCAAGCAGCCGCGCGGTGCACTGGCGCAACGCATCGCGGGCTTGCCGCGCGAGGCGTTCGCGATCAGCGTGGTGGTCGCGGCAGAGGTGCGTTACGGCCTGAGCCGCAAGGCTTCGCCAAAGCTGACGAATGCGGTCGAAGCGGTCATCGCCGCCATCGACGTGGTGCCGCTGGAGGAGCCGGTGGATCGCCACTACGGTGAGATCCGCGCCGAACTTGCGCGCTTGGGTCAGCCGATCGGCCACAACGACCTGTTCATCGCCGCTCATGCGCGCGCGCTGGGGGCCGTGCTGATCACCGCGAACGTGAGCGAGTTCGCGCGAGTCCCCGGTCTGAAGGTCGAGAACTGGCTCGCCGACAGCCACGAGTGATTGCGCGCGCGCCGAGCGATCCCGAGGCGGGGACGCCATAGCTTCCGGGCGAATGCGGGTGTCCCGCCTCTCGCCAAAGGCGCGAGCGTTGAAGGAGTGAATCATGAAGAAGACCAAAGCCAATCCCGCTGCGTTGAAGGCGCTAGGAACCCAGCCCTTCGATCCGGCCGCCTATCTTGATGATGACGAGACCATCACCGAGTATCTCAGCGCGGCGATGCAGGACCCCGATCCCGACATGCTGCTGGAAGCGATCCGAACCGTCGCGCGCGCGCGCGGCATGAGCCAGTTGGCACGCGATAGCGGACTCGGGCGCGAGAGCTTGTACAAGGCACTGGCGCCTGGCGCCAAGCCGCGTTACGAGACGGTGTCGAAGATCATGCATGCGCTTGGCCTGCGCTTGCAGGTCGGTGCGGCCGCTTAGCGACGCGACATCAGCATCATGGGTGAGCGTGTCGTGCAGTATGCGATTACGCCGCACTCAACGTCGCGTTGCTCCGCGCAACCGGCACGTTTCCCTGGCTTCGCGGTTGCGCTTCACGGCCCGTAAATCCACCCCGGCAACCCGGTCGCCAGTGTCGGCCAACACGCCACCAGCGCCAGCACCAGCAATTGGATCGCGATGAACGGCACCACGCCGCGATAGATGTCGGCGGTGCTGACGCCGGGTGGGGCGACGCCGCGCAGGTAGAACAGCGCGAAGCCGAATGGCGGGGTGAGGAAGCTGGTCTGCAGGTTGATCGCCATCATCACGCCCAGCCACACCGGATCGACGCCGAGCGCGAACAGTGCGGGAGCGACGATCGGCACCACCACGAAAGTGATCTCGATGAAGTCGATCACGAAGCCGAGCACGAACATCGCGGCCATCACCGCCAGCAGTGCGCCGACCTTGCCGCCGGGGACGCTGGTCAGCGCCTGGTGCACCACTTCCTCGCCGCCGAGCCCGCGAAACACCAGCGAGAACAGCGCGGCGCCAAGCAGGATGGCGAATACCATCGCCGTCACGCGCACGGTTTCCTCGGCTACCGCCATGAGCTGGCGCCGCGACAACTGGCCGCGCAGTGCGGCGAACACGCCCGCGCCGACCGCGCCCACCGCCGCCGCTTCGGTGGGCGTGGCGATGCCGGCGAGGATGGAGCCGAGCACGGCCAGAATCAGCATCAGCGCCGGCAGCACCGCGGTGAGGAAGCTGCCGATGCCGCTGTGCGCGCCAGCCCGCATCGCGGGTGCGCGTTGCGGGTGTCGCCACGCCACCCACAGCGCGTAGCCGATGTACAAGATCACCAGTAGCAGGCCCGGCAGCAGCGCGCCGGCAAACAGGTCGCCCACCGAGACCGAGCGCGGCGCGTAGTTGCCGAGCTTGAGCTGCGCCTGTTGGTAGGCGTTGCCGAGCTGGTCGCCCAGCAGCACCAATACGATCGAGGGTGGGATGATCTGCCCCAAAGTGCCGGCGGCGCAGATCGCGCCGCTGGCGAGGCGCGCGTCGTAGCCGTTGCGCAGCATGGTGGGCAGCGAGATCAGCCCCATCGTCACCACGGTGGCGCCGACGATGCCGGTGCTGGCCGCCAGCAGCGCGCCGACCGCCAACACCGCAACCACCAACCCACCACGGCGCGTGCCGAACAGCCCGGCCATGGCTTCGAGCAGATCCTCGGCCAGCTTCGAGCGCTCCAGCATCACACCCATGAACACGAACAACGGCACCGCCACCAGGGTTTCGTTGCCCATCACGCCGAAGGCGCGGTTGGGATACGCGGCCAGGAATGCCGGATCGAACACGCCCAGCAGCCAGCCCAGCCCGGCGAATCCCAGCGCCACTCCAGCCAACGTGAAGGCGACCGGAAAGCCGGCCAGCAACGCCGCCACCAGGCTCAGCACCAATGCAATCAGCAGCACCGTGGTCATGGCTGGCGCAGCCGTTGCAGCGCGCGCAGCGCGAGTGCCACGCCCTGCAACGCCAGCACCGCCGCGCCCAGCGGCAACATGGCCTTGAACAGGTACACCGCCGGCAACCCGCCGGGCTCGCGCGCGCCCTCGCGCATCGCCAGGCTCACCGCCACAAAGTCCCAACTGCTGATCAGCACGAACACGCAGAACGGCAGCAGGCACAACACGATGCCGGCCAGTTCCACCGCGGCGCGGCGTCGTGCCGACCAGCGCGTCGACAGCACGTCCACCCGCACGTGGCGGTCGTCGCGCAATGCGGCGGCGGAACCGAACAGGAAGATCGCGCCGTGCAGCCACAGCATGGCGTCCTGCGCGGCCACCGAGCCCACGCCCCACACGTAACGCGCCAGCACCAGCGCGAACACCAGCAACACGCAGGCCACCGCCGCCAGGGCGGCAAGGTGGGCAAATCCCGCGCTGAGGCGGTCGATGAGGCGAATGAGTGGCGCGGCGGAATCGGGCATGCAAGGCTCGGGCGAGGGGCAATCAGTCGCCGGTCGGGTTTCGCATCAAGGCATGGACAAGAGCGCGCATGCGCGCGACAAGGGCTGCGCCAAGCGCATCGACGCTGCGCCGCGCATCACTCCCATTCGTACAACTTGAAGTAGACCGGCGCCACGTTGCTGTCCGAATCCTTGCGATCGATCTTGCCGTCACCGTTGCTGTCCACGAAGTAGTACGGTTTGCCGCGCTTGGGCGTCACCTTCACCATGGTGATGCGACCGTTCATACGCATCTCCTCGACCCGGTCGCCGTTTTCCCCGACGTGAGAGGTGATGGTGGCCTCCTCGGGCATTGCCTCGGCAGGCGCCGGGTCCGGCTCCACCACCGCCTTCACGCCCTCGTCGTCGATCTGCGGCGGGGGCAGCGCCGGTTCGCGCGGCGGCATACGCTCCTGCGCCAAGGCGACCGGGCTCAACAGCAGCAGCAGAAGCAGGGCGCGCATGGCGAACTCCGGGTGGCGGGGGGAACTCCAGCATGGCGCATCGTCAGTGCGCACTCAAGCGCGGCCCTCATGCGCGGTACCATCGTGCGCTGCGCCGGATTGCCGGCAAATCCCGCTGCCGCCATGCCCCGTCTCGTCCTGATCGATGGTTCCAGTTACCTCTACCGTGCGTTTCATGCGCTGCCGCCGTTGAGTGCGCCCGATGGCAGTCCCACCGGGGCGCTGTTCGGGGTGGTCAACATGCTGCGCGCCACGCTCAAGGAGAAGCCCGATTACGCCGCCTTCGTGGTGGATGCGTCCGGCCCGACCTTCCGTGACGCGCTGTTTCCGGCCTACAAGGCGCAGCGCCCATCGATGCCGGACGACCTGCGCGCGCAGGTGGAACCGATGCTGCGGATCGTCGAGGCGCTGGGCTTTCCAATCCTGCGGGTGAGCGGTGTGGAAGCCGACGACGTGATCGGCACCCTGGCGCTGCAGGGCGCCGCGCAGGGTATCGAGGTGACCATTTCCACCGGCGACAAGGACTTCGCGCAACTGGTGCGGCCGGGCATCACCCTGGTCAACACCATGACCAGTAGCGTGCTCGACCAAGCCGGCGTGGTGGCGAAATTCGGGGTGCGCCCGGACCAGATCATCGATCTGCTGGCGTTGATGGGCGACACCGTGGACAACATCCCCGGCGTCGACAAATGCGGCCCCAAGACCGCCGCCAAGTGGTTGGCCGAGTACGGCACGCTGGATCAGGTGATGGCGCATGCCGATGCCATCGGCGGCAAGATCGGCGAGAACCTGCGCGCGGCACTGCCACGGCTGCCGTTGAACCGGCAACTGATCACCATCAAGACCGACGTCGAACTGGCGCAGGGGCCGGCCGACTTGCACCTGCGCGAGCGTCACGTCGACGACCTCAAGGAGCTGTACGCGCGCTACGGCTTCAACGCCGCCCTGCGCGATCTCGACGGCAATGGCGCCGGCCGCGCCGAAGCCCGGGCACCGAGCGGCCGCAGCAGCGCCGCCACGCCCGAGTCCGCGCCCGAACCGGGGCTGGCCGAACCCGGCCGCTACCAGACCCTGTTCGACAGCGCGCAGCTGCAGGACTGGATCGCGCGCGCGCGCGCCGCCGGCGAAGTGTGCGTGGACACCGAGACTGACGCGCTCGATCCGATGCGCGCCGGCCTGGTCGGCATCAGCCTGGCCGTGACCGTCGGCGAGGCCGCCTACCTGCCGTTGGCGCACGCCTATCCGGGCGCGCCCGCGCAACTGGACATGGCGCAAGCGCTGGCGCTGCTCAAGCCACTGCTGGAAGACCCCGACGTCGCCAAGCTGGGCCAGCACGGCAAGTACGACATCCACATCCTGCACCGCCATGGCATCGATCTGGCCGGCTATCGCGACGACACCCTGCTGGAAAGCTTCGTGCTCAACGCCAGCGCCAATCGTCACGACATGGACTCGCTGGCGGCGCGTTATCTGGGCTACCAGACCATCACCTTCGAGCAAGTGGCCGGCAAGGGCGCCAAGCAGCTCAAGTTCTCACAGGTGGACCTCGACACCGCCACCCGCTACGCCGCCGAGGACGCCGACATCACCCTGCGCCTGCATCGCGTGCTGGCGCCGCGTCTGGCCGCCGAGCCGGCGCTGGAGCGGGTGTATCGCGATATCGAGATGCCGCTGGTGCCGGTGCTGGCACGCATCGAAGCCAACGGCGTGTGCATCGACGCCGACAACCTGCGCCGGCAGAGCCACGACCTGGCCAAGCGCATGCACGCCGCGCAGCAGGAGGCGCATCGCATCGCCGGGCGCAACTTCAACCTCGATTCGCCCAAACAGTTGCAGGCCATCCTGTTCGACGAGCTCAAGCTCAACGCGGCGGTGAAGACCCCCACCGGCCAGCCCAGCACCAACGAGGAAGCGCTGGAAGCGATCGCCGACGATCACCCCTTGCCGCGCCTGATCCTGGAATATCGCGGCCTGGCCAAGCTGCGCTCCACCTACACCGAAAAACTGCCGGAGATGATCAACCCGGAAACCGGGCGCGTGCACACCAGCTATCACCAGGCCGGCGCCGCCACCGGCCGGCTCAGTTCCAGCGATCCCAACCTGCAGAACATCCCGATCCGCACCGAGGACGGCCGGCGCGTGCGCACCGCCTTCATCGCCCCGCCGGGGCGGCGCATCGTCGCCTGCGACTACTCGCAGATCGAACTGCGGATCATGGCGCACCTGTCCGGCGACGCCGGCCTGCTGGCGGCGTTCGCCTCCGGCCAGGACGTGCACCGCGCCACCGCCGCCGAAGTGTTCGGCACGCCACTGGCGCAGGTGAGCGGCGACCAGCGCCGCGCCGCCAAGGCCATCAACTTCGGTCTGATGTACGGCATGAGCGCGTTCGGCCTGGCGCGCCAGCTCGGCATCTCCCGCGGTGAGGCGCAGGACTACATCGCGCTGTACTTCAACCGCTACCCCGGCGTGCGCGACTACATGGAGCGCGCGCGCGGCCAGGCACGCGAGCACGGCTACGTCGAAACCGTGTTCGGCCGCCGCCTGTATCTCAACGACATCCACGCCCGCAACCAGGGCCTGCGTGCCGGCGCCGAACGCGCCGCCATCAACGCCCCGATGCAAGGCACCGCCGCCGACATCATCAAGCGCGCCATGGTGACCGTAGACGCCTGGCTGCAACCTCACGCCGCCCGCGCCCTGATGATCATGCAGGTGCACGACGAACTGGTGTTCGAAGTGGACGA
>JANRIF010000001.1:0-4409 GCA_033765245.1 Lysobacteraceae bacterium
TCCATCAGGCTTTGATCGAATGACTGCATTCCGAAGGTGTCGCGGCTCTGCTCGATGCAAAGCCGGATGTCTTTGGTTTTTTGCGGGTCTTCGATCATCTCGCGGGCGCGCTGATTCACCACTAACACTTCAACTGCCGGCACAAATCCGCCCTTGTCTTTGCGTCGGGCGAGTCGTTGGCTGATCACGGCTTTGGTCACTGCGGCCAGTTGGATTCGGATCTGGTCCTGCTCGTGAGGTTCAAAGGCCGTCAGAATTCGATTGATCGACTCCTGCGCATCCATGGTGTGAAGCGTGGAAAGCACGAGATGGCCGGTGTCGGCCGCGCTCATTGCCGCGGAGAAACTGATCGAGTCGCGCATTTCGCCGATCATGATGATGTCAGGGTCCTGGCGCACGATGCTGCGCAGGGCGTTGGCGAAGTCGAGCCCGATCTGTGGCTTCACCTGGATCTGGTTGATGCCCTCGATCTGGTATTCCACCGGGTCTTCGACTGTGATGATCTTGACGTCGCTGGTGTTGAGCCGCGACATCGCGGTGTACAGCGTGGTGGTCTTGCCCGAGCCGGTGGGGCCGGTGACCAGCAGGATGCCGTGCGGTTGTTCCAGCACCGCCACGAACTGGCTCAGGAAGGCATCGGTGAAGCCCAGGGTGTGGAAGTCGAACACGATGCTCTCGCGATCGAGCAGACGCATCACCACGCTCTCGCCGTGCGCGGTGGGCACCGAGCTGACGCGCAGGTCGAGCTCCTTGCCCTGCACCCGCACCATGATGCGTCCATCCTGCGGCAGGCGGCGCTCGGCGATGTTGAGGCGCGCCATGATCTTGATGCGCGAGATGATCGCGGCGGTGAGGTTGGCTGGTGGGCTCTCGCCTTCTTCGAGCACGCCATCGACGCGGTAACGTACCTTGAGGCGGTTCTCGAACGGCTCGATGTGGATGTCCGAAGTGCGCGATTCCACCGCGCGCTGGATGATGAGGTTGACCAGCCGGATCACCGGTGCCTCGGAGGCCAGGTCGCGCAGATGCTCGACATCCTCCTCGTCGCCGGCGCGATCATCGCCCACGCTCTCGACGATGGCGCCCATCGCCGAGCGCCCGGCGCCGAAGTAGCGTTCGATCAGATCGGCGATTTCCGAACGCAGCCCTACCTTCACCCGGATATCGCGACCGGTCGCCAGCGCCAGCGCCTGTGCCGGATAAGGGTCTTGCGGTTCGGCGGCGAGCAGCTCCAGCCAGCCCTCGCCCTCGGCCACCGGGCACACCGCGTGTTCCTTGAGGAAGCGCACCGAGACCTGGGTGGTCGGCGGCGCATCCGGGCATTCGCGCGCGGCCAACAGCGGCAGCGCCATGACCTCGGCGACGGCCTCGGCCAGATCGCGCTCGGACACCAGCCCGAGCCGGCCGACCAGTCGCGTCAGCGAATCGCCCGACTCCTCCAGCAGTTTGCGGGCGCGGCCGAGGTCGGCCTCCTTGAGCCGGCCGCGCGCCACCAGCGCGGCGGCGATGCGCTCATCGGCGGTAACCACGGCGGGGGGTGCTACGACATCTGGGCTTTGCGATACAGGGGCGGTGGACGCGCTGGCCACGCTCGATCTCCGACGACAACTGCGGCCCCCGACTTTACCAGTTCCGCCGTCGCCGCTGGGGTCGCATCCGCGACAACGGCGGCGGCGACACGGGCCGGAGCGGCGCGCCGCCGGTCCGGCCGGCGGACCTTGTGCGATTCAGCGGGGTGGGGCGGTTTCCGTATCCCGCTCGCCCGGACCACGCCACCCCGGTATCCGCGCCTGCATCGCGCGTCGAATATTGACGTCCACGCGACGCGAAAGATCGGCGGCGGCGGCGCGCGAGGCGGTGGGCTGACGCTGGGTTGTGCTCACGCGCGCCGATGCCGGCGGCGTCAGCGCCAACGGCGCCACCTTGCCCAGTTGCGAGCGCGCCGGCGCCACGAACACGTCGGTGCGATTGGCGAAATTGCCGCTGTTGGTCTGCACGAAGAACGGCAACAACAACTCACCGGCGCGGATCAACGCCTGGTAATCGCCGATGAACAAACCACCGGCATTGGGCGCGGTGGCGAGGTCGAAGGGGCCGGCGATGTGGACTTCGTCCCACGCCACGCCAGAGCGCGAGCGCGCCAGCCAGTAATCGGTCGGCAACGTGGCCGTGTCGTCGGTGTTGTTGCGCAGGTCGTAATAGCTCACTGCGATGGTGCCATCGGCCTGCACCCGCACGGTGGGCGTGAATGCGGGCACGGCCGGATCGGGATTGACCGGCAGCGCCGGCGACCAGGTCTGGCCGCCGTCGCTGGAAACCGACAGCGCGATCGCGTCCTGGGCAAGATTGCCAAAGCGGGCATCCTGCCAGACCACCGCCAGCGTGCCTTCGGGGCCGGCAGCGATCTGGCCGAGGATGCCACCATCGCGCACCGCGGTGCCGGTTTCGGGATCGGTGGTGCCGACCGACAGCAGCGAATCGATCACCACCGGTTCGGACCAGGTGACACCCTTGTCGGTCGAGCGGATCGCCGCAAGGAACGCCGTGGTGCCGCCACCGGCAGCGGGGTCGAGTTGGGTGAACAGGTTGACCAGAGTGCCGTCCGGCAACACCGCGATGACGTTGCCGATGGTCTGGCTGTCCGGACCCGGGTCGTAAATCGGCCGCGCCGGCTCCCAGCTCAGTCCGCCGTTGGTGGTGCGCGCAAACCAGGTCGGGCCGCCGTTACCGGTAGCGGCCAGGCGGTCCCACACGGCGTAGACGAAGTTGGCGTCGGTGGGATCGGCGGTCAGCGCGTTCTTGTCGTTGAAGAACGACGCGCCGTCGCTGATCAGCGCAATCGGTGCGCTCCAGGTGCGGCCGCCGTCGAGCGAACGGCTGGTCACCATGGCATTGGCCGAGCCGGGCTGAAAGGTAGCGCCGCTGAACGTCAGCGCCATCAGGTGCGCAGTGCCGTCCGGCGCGAAGCTGATCCACGGATCGCTGGCGCGGGCGAAATTTCCGCCGTTGCCGGCATTGCCGCCGCCGCAACGAGTGAACGGCAGAGCGGTTTGGGTCCAACTCTTGCCGCCATCGAACGATGCCGCCGCGACGATGCCGCGCGCGCCGCCGTTGGACCAGCGATCCTGCTGCCAGGCGCCGACCAGATTGCGCAGGTCGCGCGGGTTGGCGGCCGCCTGCGGTTCCACTTCGGCGCCGGCAAACGCGGTGCCCCCACTTACCTCACCATCGCAGCCGGCCACGAAAGGCGTCGCCGCCGAGACGCGGAACACCGGATCGGCCGGCGACGCCGGCAGCGGCTCCAGCGCCGCGCCGTCGCCGCGGCTGGCGCGCGAGAGATTGGTCAGAAACCCCTGCGGGTCGTTGAGCAGGCTCATCACCCGCACCGGCAGGTTGGCGCTCACGCTCAAGCGCCACTTGCCGTTGCCATCGCCAAGGCTGCCGCTCAGCCCCTTGCCGGCGTTGCCGTCCTCCAGGTCCTGCGCGCTCAGGCTGACGGCGCTGCCAGCGGCCAGCGTCAGCGTGACGCTGCCGCCCGCCGCACCGGCATCGTCGCGACCGCTCAACTGCACTTGCGCGCTACCCGCATTCGGGTTCACCAGCCGCAGCAAACTGACCTGATTGCGGTTCTCGCCGGGATTGAAAATCGGCACCTCCACGTCGACGCCGTCGCCCGCGACGGTGTCATGAATCGACGTCAGAAATCCGTTGGGGGTACGGATGTAACCCAGCGGCAGCAGATCGAGGTCGCTCGCCACCACCAGCCGCCAGTTGCCGGTCCCTTGCCCAAGGCTGCCGACGATTTCCTTGGCGGCGTTGCCGGACTCCAGATCCTGCGAGTTCAGTTGCCGCGATTCATTGGGCGCCAAAGTCAGAGTGATGGTGCCGGGCGAGCGCTGGCCGGCATCATCGATGCCCCACAGCATCACCTCGCCGGAGCGGTTCTCGCGATTGAGCAGGCGTACGAAGCCCTGCTGCGCGGCATTGGCGGCGTTCGGAACCAACCAGACGTTGTGCTGGCCGGGCGCGGTCTCCACCAGATCCGGCAACGACGAGAGGTTGGTGAGGTTGCCGTTGGGATCGCGCAGCAGGCTCTGCACGCTGATGCGGCCGCTGGCGTTCACCCGCAACTGCCACTTGCCGAAACCGGCGCCGAAACCCCCGCTCACGCCGGCATCGGGATTGCCCGACTCCAGATCGCCGGCGTCCAGTTCCACCGCCGCCAACGGCGCCAGCGTCAGGCTCACCGGCGCGGCGCCGGACACGCCCAGATCGTCGATGCCCTCGATGCTCAGATCGACCGCGGTCTCCTCGGTATTGACGATGCGCAGGCGGCTGCGCTGGTTGGGGTTGTCGGCCGGATTGAACATCGGCACCCACCACTGGCTGCCGTCGCCGCGCACACGGTC
>JANRIF010000016.1:0-5173 GCA_033765245.1 Lysobacteraceae bacterium
GCGCCATCGCTGAACACGAAGCCGTCGCGGTCCTTGTCCCACGGCCGCGAGGCGCGCGTGGGCTCGTCGTTGCGGGTGGACATCGCCTTCATCGCGCAGAAGCCGCCGATGGCCGTGGGCGAGGATCCGCGCTCGGCGCCGCCGGCGATCATCACGTCGGCGTCGCCGTACTGGATCAGGCGCATCGCCATGCCGATGCTGTGGTTGGAGGTGGCGCAGGCCGACACCGCCGAAAAGTTCGGGCCCTTGATGCCGTTGAGGATGCTCACCTGCCCCGGCAGCATGTTGATGATGGTGCTGGGCACGTAGAACGGCGAAATCTTGCGCACGCCGCCTTCCAGATAGCGCGCGGTCTGTTCCTCGATGCCGAGCAGGCCGCCGATACCGGAGCCGATCAACGCACCGATGCGCTCGGCGTTGCTTTCGTCGACCACGAGCCCGGCATCGGCAATGGCCATGGACGACGCCGCCACCCCGTAATGGATGAACGGGTCCATCTTCTTGCAGTCCTTGGCGGGCATCCACGCCGAGGCATCGAAATTGCGCACCTCGCCAGCGATCCGGGTGGCAAACACCGAGGCATCGAAGGTGGTGATCGGACCGATGCCCGAACGGCCGTTGACGATGTTGTCCCACGCCGTGGCCAGATCGTTGCCGACCGGGGACACGATGCCCATGCCGGTAATGACGACGCGACGCTTAGCCATGGCAAACCCCTTTGCTTGCGGTGCGCGACGGCTGCCACGCACCAATGCCGGCCGGCCCGACGCCGAACCGAGGTTCCGCGCCGGCACGGGCCGCATAAACGCGCGGGGCCGCGCATCGGCGGCCCCGGCATCGCTCTTGCGAGCGGATCAGTTCTTGACGTGAGCCTTGACGTAGTCGATCGCCTGCTGGACGCTGGTGATCTTCTCGGCTTCTTCGTCGGGAATCTCGCACTCGAACTCCTCTTCGAGCGCCATCACCAGCTCGACCGTGTCGAGCGAGTCCGCGCCCAGATCGTCGACGAACGACGCATTCGCAGTGACTTCTTCTTCCTTGACGCCAAGCTGCTCGATGACGATTTTCTTGACGCGCTCTTCGATGGTGCTCATGGGTTTTCTAATCCTCCCGGAATGGGTGCGAATGCCACTGGGCGCATTGTAGTGGATAGCCGCGAGTCCACAAGACCTCCGCGGCGGCGCCCGGTGCGCGCCCTCGACACCGGACTCAACAATTCTGCGCAAGCCCCTGACCTCAAACGTATTGCAGCGGCGGCAGCGGCAATGCCGGCAGCGCGCCGCAATCGCAATGCTGCGTGGTGGCGCCACGCACGCCAGCGGCAAACCGGACCGATCCGGCGCGTCGGCTCACGCCATGTACATGCCGCCGTTTACGTGCAGGGTTTCGCCGGTAATGTACGCCGCATCGGCGCCGGCCAGAAATCCGACCGCGCGCGCAATGTCGTCGGCGGCGCCAAGGCGACCCAGCGCGATCTGTCCGAGCAGCGCCTCGCGCTGGGCTTCCGGCAGCGCGCGCGTCATGTCGGTATCGATGAAACCGGGCGCCACCACGTTGACGGTGATGTTGCGGCTGCCCACCTCGCGCGCCAGCGACTTGCTGAATCCGATGATGCCGGCCTTGGCGGCGGCGTAGTTGGCTTGACCGGCATTGCCGGTCAGTCCGATCACCGATGCGATATTGATGATGCGGCCGTGGCGCGCCTTCATCATCCCGCGCAGCACCGCCTTGCTGGTGCGATACACGCTGCTGAGATTGGTGTCGATGATGGCGCTCCAGTCGTCGTCCTTCATCCGCATCAGCAGTTGGTCGCGGGTGATGCCAGCATTGTTGACCAGCACGGTGATCGCCCCGAGCGATTTGCCGATGTCGTCCACCAGCGCCTCGATGCTGGCCGCATCGGTGACGTCCAACACCCGCCCGCTGCCACCGTGCGCCGCCAGGCGTTGGCCGATCGCATCGGCGCCGGCGGCGGAGGTGGCGGTGCCAACGACCTTGGCGCCGCGCGCCGCGAGATGGTCGGCGATGGCGGCACCGATGCCGCGGCTGGCGCCGGTGACCAGGGCGATCTGGCCGCTGAGAGTCTGATCCATGAGGCTGTCCTCCAAGAGCGAATGAGCTGCCGGCGTACCGGAATCAGCCGGCCGACCACGCCGCCAGCGCACTGGCGAGGTCGTCGGGCATGCCGAGCGCGCGCGCGTCCAGCGACTTGTCGATGCGCCGGATCAACCCGACCAGCACCTTGCCCGGCCCGCATTCCGCGATCCGGGTAGCACCGCCGGCAGCCAGCGCCCGCACGCAGTCGCTCCAGCGCACCGGCAAATACAGTTGTTGTTGCAGGGCGTCGCGGATCGCGGCACAATCGCCGCGGCCGGCGGCATCCACATTATGGATCACCGGAATGCGCGGTGCGGCCCAACTCACCGAGGCCATCACCTCGCCGAGCTGGCGCGCGGCATCGCGCATCAGCGGCGTGTGCGAAGGCACGCTCACCGCCAGCTTCACGGTCTTGCGCACGCCGCGCGCGGCCAGCTCGGCCAACGCACGATCGAGCGCGCCAACGTGCCCGCCGATCACGATCTGGCCGGGCGAGTTGTAATTGGCGGGCACCACCACCTCGTCGCCGCTGGCCTGCGCGCAGACTTCGGCAACCAGCGCATCGTCGGCGCCAAGCACTGCCGCCATGCCACCGACGCCGGCGGGAACCGCCGCCTGCATCAGGCGCCCGCGCTCGCGCACCAGCCGTGCGGCGTCGCCCAGGCTCAACACCCCGGCTGCCACCAGCGCCGCGTACTCGCCCAGGCTATGCCCGGCCAGCAGCGTCGGCAGCGCACCGCCTTGCGCCAGCCACACCCGCCACACCGCCACGCCAGCGGCCAACAGGGCCGGCTGGGTGAATTCGGTCTGGTTGAGGCGATCTTCCGGGCCTTGTTGCGCCAGCGCCCACAGGTCGATGCCAGCGCCCTCGGACGCTTCGGCGAACGCGACCTGGACCTCGGCATGTGCCGCAGCCAGTTCAGCCAACATGCCAAGGGATTGCGAACCCTGACCGGGAAAAACGAATGCAATGGGAGCCTGACTCAAGCGAACATCCTCACGTTTTCATCCCACCGGCGACGCGCGGCGAGCGCGGGATGATAGAGGAGTTTGGCATCGATGCGTCTGTACCGACCCGTAGGGTCAATAGCGGATCAGCGCCGAGCCCCAGGTGAAGCCGCCACCGAATGCCTCCAGCAACAGCAGTTGGCCGCGCTGCACCCGGCCCGAACGCACCGCCAGATCGAGCGCCAGCGGCACCGATCCGGACGAGGTGTTGCCGTGCCGGTCGACCGTGACGATCACCCGTTCCATCGGCATGTCCAGGCGCTTGGCGGTGGCCTGGATGATGCGCAGGTTGGCCTGGTGCGGGATCAGCCAGTCGATGTCGGATTTCTGCAGATTGTTGGCGGCGAGCGTTTCCTCGACCACCGCATCGAGCGTCTTGACCGCCACCTTGAACACTTCGTTGCCGGTCATCATCACCCGCACGCCGGCATTGGGTTCGTCGAGCTTGAAGCCCGCAGAAACGCCGACCGGGTTGTACAGCAGGTGCTTGTAGCCGCCGTCGGCATGCAAATGGGTGGACAGCACGCCAGGCTCGCTGTCGGCCTTGAGCACCACCGCGCCGGCGCCGTCGCCGAACAGCACGCAGGTGCCACGGTCGCTCCAGTCGATCATGCGGGTCAGCGTTTCCGAACCCACCACCAGCGCCGTGCGCACGCTGCCGGACTGAATGAACTTGTCGGCGATGCTCAAGGCGTAGATGAAACCCGAGCAGGCCGCATTGACGTCGAACGCGATGCAGCCGTTGGCACCGAGACGATGCTGCAACAGGCAGGCGGTGGAGGGAAAGATGATGTCCGGCGTGGTGGTGCCGAGCACGATCATGTCGATCTCGTCCGCCTTGACCCCGGCCGCTTCCAGCGCGTGGGTGGCGGCGTACAGGGCCAGATCGCCGGTGGTCTCACCAGCGGCAGCCACGTGACGCTGGCGGATGCCGGTGCGGTCGCGGATCCAGGCGTCGCTGGTCTCGACCATTTTTTCGAGATCGGCGTTGGTCAGCACCTTTTCCGGCAGATAGCTGCCGGTGCCGACGATGCGCGAATAGATCCGGTTCGACGGGATCGCTGCGTTGCTGCTGCCCACCATCGTTCACCTCGTCATCGGCGGATGCGCCGCCCGAATGATGCTTGGCCGCTTGGCCGGGAGCCGAAAAACGCCCGAGCATTAAGTATGTGCGCATCGGCAATACCCGCGATGCGCACGATTGGCGGCGTGCCGGATGTGCTCCGGCGCGTGGCGCTTACTCTTCGTCGGCGATCTTGATCTTGGGCTGGATGACCTGGCGACCGCGATAGAAGCCTTCGGCCGTGACGTGGTGGCGGATGTGGGTTTCGCCGCTGGTCGGATCGGTCGCCAACTGCTTGGCGCTCAGCGTGTCGTGCGCACGGCGCATGCCGCGGGTGGACGGGGTTCTACGGGACTTCTGGACTGCCATGGTGGTTCTCCGACGGAAACTTGCGACGACTGACGCGGTGCAGTCATTACGCCTTGGGGTGCTTCAACTGGGCCAGCGCGGCAAATGCGCTGACCTGGGGCTCTTCGACCGGCGCCTCGGGCGGCCAGATCATGTCGACACTTTCCGAGTCCGGACGCACCGGCACCGCCGGCAGCGCGAGCAGCAACTCGTCCTCGATCAGATCGAGCGGCCGGATGTTGCCTTCGGCGTCCAGCAGGACCGGCTCGTAACCTTCCGGCAGACCCGCTTCCTGCGCTTCGTCGGTGACCATGCCAAGGCGCTGGTGGACCTGCACCGGCAACTCGAAACGCTCCAGACTGCGCTGGCAGATCAGCGGCAACGCCGCCTCCGCCCGCACGTCGAGGACACCGTGACCCAGCGCGTCGCGCCCGAACTCGAGCGCATACCGGCAACGCCCCTCGCTCGACGCCAACGCAGCCGCCAGCCTTGGCATGGCCGAAAACTCCAGCCACCCCTCGAACAGGCGTTGCGCAGTCACCATGCGCCACGCATCCACAACCAGGGGCAATGCGGCGGACATAAGCGCGTCATCTTAGGGGTGGGGGCGAGGGCTGTCAATGTGAGGACTCGGGACTCGGGACTCGGGACTCGGGA
>JANRIF010000017.1:0-1849 GCA_033765245.1 Lysobacteraceae bacterium
CGGCGGCCGCAGCAGGATCGGTGTGAGAAATGCGGGCTAGAACCTACAATGCGCGCATGAACGATTCTTCCGATGTGATCATCCTGGGCGGCGGCGTGATCGGCCTGGCCTGCGCGCATTACCTGCTCAAGGCAGGGCGCCAGGTGCGGGTGATCGAGCAGGGCACCGTCGGCTGCGGCAGTTCGCACGGCAATTGCGGCACCCTCACGCCCAGCCACGCCCCGCCACTGGCAGCACCGGGCGCGATCGGCCAGGCGTTGCGCTGGATGTTCTCCCCGGATGCGCCGTTCTACGTTCGGCCGCGGCTGGACCCGGCGCTGGCGCGCTGGTTGTTCGGTTTCGCCCGCCGCTGTAACGCGCGCGATTGGCTCGATACCGGCGTGGCCAAGGCGCAACTGCTGAACACGTCGCGGCGCCTGATCGAGCAACTGGTGCGCGAGCAGGCGCTGGATTGCGAATTCAGCGCCAGCGGCACCGTGTACGTCTACCGCGATCCTCGCCAGTTCGCCGAGGCGCAGGCGGATTTGCCGACGCTGGCACGCTTGAGCGTACGCGCCGATACCTGGGACGCGCGCCGGTTGGCGGCAGAGGAACCTGCATTGCTGCCGGGCATGGCCGGTGCGCTGCATTTTCCGGGCGATGCCAGCCTGCGCCCGGATCGTTACGTGGCCGAACTGGCGCGCGTGGTGCGTGCGCAGGGCGGCACGATCGAGGAACGCTGCCGCGTGGTCGGCTTCGAGCGCGAGGGCGGGCGTGTCAGCGCCGTCGTCACCGAGCGTGGTCCGCGACGTGCGCGCGACGTCGTGTTCGCGCTCGGCGCCTGGTCGCCCACGGTGGGGCGGCAACTCGGCCTGCGCCTGCCGATCCAGCCCGGCAAGGGGTATTCGATCACCTACAGTCGCCCGGCGCAGGCGCCCAACCGGCCGCTGGTGTTGAAAGAGCGCAGCGTCTGCGTCACCACCTGGGCCAGCGGATTCCGGCTCGGCAGCACCATGGAATTTTCCGGCTACGACAGCCGCCTCAACCCGGTGCGCCTGCGCGCGCTGGTGCGCGGCGCGCGCGAATACCTGCACACGCCCGAAGGCCCAAAGCATATCGAGGACTGGTATGGCTGGCGGCCGATGACCATCGACGACCTGCCCTTCATCGGTCGCGCGCCGGGCGTCGACAACCTGATGCTGGCCACCGGTCATGGCATGCTCGGGGTCAGCATGTCGGCGGTGACCGGGCATCTGGTCGCCGACCTGCTGACCGGTCACTCGCCGATCATCAACCCAGCACTGTGTGCGCCGACGCGGGTGTTGTAACCCATCGGGCCCGCGCTCGTGTCGCACAGGTTGCGCAAGCACTGCGCGTCCATGGATGAACAGGAGCGGACGGCATTTGATCCGACTCCTTTGCGCTAGTTGTGTCCTTTGCGGACCCGAAGCCCTTTACGCTCTTCCCGAGTCCCGAGTCCCGAGTCCCGAGTCGCCAATCCCCAATTGACAAGGCAAACAGGCACCCATGGAGACTTCCCGCTTCGACCTGATCGTGCTCGGCGCCGGCTCCGGCGGCATCGCCGGCGCCATCCGCGCCGCTCGTCACGGCGCGCGCGTGGCCGTGCTTGAACCCACCGCGCTCGGCGGCACCTGCGTCAACGTCGGCTGTGTGCCAAAGAAGGCGATGTGGCTGGCTGCGGAATTGGCCGAGGCGCAGCAACTGGCCAGCGAGCTTGGCTTCAACCTCATGCCGGGGGCGCTCGACTGGCCGGCCTACATCGCACGCCGACAGCAGTACATCCGCAACATCCACGCCAGCTATCGCAAGCGTTTCGACGAACTCGGCATCGCACTGATCGCCGAACGCG
>JANRIF010000035.1:0-14476 GCA_033765245.1 Lysobacteraceae bacterium
TCGCGGGCGCGGGTGCGGGCGATGCGGAATTGCCAGGCGATGAGTGCTGCTGCGGCCAGCACGCCGAGAAAATACGGCGTTGCCAGTTGCAGGCGCAGACCGAGCAGCCATAGCGACAACACGAATCCGGTGTAGATCACCGCTTGCGCAATCAGGTCGGCCGAACCGAACAGGATCGCGGTGGATTTGGCGCCGGCGCGCAGGTCGTCCTGGCGATCGACCATGGCATACCAGGTGTCGTAGCCGGTGGCCCACAGCACGTTGGCGAGAAACAGCAGCCACGCCGCCGCCGGCACTTCGCCCAGGGTGGCGGCGTAGGCCATCGGGATGCTCCAGCCGAAGGCGACGCCGAGGTACACCTGCGGCAGGTAGGTGTGGCGCTTGAGGTACGGGTAGCTGGCGGCCAGCAGCGCGCCGATCACGCTGAGCCCTACCGTCAGTGCGTTGGTCAGCAGCACCAGGCCGAATGCCACCAGCATCAGCACCACGAACACCAGCAACGCTTCGCGCGGCGTTACTGCGCCGGTGGCGAGCGGGCGGTTGCGGGTGCGCTCCACTTGGGGGTCGAGCCAGCGGTCGGCGTAGTCGTTGATCACGCAGCCGGCGGAACGGGTCAGCCAGACGCCGGCGGTGAAGATGAGCAACAACGGCCAGCGCGGTTGCCCTTCGGCCGCCAGCCACAATGCCCACCAGGTGGGCCACAGCAGTAGCAGCACACCGATCGGGCGGTCGCCGCGCAGCAACAGCCAGTATTGCCGCAAGCGCGCGCGCCAGTGGGGCGTGGGATAGCTGGTTGGGCGTTCGGAAGCCATGCGATGAGGTTAACAAAGGCGCGCGCGGCTGTGCGCGTTGCGTCGGCGGCTTAAGCGCAACCAAAGCCGCGTCGCTACACTGGTGGCGATCAATAAGGGACGGGTGGCATGCGCCTGCTGGTGGTGGACGATTCGGAACGCTTGCGCACCGCGCTGGCCACGGGCCTGTCCGGCAGCGGATTTGCGGTCGATCAGGCCGCGGATGGCCGCGCTGCGTTGCCGTTCCTGGACGCCTATGAGTACGACGTGGTGGTGCTGGACCTGATGATGCCGCAGCTCGACGGGTTGGAGGTGTTGCGCGAGATCCGCCGCCGCAATCTTCAGTGCCGGGTGTTGGTGTTGTCGGCGCGCGATCAGATCGGCGATCGGGTGCAGGCGCTCGATCTGGGTGCCGACGATTATCTGGTAAAGCCATTTGCGTTCGAGGAATTGCGCGCGCGCGTGCAGGCGCTGGGTCGACGCCGCTTCGACGAGCGCACTCCGCAACTGCGTCATGGCGATCTGGCGGTGGATACGGTGGGCCAATGCGCGCGCGTGGGCGAGCAGCCGGTGCCGCTGACGCCCAAGGAATACGGGCTGCTGGTGATGTTGTTGCGCCATCGCGGGCGCCCGCTCAGCCGCGAGTTTCTGTTCGAGCACTTGTACAGTTCGGACAGCACCGCCTCGGACAAGGTGGTGGAGGTGCTGATGAGCACCTTGCGCGGCAAACTGGGCAAGGCGGGCCTGCCCGACTTGATCGAGACCCGTCGCGGCTTCGGCTATCTGGTGCCGTGAGCGCGCCGCTGTCGCTCGCCGGACGCCTGAGCGCCAGCCTGATCGTGCTGCTGGGCCTCACGCTGGGCGCGCTGTTCTGGTCGGTCGATCTGCGGATCGATCGCGAGCTCTACAGCCGCTTCGACCGCAGCCTGTCAAGCCGCATCGACGTGCTGGCGGCGGTCCACGGCGTGTCCGGCGAGTTGGCGTCGCTACCGCGCCTGGAGCGCTGGATGCCGGAATTCGGCCAGCACGGCCACACCGCCTTCTACGAGGTGTGGGACGCAAACGGCAGGCGCCTGGCCCGCTCCGAGTCGGCGGGTGCGAACGAATTGTCGCGGCCGCCGGCCCTTGCGGCGCAAGGCGGCCGCATCTACTACGACATGGTGTTGCCCGACGGCCACGCCGGGCGTGCCGTGGCGCAACGCTTCTCACTGCCTGCCGGCGATCCGCGCATGGCGCTGGACATCGTGCTGGCGGAGGAGCGCGAGGCGCTGGACGCACTCGAAGACAGTCTGCACTTCGCGCTGCTGGGCGGCATCGCGCTGGCGCTGCTGGCGGTCATCGTGCTGTTGCGCTGGATCGTGCTGCGCGCGCTGGCGCCGGTGCATGCGCTGGGCGAGGCCGCGCTGGCGATCGATCCGGACGGCGCGCCACGTGCGCTGCAGGTACGCGCGCTGCCGTCCGAGCTGTTGCCGATGGCGGGCAAGTTCAACGATCTGCTGGCGCGCCTGTTCGCCACCATCGCGCGCGAACGCCGCTTCGCTCGCAATCTGGCGCACGAGTTGCGCACACCGATGGCGGAGACGCGCGCCATCGCCGAGGTTGCACTGATGAGCGCCGACCAGGCCGCGCTGCGCCACGCACTGGGCGAAATTGCCGAGGTCAGCGCCGAGATGGAGCGCGTGGTGGAATCGTTGCTGGCACTGGCACGCCAGGAGGCGGGACTGGAGAACGCGGCCATGGAGCCGGTGGAATTGAGCAGCCTGTTGCGCGACCAGTTGCGGCGCGTCGCCGAGCCGGTGTCGGCGCGCGCGTTGTCGCTGCAGTGCACACTGCCGCCGGAAACCTGGGTGTTGGCGGATGCCGCCGGCTGCGAGCGGATCGTCGCCAATCTGCTGGGCAACGCGGTCGCGCACGCGCCGGAACACTCGACGGTGTCGGTGTCGCTGCGCGACGAGGAGAACGCCGGCATCGTGCTGCGCATCGGCAATCCCGCGCCGGCACTGAGCAGCGAGGACATGCAGCATCTGGGCGAGCGCTTCTACCGCGGCCCGGCGGCACCGGATCGCCGTCATGCCGGCCTGGGGCTGGCGCTGGCGCACGCGCTGGCGCTGGCGCAAGGGCTGCCGCTGTCGTGGTGGTTGGACGAGCGTCAGTGGTTGTGGGCCGCGCTGGGGCCGTTCAAGCCGCTGCCGGATGCGGATGCAAGTTAGCGAGGATCCTGCAGCCACACTTGCATCGCGTCGGCGGATAGCGGCTTGCTGAACAGATATCCCTGGAACTCGTCGCAACCTTGCCGGTGCAGAGCGTCGCGCGCCGCTTCGGTTTCCACGCCCTCGGCCACCACCCACATGCCTAGCGCGTGGCCCAGGCTGATGATCACCTGGGTCAGCTCGCGGGTGGTGGAGTCGTCGAGCATGGCCTTGACGAAACTGCGGTCGATCTTCAGGTGCTGCACCGGGAAGCGCGTGAGGTAATGCAGGTTGGAAAAGCCGGTGCCGAAGTCGTCCACCGCAAGACGGATGCCACGGTGTTCGAACAGCGCAAAGGCACGTCGCAGCGCCTCGGTGTCGCGCATCAACGCTGATTCGGTGAGTTCCAGTTCCAGCCGCTGCGGATCCCAGCCTGCGGCTTCGCAGATGCGCAGCACGCGCTCTGCGAAATCGGGGTCGCGCAATTGCACCGCGGAAACGTTCACCGCGATGCGGCCGAAGCGCAGGCCCTGCGCCTCCCAATCGACCGCCTGCCGGCACGCCTGCGCCAGCACCCAGTCGCCGATCGGAATGATCTCGCCGCTGTCCTCGGCCACCGGAATGAACTCCACCGGCGAGCGCGATTCGCCGCTGGCGGTGGTCCAGCGCAGCAACACTTCGAGACCCGAGACGCCGCCGGTGACGGCATCGAGCGTGGGCTGGTAGTTCAGACTGAACTCGCCACGGCGCAGCGCCATGCGCAATTCGTTTTCCAGGGTGAGCCGGCGCTGCACCTTCTGCAGGAAAGCATCGGTATAGAACTGGAAGGTGTTGCGGCCCAGGTCCTTGGCCGCGTACATGGCGGTGTCGGCGGCGCGCAGCAGCGCGTCCAGGTCGGCGTTTTCCTCGTTCTTCAGGGCGATGCCGATGCTGCAGCCGATGTGCAGTTCCACGCCTTCCAGGTGGATCGGCTCGTGCAGCGCGGCCAGAATCTTGCGCGCCACGCTGGCCGCGTCCTCGGGCCTGCCGATGTCACGCAGCAGGATCAGGAACTCGTCGCCGCTCAGGCGGCCAATCACGTCGTGCGAGCGCACGCACGAACGCAGGCGGCCGCCGACTTCGAACAGTAACTGGTCGCCGACCGCATGCCCCATGGAATCGTTGACGTTCTTGAAGCGGTCGAGGTCGATGAACAGCAGCGCCAGCAGGCTGCCGCTGCGGCGCGCGTCGGTGATGGCGTCCTGGGCGCGCTGGCGGAACAGGAACCGGTTGGGCAATCCGGTCAGGCTGTCGTAGTGCGCCAGTTGTTCGATGCGCTCGCCGGCTTCGTGTTCCTCGGTGATGTCCTGCACCAGGCCGACCACGCGATGCGGCACGCCGTCCTCGAACTCCAGCTCGGCGGCGCAACGCACCCAGACGCGGCGGCCGTCGGGCGAATACAAGGTCAGTTCCAGATCGCTGACCGGCTCGCCTGTGGCGATCACCTGCGCCAGCGCCTGATCCAGGCGCTCGCGCGAGACCGCGTCGTACATCGCCTTGACCTGCTCCTTGGTGACGCGCGTGCCGGGCTCCAGACCGTGGATGCGATAGACCTGATCGGTCCATTGCACTTCCTGGCCGGTCAGCGTCCATTCGTAGCCGCCGATTTTCCCCATCGAGGAAATCTGCGCCAGCATCTTGGTGTTCCAGCGGCTGCGCGCCTCCGCCTCGCGCTGGTCGCTGATGTCCTGCACCACGCCGATCAGACGCGGCCAGCCGCCTTCGTCGCGCAGGACTTCGGCACGCGCGGCGATCCAGCGATGCGCGCCGTCGGGACGTACGAATTCCAGTTCCAGATCGTACGGCGCGCCCTGTTCCAAGGCGCGCTCCAGCGCCGCATTCAGGCGCGCCGCCGATTCCGGAACGTACAGCTTGAGGTGGTTGGCACGATCGCTTTGATTGCCGCCGGGGCTCAGCCCGTAGATGCGGTACATCTCCTCCGACCACCACGAGTGATCGGCGATCGGGTCGTAGGCCCAACTGCCGATCTTGCCGACCGCCTGGGCCTTCTGCAGCAGCGCTTCGCGCTCGCGCAGGCGCGCTTCGAGCTCCTTGTGTTCGGTGATGTCCTGTGCCGAGATCAGCATGCGGCGCGGCCGGCCGTCGGCGTGCCAGGACACCACCGTGCCGCGATCGTGCACCCAGCGCCAGCGCCCGTCTCGCGCGCGCAGGCGGTGTTCGCACTGAAACCCGCGACTGCGTCCGGCAAAGTGGTCGGCCAGGGCGGCGTTGACGCGGTCCAGGTCGTCAGGATGCACCCGCGATACCCACTCGCCGCTGGAATTGCTCAACTCGCCCGGGTGATAGCCGAGCATGCCCATCCACTGCATTGAGTACACGATCCGGTCGTGATCGATGTCCCAATCGCACACGCCCGCGTCGCCAAACGCCAGCGTATCGCCCGGCGGCTCCTGGTCGGGGAGCCCATCGCCTTCGGCTTTGGCGTCCACCGCATGCACCGACAGCGTGAATCCCTTGCCGTTGCCCTCGCGGTCGAGCACTGCGCGCAACTCGCAGGCCAACGCGACCTCGCCCGCCGGCACGCGCTCGACGACGGTCCGCTCCGGATGCTGACGCAGCGCCTGGAGCCACTCGTTGAGCGACGGCTCCAGCGCTGCCCATGCGCCCGAGTTCAGCAAGGTCTGGGCCGCCGCGTTCTGCGCCAGCATGCGGCCATTCCAACTCAGCGCCACCAGGCCGCGCCGGATCGGATGCCTCAGCAGACTTTGGACAATCGCAATATCCATGGCGCCATCGGGCTGCGGTTGGACACGAAACGACACCGGCCGCTCCTCATCGCTGGCCTGGAACGGAGCTTTTTCCAGCGTACCGCTGCGGGTCGTCATGGTCACGCTCATCAGTAGTGCTAACGGCCTCGTCCGATCGAACTTTATCCCAGAGTTTCGATGGTCCCCCGATTGTCGGGGCAAAATCGTGACGGAGTCGGGAGATTTACCGTCGCAACGATGGGCCAGGCCCGGTCCGCTCGGCCCTCGCGAGGGCCGAGCGCCGAGGCATGGAAGCCGAGGCCGGCGTGCGGCACCAGGGACGGTTGCACGCTAAACTGTCCGCTTCGAAGCACAATGCGCCCGTAGCTCAGCTGGATAGAGTACTACCCTCCGAAGGTAGGGGTCACAGGTTCGAATCCTGTCGGGCGCGCCAACCTTCCACGTGATTACCCACCTTCGCTAACGCGCCTACGCGGACTGTCGCCCGTCGGGCGCGCCAACCTTCCACGTGATTACCCACCTTCGCTAACGCGCCTACGCGGGCTGTCGCCCGTCGGGCGCGCCAACCTTCCCACGTGATTACCCACCTTCGCTAACGCGCCTACGCGGCGCTAGCGCGCCGTCGGGCGCACCACCCCCAAAGAACTACCGCCCATTGCGATCACGCATCACGACGCACAACAGCCTTTGCGGCGTTGCGTCGCGCGCAAGCGCGCTCCCACAGGCGTGCCGCGCTCCCTTGTGGGAGGCCGCTTGCGGGCGACCGGGGCGAAGTGCGCGGTTGATGTGACGGGTCGCGTCGCGATCGGCTCGAATGCCACGACGTGTGCGATTTGCGGCATTCCGGCGATGAAAATGTGATTCGCATCGGCTTTCTCCACTCAATTTCAGCCTCACACAGCCGATGCAGGTGCATCGCCCGGTGATGTCGCAACCGCACCATCGGACGCAACAGGTGGGTGTGATGACGTCAGCGACAACCCTACGCTTCGATGCGCCGGCACTGCATGCCGCGTTGGCGCAAGACGCCGGGCGGTTGCGGCCGGCGTTCGTGCGCAAGCTGGCCGACGCGATCGGCAGCCACCGATTGGCGCTCTATGAGGCGCGCTCGTTCGCCGAGGGCCCGTGGCTGCGCGTCGGGCGCGCTCCGGGCGCGGCCACGCGCGCGCGTTTGCGCGCCGCATTGATTCGCTCGCCCAAAGATAGCGACTCACCCGACGACGATACCGCGCTGATTCTGCCGATCCGCGCGCGCGATCGCTGCCTCGGTGTGCTCTGGGTTGCGTGGCCGGGCACCACCAAGTCACCGCGCCCGGCGATGATCGCCGCGCTGCATGACTGGGTGGCGGTGGCGTTGACGATGGCAATGCAATATCGCGCCGCGTCCTTGCGTGCCGCAATGCTGGACATGATCCAGGACCTGTCCAACCTGCTGGGCGCCGACGAGGAGGTCGACACCACCCTGCAGCGGTTGATCTCGTACCTGCATCGGCGCTTCAAGCTGACTCTCGCCACGCTCTCATTGGTGGTGCACGGCGGAACCGAGGTGATCCTCAAGGCGCACGCCGGGCATTCGCGCGTGCCGCTGGAACGCGATCAGGTATGGCCCGCCGAGCGCGGCGTGACGGGGCGCGCCATCCGCTCTGGCGAGATGCAGTTCGTGCCCGACGTCTCGGCCGATCCCGACTACGTGGAAGGCAACGCCAGGACGCGCGCCGAACTGATCCTTCCGGTGCGCCTGCGCGACCAGGTGATCGGCCTGATCAATCTGGAAAGCGCCAGCGAACGCACCTTCTCGCGCTCGGCGCGACAGGCGCTGCAGGCGTTGGCGGATCAGGTTGCCGCGGCGATCCATCTGGCCACGACGCGGGCGCGCCTGGAACAGGTCAACGGCGCCACGACGGTGGTGTTGCACGAACTCAATTCGTCCAATCGCCGGCTGGCGCTGGCGAATTCGCGACTGGAGGAGCTGTCGTTGCGCGACACCCTCACCGGAATCGGCAATCGACGCAATTTCGACCGCGCGCTGAATGCGCTGTGGCGCGAGAGCCGCGGCAGCGGGATGCCGCTGGCATTGCTGCTGCTGGATGTCGATCATTTCAAAAAATACAACGACCACTTCGGCCACCCGGCCGGCGATCAGTGTCTGCGCCAAGTGGCGCAAGCGATCCGCTCCACCCTGCGCGGCAAGGATCTGCTGGTTTCGCGCTATGGCGGCGAGGAGTTCGCGGTGCTGGTGGCAGGCGCCGACGAGAGCGCGGCGCGGCGTGTTGCGCAACGTCTGCAACGCGCCATCGAACGCCTGCGCATCGCCCATGCTCCACGCGCCGGCACGGGCTGCGTCACGGTCAGCATCGGCGTGGCCTGTGCGGTGGCGGTGCGAGGCGTGGCGCCCGTCTGGCTGGTGCACCGCGCCGACGCAGCGCTCTACGAAGCGAAGTCGCGCGGCCGCAATCGCGTGCACGTCGCCTGATCGTCGCCGCGCGCCGGCGTCGCACGGTGCGGCGTCACGACGCGGCGCCCGGCACCTGGCGATCCGCGGCGGGCACAACGCTCGCTGGGTTGACTTCGTGGCCGAACGGCGGATACGCCGCGGCAGTGTGGATCACGATGCAGTGGCGGGTGCCGTTGCCGTCGGTCTGGAAACTGTAATCGCCGCTCAATGCCGCCACGCGGCTGCGAATACCCGACAGGCCATGACCCTCGACATCGGCATGCGGACCGAACCCGCCGCCATCGTCGGCCAGCACCAGTTCGACCCAATGACCATTGTCGGAAGCGAGCTGGGTCACGGTCAGCTCGATCCAGAAATTACGCGCATGGGCATGGCGCACGCAATTGGTCACCGCTTCCTGGCAGATGCGATAGATCGCGGTAGTGACGTCTTCGCTGAGGGCGTCGATGTCGCCGCGGAATTGCGCGCGGTACGCGATGCCGGCATCCTCCGCCAGCTCGTGCGGCGGGCCGTCGCTGAGCGCGCGGCACAGGCCGTACTTGTCCAGCACCACCGGGCGTAATTGTCGCAATGCGCGCCGCAGGCTGTCGTGCACTTCGCGCGCCTGTTCGCGCAACCCGTACAACGCCTGCGCGGTGGCGCCCGGTGGGCAGGCGCGCTGGGCAAGCGCAATGCGCGTCGCCAGCGCGGTGATGCCCTGACCCAGTTCGTCGTGTAATTCAGCGGCCAGTTCGCGCTGCCCCTGCTCCTGCAAGCGCGCCAGACGCTGTGCCATGTCGCGCAGCTCGATGGTCAGGCTCTGCAGGTTTTCGTTCTTGTGCAGCAATTCGCGATTGCGTTCGGCCAGCAACCAGTGACTGTTGCGCAACGCGGTGGTGGCGGCGCCCAGCATCAACGCGCCGCTGCCGATCGCGACCAGCGACAGTTGCAGCGCCGGCGCGGTGATGCCGGGGGCATAGTCGCGGGTCAGCTCCAGCGCGAGCCCTACGCACGGCACTGCCAGCGCCGCGCCGCTGCAACCGTGACGAAACGCGATGTACAGCAGCGGCGCGAACACGACCAGATAGGCGAGCGGCGCGAATTCCATCGCACGTATCGCCAACAGCGCCGACAGCGCCAACACCGGCAGCAGATACAACAGCACCGCGCGCATCGCTTCGCGCTGCTGCGGCGTGCCGAAGCCGCGACGGGCGAACAACACCATCGGCGGCGCCACCATCAACACCCCGAACAGGTCGCCCAGGATGAACTCGAGACCACTTGCGAGCAGATGGCTGGGAGACGAAGTGGCCGGATGGAAACGCGCCAGCCACGGCGCGATCAGCATCGCCCCCAATACACCCGCGGCGATCAGTCGCGGGAAGATCAGCGGCGTGTCGGTGCCGATGCGCATGCTGTCCTTGCGCAGCAGCGCAACCGCTACCGCGTAGCACGGCCAAGGCAGCAGCATGACGATCCACAGGCCCGGCCGGCTGAAGTCGTGGCCGCGCCACGCATTCATCGCCAGCAGAGTCAGCCATTCCGCCGCCAGCAGCCACAGCCAATGACGACGTGGCAGTATCCACAGGGTTCCCAGACGCAGCCCGGCCGGCAGATACCAGATGTTGCGCGCCAACGGCCATGCCAGCAGCAAGCCCAGCACGTACAAGGCTGCCACCACGGCGGGCTTGACCGCTCGCTCGGACTCAGGCATTGCTGTAGCGATGATGGCATCCTCCGACATCGTTACGCCAAGACCGGTCACCCCGGTGGCCTTGTGCGAAGACCACGCGATCGTGCGCGAGGGCTTCCGCCAGTTGATCGACGCGCTTGGCGGTTATCGGGTGCTGCGCGAGTTCGGGTCGATGGAACAGGTGCTGGCCGACGGTGCGCTCGACGGCATCGCGCTGCTGATCCTGGACCTGTCGCTGCCGGACGGCAATGGCATGGACGTGCTGGATGCGCTGGCCGCGCGCGGGCAGAGCCCCAAGGTACTGGTGTTGTCGATGCACGACGCGCAGGCCTTCGCGCACGACGCGTTGGGGCGTGGTGCCGCCGGATTCCTCAGCAAGCGGGCGGCGCCGGAAGCCTTGCCCGAGGCACTGCAAATGATCGCCCGCGGCGAGGTCTACAGCGGCGGCCTGCCGACCAGCCGCGTCCGCGGCGACCTGCTGGCCAGCCTGACTCCGCGCGAGCACGAGGTACTGCTGCGTCTGGTCGCTGGCTTGGGGCCCGCGCAGATCGGCGAGACGCTGGGTCTGAACATCAAGACGGTCTATGCGCATCGCCACAGCCTGATGCTCAAGCTCGATGCCCGCAACCCGATGGACCTGTACCGAATCGCCCGCCAGCACGGCTTGATTTCCTGAGCATACGGAAAAACCCGACCGCATCGCTGCAGGTCGGGGGGCCAGACTTCCGGTGGATCGGCGCATGTTGCGGCCCGGTCGATTCACGGAGCGATCCGCGCAGGCCGGGGGAGTTCGCTCGCGGTGCCAGGACCGTTCATGCGGCGATTCCCAAATAGGGCGCCATCCTTGGCGCGGGGGGCGGGGGCCCCTCATCCGTGACAGCGTACCGCAGGGTCCACGCTCCCCTTGGTGACGCTCAGGCGAAGACTAGCGGGGATTGCAGCGCTTGGATATTGGACAAAGTCTCGGTTTTGCTGAACGAATCGCGTCTGTCGAGACCTTGCCGCCGCACGGCAATTGGCGCCCGTACCGATGCGCAGTCTGCAGCCAATCGCCCACGCGGTTGCGTGGTTGCATTTCTCTTTTGTGCTGGCGCCCGGGCACGCTACAATGCGGGTTTGACCGTCTCATGTGGGCCCGCCCGATCGGCACTGGGCCTGCGCGCCGCCACCATCCGCCGTCGCTCCCGCACCGAGCCCGACTTGCCCAACAGGTAACGCCGTGAATTCACACGATCAGGCATTTCTCAAGAAGTTCTCCACGATCATCGCCGCGCTGGTGCTGTTGACACTGGTACTGGCGCTGCTCGCACATGCGCTGCACGGCACGCAGCCGCCGGAAGCGGACCCGTCCGCCGAAGCCAAGCTGCGCGAGCGGATGCAGCCGGCGGCAGCGGTGTACGCGGGCGAAACCGGCGCGGCCGCCATGGCCGCCGCGGCCGATGCCGCGCGCAACGCTGCCGCGTCGCAGGTCGCCTACGAAGGCACCCTGGATGGCGCGGTGATCTACGGCAACCTGTGCAGCGCCTGCCACACTGCCGGCGTCGCCGGCGCGCCCAAGCTCGAAAAAGCCGCTTGGGCGGCGCGCGTCGCGCAGGGCACCGATATCCTGGTGCAGCACGCCGTCAATGGCTTTCAGGGTCAGGCGGGCGTGATGCCGGCCAAAGGCGGCAACCCGGCGCTGACCGACGAGCAGGTGCGTGCCACCGTCACCTGGATGATCGGCAACCTGAAGTAAGCTGCGTCATCGCGGAGATTCGAGCGCCGCCTTCGGGCGGCGTCTTCGTTTGGTGGGCCCGGAGAATGGTCATGTCATTGTCGTTTCGTTGTCTGCGCCGTGCCGGCACCCTCGGGCTCGTCGCCTTGCTCGTCGGCTGCGCGAGCCGTTCCGATCCCGCGGTCCTGACCATTGGCGCTGTGCAGGGCAGTGGCGAGGCCAGCCCCCTGCTCGGACAGGTGGTGGCCGTGGATGGTGTGGTGAATGCCGACGTCGACCGCGACCTGGGCGGCTTCTTCATGCAGTCGCCCACGGACGAAACCGACGGCAACGCCGCGACCTCCGATGGGTTGTTCGTGTTGTGGCCGGCCGATGCCAAACCCGTGACGGCAGGGCAGCGACTGGTGGTCGTCGGGCGGGTGACGGAATTCGGCGACGGCGACACCAGCCTGACCGCGCTGAGCATGGCCGAGGCCCAGGTCATGGGGGAAGGAACGGTTGCCGCCGCCATCCTGACCGGCCCGGCGGAAAATTGGGAGGCGCTGGAAGGCATGCGCGTGCGCATCGAGGCGCCGTTGACGGTCGGCCGCAACGACGAACTGCGCCGCTACGGCAGCGTCGGCGTCAGCTTCGGCGGGCGCCTGTTCCAAGCCACCGAGTTGGCCCGGCCCGGCGACGCGGCCCTCACCATCGCGGCTGACAACGCGCGCCGCAGCCTGGTGCTCGATGACGGCAGCGACCGCGAAAGCCCCGGAGCCATCGCCTGGCTCGCGGGCCACACCGGGACGCTGCGCGCCGGCAGCGAAATCGTTGGCGCCGAAGGCGTGCTCGACCAACGCCACGGCCGCTACCGCCTGCAGCAGACCGCAGCGCCCGAACGTCTGCTGGCCGCTCCACGCCCGGCACCGCCGCCGCTGATCGAGGGGACGCTGCGCATCGCCGGCATGAACCTGCTCAACCTGTTCAACGGCGACGGCCGCGGCGACGGCTTTCCGACCGCGCGTGGCGCCCGCGATGCCACTGGCTATCGTCTGCAGCAAGCCAAGCTGGTGGCCGCGATCCAGGCGTTGAAGCCCGACGTGGCGGCGTTGATGGAAGTCGAAAACGACGGCTTCGGCGCGGATTCGGCACTGGCGCAACTGGTAGCGACGCTCAACGCAGGGCCCGACGATGGCGCCGATTGGCGGCTGGTCGATGCCGGCAACGGCCCTGGCAGCGATGCGATCCGCGTGGCACTGATCTACCGCGCCAGCCGGGTGACGCCGGTCGGGTCGCCGGCAACGGTGACCACCGACGCCTTCGCGCACGGCAACCGACCGCCGCTGGCGCAGAGCTTTCGTGTCGGCGCCGGCGCGGCATTCACCGTGGTGGTCAACCACTTCAAGTCCAAGGGCAGTTGCCAGGACGCCAGCGGCGCCGACCGCGACGCCAATGACGGCCAAGGCTGCTGGAACGCCACCCGCGTCGCCGCCGCAACCCAACTGGACCAGTGGATTCGCACCGATCCCACGCTGATCGGCAGCGATCACGCGCTGATCATCGGCGATCTGAACAGCTACGCACAGGAAGACCCCATTGCCACGCTGACCGCGCTGGGTTGGCGCGATGCGCTGGCGCTGGCGGCGGTTACCGCGCCCTACAGCTTCTCCTGGAATGGTCAGGCCGGCCGGCTGGACCACGCGCTGGTCGGCCCGGCGCTGGCGGCGGCGGTGCGCGGCGCCGCCGAATGGCACAACAATGCCGACGAGGAGCCGGGTCAAGGCTACCCGGAAGGCGAGGAAGGGCCATGGCGCGCGTCCGATCACGACCCGTTGGTGGTCGACCTGGATTTTTCCGCCGCCCAGCGCTGACCCGGCGCCACGGCATCGGTGCGCTCGACGCGCTCGGTTACACTGGCCGTCATCCTGAATCCCTGTCGGCCCGCCGATGAGCCAGAACTCGCCTGCACCTGACGCATTTCCGAGCGCGGCCGCCTCGCTGCGCCTGCCCGGCCCGGCCGGCGCGATGGAGGTGCTGGTCGACGTGCCCGCAGCCAAGGACGCGCGCCCGGCGATCGCCATCATCTGCCATCCGCACCCGTTGCATGGCGGCTCCATGCACAACAAGGTGGTCACCATCATCGAACGCGCGCTGCGCGAGTTGGGGGTGGCGACGGTACGCTTCAATTTTCGCGGCGTCGGCGAGTCGCAGGGAACGTTCGACGAGGGCCGCGGCGAAACCCTCGATCTGCTGGCGGTAGCCGAATGGGTGCATCGGGTCCGCCCCGAGGCCGAGCTGTGGCTGGCCGGCTTCAGTTTCGGCGCCTACGTGGCGCTGCTGGGCGCACGTCACCTGCCGGTGCGTCAGATGGTGTCGATCGCGCCGCCAGCGGGGCGCTGGGACTTCTCGGCGGTGCTGCCGCCGGCCTGCCCGTGGCTGGTGGTGCAGGGCGAGGACGACGACGTGGTCGACCCGGTTGCGGTGAAGCGCTGGGTCGAATCGCTACCGGAAAAGCCGACCTTGGTGATGATGCCGGACACCGGGCATTTCTTTCATCGGCGCCTGATGGATCTGCGCGGCGCGATCAAGAATGGCGTGCGTCGGAACCTGCCCGCCGCGCTGCATGGTTAGCCCGCATTTCTCACACCGATCCGTAGCGAGGGCGCCGAGACGCCGTTGTGGCGCACCGCGCGGACTGAGAGACGGCGAAGACGCACTCGACGGTACGTTGTGCCGGATCGAGGAAGCACGGCGCGCCACGGCGAGCGATCGGGGCGCAGCCCCGCGTAGCTGCGGCAGCAGCCGAACGGCGGCCGCAGCAGGAGGGGTGTGAGAAATGCGGGTCAGGTCCAAGGTGGGACGGGGCGCGGCATGAGCGGGCGGTTGGCCGCCAACGCAGCGACGCCTG
>JANRIF010000230.1:0-10356 GCA_033765245.1 Lysobacteraceae bacterium
AGGCTCGACACAGGGAGACGCTTTCATGCCGCTATCGGACGCCGAACTTCCCGATGTGCAACGCCGAGTGATGGCGATGCTCGCCGACACCATCCAGACCTTCGATCTCATCGAGCAGCATGCCGACACGCTGTATGGAGACGGCGCGCGCGACATCCGCGCGGCGCTCAAGGAGTTTCTCGATGATTTCTGGCGCAACACCCGCGCCTCCGGCGAGCGGCATCCGGAGGCGTTGATCTACGAAACGCCACGGCAGAATTTCCAGTGGGCGGGCCTCTATGGCGCCCAATTGGCGGTCAAGGAAAAACACGTCTCGCGCGCGAACGCCACCTTGCGCGCGCGCTTGACCGGCGGAATCGGCGGTCTTTGGCGCAGGCCATTCAGAAAGTGGGTGGATGTAATCAACAACTTCCTTGGCAGCCTGGCGTCTGCCACGGGCTTGGGCGAAGCGTTGAAAGAGCTGAAGGACTGCCTGCGTGACGAATTGCCTGACGATGATGAGTAAATTTGGCGCTGATCTCATGTAAAACACGCAGGCGAGTTTATTATTCTGTCGTTTATGCGGCATATTGACAAACCGCTTTCTGTGTCAATGAATTTTGAACCAAACCACTCAACATATGGACGCTTTCGGAACTTCTGGATTGCCACGTCGCTTCGCTCCTCGCAACGACATTCAATTTGTAATTTGATTATCATCGTCACGCCATTCCATTTGACACCCACCATGGACACTCGTACCGATGGACTCACTGCTTAGCCTGAACTTGGCCCCCATGGAATGCCGCCACATGGGGCCCGGCCAACGTCTGGCGCGGCAATCCAAAGAGGAACATGCAATGAGCACGAGAAAGCCTGGCATGACCGTTGGCTCAGGCCAACAAATCTTCGGTTCAGACGACATTTCTGCCGCAGAGAAACATCAGGAGCGACAACGCGCCGATGCGGCTCATAAGAAAGGAAAAGCGCTGCACGACAGCATCCAGAAAGATCCGGCACGCGCGGGAAAACCGAGCGATGACGATTACAAGAACATGAGCCCGACGGAAAAGGAAGCGTATAAGAAGGGATTCAGAGGCCAATAGTTGCAAAACGCAAGGCGGCGGGACGGGGGAGTCGATTCGCCACGTACCCCGTCGGCGCCCCCGTCCACTGCGACTCGCGGCACGTCATCGCCTGCCGCGCATCGCGTGCGCCGCCTCGCCTGCCGATGGATGCGACACCCGACGCGTAGCGTCGAGTGACGGGCGACGTGCGCCATGCCCATCGCCCGGCATGGAGCGATCGAATCCCGGCCGGCTTGACCCACGCACGCCGCGAACAGATCATTCGGCGCGGTGTCCCGGCAGCGGGCGGGGACAGCAATCTGGCGCAGGGCGATGGACGCATTTCGTATCACCACCGAGAAGACCGAACTGGACCTGGCACTCATCCATCGGTTCCTGTCCGAGCACACCAGTTGGGCCAAAGGCATCCCGTTCGAACTGGTTCGCAAGTCCATCGACAATTCGCTCTGCTTCGGCGGCTTCGTCGGGCCTGCGCAGGTGGCGTTTGCGCGAGTCATCACCGATGGTGCAACGTTCGCCAACCTCGTCGACGTCTTCGTGCTGCCCGAGCATCGCGGCAAGGGCTACAGCAAGGCACTGATGGATTGTGTGATCGGGCACCCTGAGCTTCAGGGGCTGCGCCGCTTCACCTTGGCCACCGGGAATGCGCACGGCCTGTATGCGCAATACGGGTTCAAGGCGCCCATGTACCCGCAGTCGCTCATGGAGCGCTACTTTCCGGGCGTCTATGCCGCGTCCATGAGCTGATCCGTCCACGTGGATGCCGGCGCCGCGCGCCGCGGCGCCACAGCGCAGCGAGGCGTCATCGCGCGTAATCTGGTGGTGTTAGCGGTGTTGTCGGCACGGCTTGCGGCGCATGAGTCGTGCCTGCGGATCCGAGCGTTTGCCGCCGGCCGAATGGCTCGCCGACGATGTCGCGACTATGCTCCGCCCGTACGTCCAAGGAGAAGTCGCCATGCGCACCACCGCTTGGTATTCCCGATTCGCGAAAGCCGCGGCGCACTTTTGCGGCAGGCCGCGCATCTTCGTGCTGGCGGTGCTCATCATCGCGGCGTGGATCGTCACCGGGCCGATATTCCACTTCAGCGACACCTGGCAACTGGTGATCAACACTGGTACTACCATCGTCACGTTCCTGATGGTGTTCCTGATCCAGAACACCCAGAACCGCGATACCGAAGCCATCCAGGTGAAGCTCGACGAACTCATCCGCGCCACGCAGGGAGCGCACAACGCGCTGCTCGACCTGGAGGAGCTGGAGGAGGACCGGCTGGACGCATTTCGCCGCCGCTACCAGGCACTCGCCAGCGCCGCGCGCGCGAAGTTGACGCAAGGCGTGCAGGACACCGGCACACCCGAGCCCTGATCGAAGCGGGGTTCCACCGCACGATCGTCGTCCAGCAGCATCCATGCATCCGGCAAGCGAGCCATGGCGGCGATGCGCGGCGCGGGCAGGATGTGGCCGCTCCAGCACGGATGCGGCGTTCGGGGGAAACAGGGGGTTGATACCGGGGTGACGACGCGGCGCCGGGCGGGTTGCCGGTTGCCGCGAATCGCGTCACACGAGGACGAATCTCCATGAACCGAGCAGCCATGACTGTGCTCATCTTCCTGGTCGCCTGCACCGGCGCGGCCGCCCAGGAGACCGAAGCACGCCGCACCGCACCGCCGCAAACTCCCACGCCGTCAGCTATCCGGGCCGATCCCGCCGGGCAATCGGAACTGTCGCTCACCACATTGCAGGACGTGCCCTACCCCATCGCGCCACGGCCAGCCGGCGCCGCGCCGCCCACCGCACGCAAGCTGCAGGCGGCGATGTTCGACCTGCCCTACTTCGGCAACGATCTGGTGGCGAGCGAGCGCTACTACGTCGGCAAGAAAATCCATTCGGCGTCGGGTTCGCAGATGTGGGGCTACGACATCGGCGCGATGCGCAAGAATCAGGGTGCCAACACCTGGTCGGAAGTGAAGGCTTCCACCGATTGGAAGAAGCCGAAGAACTCCGACTACTACGTCTACGGCAAACCCGTTTATGCGATGTCCGACGGCACCATCATCCGTTGCTGGCGCAACGCGCCGGAGAACCCGCGCCCGTTCAGCTCGGCCCTGGGCGACAAGTTCGACGAACCCTTCGCGCAGCGCGACTGGCTGAGCCAGGCATGGCGCGATGGCAAGATGTCGGGCGCGGGAAACCACCTGCTGGTGCAGTTGGACGACGGCAATCTGGTGCTCTATGCGCACGGCCAGCCGGGCTCGATCCCGTCATCGTTGTGCCCGCACGACGCCACCCTGTACACCAAGGCCGGTGCCGACAACGAGGCCGACGTGCCCGAGGCGCAACGCCAACGCATCAAGGCCGGCGACAAGTTGTACCTGACCGGCAACAGCGGCAATTCCAGCGCGCCGCATCTGCACGTGCATCAGCAGGACGGCGATGGCAATCCGGTGCAGTTCACGTTCCGGCGCGGGCTCTCGACACCGGTGGCGTCGGGCAAGCAGGCCGACATCAACCAGTGGACGCGCTTCGCCGGGCAACGCATCCCCGACGGCCCGGTGCTGTTCTGGCCACCGGAGCGGCTGGGCGGCGAGTCCTCGCGTCACGCCATGGCAGCCGGCAATTTCCAGCGCTGGTTCGATCACATGGTGGATTCGGGCTTCTGGCTGGAATGGCTCGATGGCTACAGCGTGGCCGGCAAGCCCTACCTCAACCACGTCTGGCGACCGGCCAAGGGCGAGTTCCGCGCGTACTTCCTGCTGAGCCCGAACGACTACCAGGCGCGCTTCACCCAAGCGGAGAAGGACAAGTTCTATCCGGTGCTGGTCGATAGCGCGCTGGTGGGCGGCAACGTGCGCTACTCGGCGATTTTCGTGAAGAACAAGCCCGGCGGCTACCTTGCCCGCCATGGTCTGAACACCACGCAGCACATGGCGGTGATGACCGAAGCCAAGAACAAGCACCTCAACCCTACTGCGATCTCGGTGGTTTCCGTGGGCGGCGAACCGCGCTACACCGTGCTGTGGCGTTCGGACAACATCGGCTCCTGGGTGGTGAAGTCGCAGATACCGGAAGCCGACTACCAGGCGCTGTACGACGCGCAGTCCAAGGCCAATCGCAAACCGGCCTACATCAACGCCTACATGCACCAGGGCAAGCCGTACTACAGCGTGGTGTTTGCGCAGATGCCGGGCGCTCGCAAGGACCGCCACGGCATGAGTTCGGCGGCGTACCAGGACGAATTCAACGACGCCATGGCGCATAACCTGCCGACCCGCGCGGTGGCCGGCGTCGACGGTGCGGCGCAACAGCACCGGTTCATCGCCTGTTGGCGGATGTAGCTGCGCGCTCCCACAAACGGCGAAGGCTCTCGTTCTTTTGTGGGAGGTCGCTTGCGGGCGATGCTCTTGTTGAGCATTGCTCGCGGGCGACCACAGCTCGCGGCAGCGGAGCCTCGTCGCGCGCGAGCGCGCTCCCACACACAGCGGAAGCTCTTGCGCTTTTGTGGGAGGCCGCTTGCGGGCGACCGAGCGTAACGAAGGCACAGCATCGCGCAACGATGCGCTGTCGCGAAGCGGCTGACTGAGCGCAGCGCATGCCGATCCGCCCACAGTGGCCGCTCCCACACTCTTGGTGCGTTGCAGGTGGAGGGGTATCCGCGACTCACGCCGCGCCCGCCGCCGCGCTCCGTTCGCGGGGGCGACGACGCCCTGCCGATGCTTTCCAGGACGTTGCGAACCGGCCCGGCGCGCCGACCCACCGCATGCGTCATTGGAGTGACAAGCCATGGCAACCCGCAAGAAATCCCCCTCGTCCGACCGCACGCACGCTGCGCGCAAGTCGGTCATCGTCACCTTCAAGCCGAAGGACCAGCGCCGTAACAAGTCCGCCGACAAGATGGAGCTGCTGACGCAATGCGTGCCGCGCGCTGGCTCGCTGGCGATCTACGACGTTTCCGCCGCCGCCGAGTTTTCGGTGGGATCGCCCGGCCTGCCGCCGAGCATGGCCGACAACCTGGTCGGCTACGACGTCAATCTCTACGACGCGCCGATCGTCAGCCTGAGCCTGAGCGACGACGAAGTGAAGGCGCTGCGCGGCGATCCCAACGTGGCGATGGTCGAGGAAGACGGGCTGGCCTATGCGTTGCCGATGGAGACGCTGGTGTTCGAAGGCCAGCCCTCGGTGAAGGCGGAGACGGTGCCCATCGGGGTATCGCAGATCAAGGCGCCGACCGCGTGGGGCTGCTCGCGCGGCAAGGGCATCAAGGTGGCGGTGCTCGATACCGGCATCGACTGGACCCATCCCGATCTTGCGAGCAACGTGAAGGGTTCGGTGAGCTTCGTGCCGGGCGAGACCGCGATGGACGGCAACAGCCACGGCACGCACTGCGCCGGCATCATCGGTGCCGCGATCAACGGCGCCGGTGTGGTCGGGGTGGCGCCGGAAGCCTCGCTGTATGCGGTGAAAGTGCTGGCGAACTCCGGTAGCGGCAACTACAGCTGGATCATCGCCGGCATCAACTGGTGCATCCAGAACAAGATCCGCGTGATCAGCATGAGCCTGGGCGGCGCCAGCGCGCCGGCGGCGCTGGAGACGATGTGCAACGCCGCCTTCAATGCCGGGGTACTGGTGATTGCGGCAGCCGGTAACGAAGGGCCGGCCATGAACACCGTGGGCTATCCGGGACGCTACAAGAATGTGGTGGCGGTGTCGGCGATCGACAGCAACAACATGATCGCCTCGTTCAGCAGCCGCGGCCCGCAGGTGGAAATCAGCGCACCGGGGGTGCAGGTGCTGTCCACCATTCCCGGCGGCGGCTACGGCGTCAAGAGCGGCACCAGCATGGCATGCCCGCATGTGGCCGGCGCCGCTGCAGTAGTGTGGGGCGCGCATCGCTTTGCCAGCAATGTGGCGATCTGGAACCTGCTGGGCGCCACCGCCGACAATCTCGGCGCGCCGGGCTGGGACGCGCTGTACGGCTACGGCCGGGTCGACGTGGCGCAAGCCGCTGCGGCGTTGGTGCCGGCGCCAGCGGTTGCGCTCCGGCCCTGAGCGCGCCTTGCAATGACGGTGCTCGCCTGCAACGGCGAGCGCCGCGATTGGCGCGCCCGTCCGCCGCGTCAGCGCAGCGCCTGCGCCGCCAATGCGTGCATCTGGCCGTCGTATTCGATGCGCTCGATCTGCGGGTGTTGCGCCAGCGCCAACGCCTGTGCGGCGGTCATCCGTCCCGACACCGCGTGGATGATCTCGAATGCGTTGTCGATGGGGAACGGCACCACTTCGGCGATGCGGCAATCCGCGTCGGCGGTGACGATGAACGGGATCGCCTGCGTGGCGTGTGCCTGCGCCATGGTCTGCAGCAACTGGCGCAATTCGGGGGTGAGGGTTTCGCGCATGGACGTGACTCCATAGCCTTGATTGACCGGTGCGCCGACCCGGCACCATGTCGCGACGGCGGTGTGCACCGCCGCCACGGAGAGCCGATCAACGCCCTAACTGCGTCGGCAAGGCCGGCGGCTGGCGCGGTACTTCGTCGTGCCAGCCCTCCAGCATCTTCAGTATCTGCGCGCTGGCCTGTTCGAGCTGGTTGTCGCGACCGGCATTGCTGGCGAGCGGATTGAGTTCGACCGCGATGTCGGGCGCCACGCCCTCGTTCTCGACACTCCACTGGCCCTTGGCATCATAGAAGCGGAAGAACGGCACAGTGACGGTGCCGCCATCGACCAGCGGCGGATTGGTGAAGATGCCGATCAGACCGCCCCAGGTGCGGGTGCCCAGCAGCGGGCCGATGCCGAGTTCGCGGAACGCATACGGCAGGTAGTCGCCGCCGGAGCCGGCATCCTGGTCGATCAGCATCAGCTTGGGCCCGTGCAGCGCGCCTTCCGGGGTGTTGTAGGTCAGGCCATCGCGATCCTTCCAGCCGGACAGGTGGCGGCGGCTGAGCGTTTCGACAATGTAGTTGGCGGCCTGCCCGCCGCCGTTGCCGCGCTCGTCGATGATCAGCGCCTGCTTGTCGATCTGGTTGAAGAACATGCGATTGAAGAAGGTGTAGCCGGCGCCAGCGGTGTTGGGCAGGTAGATGTAGCCGACCTTGCCGCCGCTGGCCTGGTCCACCCACTGACGATTGCGTTCCACCCAACTCCACAGCCGCAACTCGGTTTCCGCGGCGATTGGCTTCACCACGATGTCGCGCGCGTCGCGGCCATTGGCATGCGGACCCACGCGCAAGGTGAGCTGCTGATCGACGGTGTTCTGCAATCGCGCGAACAGGTTGTCGCCGGCGCTCAGCGGCTGTCCGGCAACGGCGAGCAAGTACTCGCCTTCCTTCGCCGCGTTGCCGGGCGTGGCAAGCGGCCCGCGCAGGAACGGATTCCAGCGCTCGCCGCTGTAGATGCGGGCGATGCGGTAGTGCCCGGCCTCGATGCGGAAGTTGGCACCGAGCAAACCGACCTTGGGGCCGTTGCTCTTGTAGACGTCGCCGCCGCCGACACGGTTATGGCCCACGCGCAACTCGGCGATCATTTCCACCAGCAGTTGATTGAGGTCCTCGCGCCGACCCACGTGCGCCAGCAACGGACGGTAACGCGCGTACACCGCGTCCCAATCCAGCCCGTGCAGGGTGTCGGCGTAGAAGAACTCCTTCTGCATGCGCCACACGTCGTCGAAAATCTGTGCCCATTCGCGGCGCGGATCGATGCGCAGGCGCAGCCCGCCCAGATCCACCGGCTCGGGCTTGAGCTCCTTGCCCAGCTCCGCAATCGAGAGTTTGTCGGCGGCAGGCCGCAGCAGTACCTGCTTGCCGTCGGCGCTGATGCGGAAGTCGCTGAGGTCGCTCTGCACCGTGCTCATTTCGCCGCTCTTGAAGTCGAAGCGGCGCAGTTGACTTCCCTTCTCGGGCGGCGTCTCGGGCGGCGCGACGGTGGCGCCGGGCTGCGGTTGTTCGAGGAAATACAGATTGCCGTCGCTGCCCACCTGCAACAGGCTGTAATTGCCCTCCGGCACCGGCAGGCTGACGATGCGCTGGGCGATGCCCGCCAGTGCGATGGTCACCGGCGCGGGTTTCTTGTCGTCCTTGTCCGCCTTCTTGTCCTTGCCGGCGTCGTCCTTGGCACCTGCGTTCTCGTCGACGGCGTTCTCATCGCCGCTGCGCGGCGCCACCGGCGAGCGGCCATCGGCAGTGAGCACCGCGGCATACAGACCGGCGCGATAAGGCCGCTCCTGGCTGCTCATGTTCAGGCCCACCTGGATTGGCCCGGAGTTGGTGGAGGCAGCGAAGTACAGCACCTTGCCATCGCGACTGAACGCCGGCGCAGCCACGTCGGCCATGCCATCGCTGACGCGCTGCGACTTGCCGCTGGCGAACTCGTAGAGCCACAGGTCGCGATTGAAGTTGGGTTGCTCGCGGGTGTACGCCAGCCATTGGCCATCGGGCGAGAAAGTCGCTTCGACGTTGTCGCGGCGCGCCGCGGTGGCGATGTCGGCGATCTTGCCGCTGCCCAGATCGACGCTGTGCAGGCCGAGATGATTGTCGGCGAAGGCGATGCGCTTTTTCTCCGCATGCCAGGCCAGCAGGGTGTAGAAATGCGGCCCCAGCGGATAACGACGCGCCGCCGGCTTGCCCTGTTGATCGGCCAGCACCAGCGTCTGCCCATCGCGGCCATCGACGATCCAGGCAATCTGGTTGCCGTCCGAGGACCACAACGCCGAGTATTCGCGCACACCCTCGCTGGCGCTGAGGTTACGCACCGAACCCTCCTTCGCCGGCAGACTGAACACTTCGCCACGCGCGGTGATCAGGATGCGCTTGCCGCTGGGCGAGAGGCCGATGGTCTCGATGTTGGCAGCTACCGGTTTCCACGCCGTTTGCACCTGCGGCAGATCGGGTGCGATCCGCACCGGCAACGCGCGGATGTCGCCGCTGCCGAGGTCGAGCTGCTTGAGCGCGCCGCCCGCTTCGAACACCACCACGTTGTCATGGCCGGAAGCGCTGCGGATGTCCCATTGCGTCTCGTGGGAGAGGCGGGTGATGGCGGCGCTGGCCGGATCGTAGCGATACAGGTTGAAGGTGGTGTCTTCGCGATCGGAGAGGAAGTACACCTGACCATCCAGCCAGAACGGATTGAAATCGGTGACGCGCTCGCCGGGAATCGCGGTAACGCGGTTGTTGTGCAGATCGAGGATGCGGACCGACGGCGTGGTACCGCCGCGATAGCCGCGCCAGCCGGCGGTGCCGCCGAACAGTCCGTTGTAGCCGGCGCCGAAGGCGATGTAGGCCAGGCGCTTGCCGTCGGCATCGTAGGCGCCGCGATAGATGCGCGCTTCCATCTGCTTTTGCGGCAGGCCGCCCGCGAGCGGGGCGTGATAAAGCTGACCGGAACGGCCCTGATCGGTCTCGCGGTTCGACACCAGCGCCACCGCGGTGCCATCGGGCGTCCATGACACCGGGACGTCCACTGCCGGATGCCAGGTGAGGCGCTGTGGCTGGCCGCCGTCGATGCCGATCACGTAGACGTCGGTGTTGTCTTCGTAGGTGGCGGCATACGCCAGTTGCTTGCCGTCGGGCGAGAAGATCGGGGTGTTTTCCTCGGCGGCGTGACTGGTGAGACGGCGCGGCGCACTGCCGTCGCGATGCGCCACCCACAGATCGCCGGCATACACGAACGCCAAACGCTCGGCCGACACCGCCGGCTGGCGCAGCAACAAGGTCGCGTCATCCGCCGGCTGCGCTTGCGCCAGCCCGGCGACGGCCATCAGTACCACACTGCGCATCAGGTCATTCATCATGAGTTCTCCCCCAGCATCGATCACGCGACAATACGTCGATCCGTTCGGCACGTCAGACTACGCCGCATCCGCGCCGCGCCGTACCGGCCGAAGGTCATGCGCCACACCACAGGAAGCACCTGATGACGCCCGAACACGAAAGCGATCTGACCCGCGATGCCGATCGGCGCGCGCTGCACTATCTGCAAGGCACGGCGACCCGGCGCGTATTTCCCGACGCCGATGCGCTGGCGGCATTGCAAGCATTCGACGAGCCGCTGCCCGAACACGGCCACGACGCCGCGCAGACTCTGGCACTGATGGACGATCTCGGCTCGCCGGCCACGGTGGCCTCGAACGGACCCAACTACTTCGGTTTCGTGATCGGCGCGGCGCTACCGGCCGCTGCGGCAGCAGAACGGCTGGCGCTGGCGTGGGACCAGTGCGCGTCGTCGTTCGACAACTCACCAATCGCCGCCAAGCTCGAAGCGGTGGCGGCGCGCTGGGTGCTGGCCGCGCTCGATCTGCCGG
>JANRIF010000048.1:0-3933 GCA_033765245.1 Lysobacteraceae bacterium
CGGCCATGGCGGGGGGCTGTCCGGCAGCGCCCACGTGGGCGCGCGCCACATCCACAAGGAGTCAACCATGCGTCATTACGAAGTCGTGTTCATGGTCCATCCGGACCAGAGCGAGCAGGTGCCGGCCATGATCGAGCGCTACAAGGCGCTGATCGCGGGCGACAACGGCAAGATTCACCGGCTCGAGGACTGGGGCCGCCGGCAGTTGGCGTACCCGATCGAGAATCTGGTCAAGGCCCACTACGTGCTGATGAACATCGAGTGCGGCGCTACGGTGCTGAACGAGCTGGTCGATGGCTTCCGCTTCAACGACGCGGTGCTGCGCCACTTGGTGGTGCGTCGCGAGGCCGCCGACCTGGAGCCGTCCTTCATCATGAAGACCAAGGACGAGAAGGGCGATCGCCGCCGTCGTGACGACGAAAGCGAGAACGCCATTGGCACCGGCGACGCCGCCGACGCCGCCTGATCGAACGCATCCGGAGAGCACCCATGTCCAAGTTTTTCCGCCGCCGCAAGTTCTGCAAGTTCACCGCCGAAGGCATCACCGAGATCGACTACAAGGACCTGGCCACGCTGCGCCAGTACCTGACCGAGACCGGCAAGATCGTGCCCAGCCGCATCACCGGCACCAAGGCCAAGTACCAGCGCCAGCTCGCCACCGCGATCCAGCGCGCCCGCTTCCTGGCCCTGATCCCGTACTGCGACAACCACAGCAATTGACGATGACGGCGCGCCATGCGCGCCGTTTCCCCCTGTCATTCGGACAGCGATACCGTTGCGGCACATGATTGCCGCTAACGAATACGGAGCACCCTCATGGAACTGATCCTGCTGCAGAAAGTCCAGAACCTCGGCAACCTCGGCGACAAGGTGTCGGTGAAGCCCGGCTACGGCCGCAACTTCCTGATCCCCTACGGCAAGGCAGTGCCGGCCACGGCCGCCAACCTGGCCGATTTCGAGCAACGCCGCGCCGAGTTCGAGGCCAAGGCCAACACCATTCTGGCCGAGGCGCTGGCACGCAAGGCCAAGCTGGAAGGCGCCAGCGTGGTCATCAAGGCGAACGCTTCCACCGAAGGCAAGCTGTACGGCTCGGTGGGCCCGCGCGACATCGCCGAGGCGTTTACCGCCGCCGGCTTCACGCTGGAGAAGAGCGAGGTGGTGATGGGCGAAGGTCCGATCCGCCGCACCGGCGAGTCGGACGTGCAGGTGGTGCTGCATGCCGACGTCGAGCTCACCCTGAAGGTGGTGGTCGAGCCCGAAGCCTGATCGCCCCGGCGCTCTGGCAATGAAGGCGAGGGCACCTGCGGGTGCCTTCGTCGTTTACGGCGTCCGGCGATGGATGTTGCGCATCCGATCCCGGCACCGTCGTCTCACCTGGTGAGATACCCACCGGTTATACACAGACTTGTCTGCAACCCCCCAGGCGGCGACGCGGCTAGCATGGCTTCCCGCGTCCCTGCCCATCGCCACGGATAACTGCATGCCTCAGCGCAACGTGTCATCGGGTGCCCCGCGCAGTGAGAATCGCGTCGAGGCCCTGCGCGTGCCGCCGCAGGCGGTGGAGGCCGAGCAGGCGGTGCTGGGCGGCCTGATGTTGGCGCCGGAAGCACTGGACCGGGTGGGCGATCTGCTGGTCGAGGAGGATTTCTACCGTCGCGACCATCGCCTGATTTACCGCGCCGTGCGCGAGCTGGCGGAAAAGAATCAGCCTTTCGACGCGGTGACGCTGGGCGAATGGCTGGAGGCCAACCAGCTTTCCGAGCAGGCTGGCGGCACCGCCTACCTGATCGAACTCGCCAGCACCACGCCCTCGGCGGCCAACATCGGCGCCTATGCCGACATCGTGCGCGAGAAGGCGGTGATGCGGCAGTTGATCGATGCCGGCACCCGCATCGTCGACAGCGCCTTCCAGCCGGCCGGCCGCGACAGCCAGGAAGTGCTGGCGCTGGCCGAGCAGACCGTGTTCGGGATCGCCGAGCACGGCCGTCGCGGTCGTCAGGACTACGTGGCGCTGCGCGATGCCATGCGCGAAGCCTTCGCGGTGTTGCAGGCGCGCTACGAAAACCAGTCGGACGTCACTGGCGTGCCTACCGGTTTCACCGAGTTCGACCTGATCACCGCCGGCCTGCAGCCGTCCGATCTGCTGATCCTGGCCGCGCGTCCGGCGATGGGCAAGACCAGTCTGGCGCTGAACATTGCCGAGTATGCCGCGCTCAAGACGCGCAAGGCTTGCGCGGTGTTTTCGATGGAAATGTCGGCGCCGCAGCTCGCGTTCCGCCTGATCTCCTCGATCGGCCGGGTCAATCAGCAGCGCTTGCGTACCGGTCAACTCGAAGACGAGGACTGGAGCCGGGTCAACCACGCCATCCGCATGTTGTCGGAAGTGAAGATATTCATCGACGACACCCCGGCGCTATCGCCCGACGTGCTGCGCTCCAAGGCGCGCCGGATCAAGCGCGAGCACGATCTCGCGCTGATCGTGATCGACTACCTGCAATTGATGCAGGTGCCCGGCAACACCGAAAATCGCGCCACCGAAATCTCCGAGATCTCGCGCGGGCTCAAAGCACTGGCGAAGGAACTGAACGTGCCCGTGATCGCGCTCTCGCAGCTCAATCGCGGCCTGGAAACGCGCACCGACAAGCGCCCGGTGATGGCCGATCTGCGCGAGTCCGGCGCCATCGAGCAGGACGCCGACTTGATCGTGTTCATCTATCGCGACGACTATTACAACAAGGACTCGCAGGACAAGGGGCTGGCCGAGGTGATCATCGGCAAGCACCGTAACGGCCCCACCGGCACGGTCAAGCTCAAGTTCTTCGGCGAGTACACGCGCTTCGACAATCTGGCGCACGATACGGTGGGCCGCTTCGAATAACTGCCCGCGAATTGCCATAACTCCACCGCCGCCGGACAGATCGCTGCGCAAGTCTGTTTGCCCCGACCCTTCGAACCTGGATTGCCCGTGAGCCGTCCCACCAGCGCCACCATTCACCTCGATGCCCTGCGGCACAATCTGGCCGCGATCCGTGCCATGGCACCCACCTCACGGGTGATGGCGGTGGTCAAGGCCGACGGCTACGGCCATGGACTGGAGCGCGTGGCCAGGGCGCTCACCGACGCCGATGCGTTCGGGGTGGCGGCGCTGGCCGACGCCGAGCGCCTGCGTGCTGCCGGGTTGTCGCAGCGGATCGTGTTGTTGTCGGGCTTCGATGAGGCGTCCGACCTGCAGGTGCTGCGCGCGTTGGCGGTGGACACGGTCGTCCACCACCCCAGCCAGGTGGCGATGCTGGAGGCGTTGGAACCGGGGCCGGCGATCCGCTGCTGGCTCAAGATCGACACCGGCATGCACCGGCTCGGGATCGCACTGGACGACGCGGTGGCCGTGGCCGCGCGCCTACGCGCGCTGCCGGTGGTCGATCCGGAGCTGACGTTGATGAGTCATTTCGCCAGTTCCGATGAATTCGGCGGTAGGACCACGGCGGCGCAGATTGCGCGATTCGACGCGATCGCCGCGCAGTTGCCAGGGCCGCGTTCGCTGGCCAACTCGGCCGCGGTGTTGGGCTGGCCGCAGGCGCACGCCGACTGGATCCGTCCGGGCGGTGCGCTGTACGGCATGTCGGTGGTTGCCGGCCGTACCGGCGCCGACTTCGGCCTGCGTGCGGCAATGACCCTGTCGACCCGATTGATTGCGGTGAACCGCGTCGCCGCCGGCGAGCCGATCGGTTATTCCGGCGCCTTCGTCTGCCCGGAGGACATGCGGGTCGGGGTGGCCGCGATCGGTTACGGCGACGGCTACCCGCGCCACGTGCCGTCGGGCACTCCAGTGCTGGTCAACGGCCAGGGCGTTCCGCTGATCGGGCGGGTCTCGATGGACCTGATGACGCTGGACCTGCGCAGCCAACCCAACGCGCAGGTAGGCGATCCGGTCCA
>JANRIF010000053.1:0-2345 GCA_033765245.1 Lysobacteraceae bacterium
CGATGTTGCAGCGGGATGCGCCATTGCCAGCCAGCGGCGTGCGCGGTGGCGCGGGTGTAGGGCGTCCAGTTGGACTCGGCATGGGTGCAGCCCACTGCGACGGCGCGGTCGCAGGGTAGCCACTGCTGCCAGCTTTCGTAGCCGGTGTGCAATGCGCCTTCGATCAGCAGGCCACGAAAGCCCGAGCAGTCGATGAAGAAGTCGCCTTCGATGCGGCTGCCATCGGCGAGTTGTACCGCTTCGATGAAGCCGCTCTCAGCATGCAGCGTCACGTCCACCACCTTGCCCTCGACACGCTGCACGCCGCGCTGTTCGGCATAGCCGCGCAGGAAGCGGCCGTACAGGCCGGCGTCGAAGTGGTAGGCGTAATCGAAGGTGGACTGCACGCGCTGGCGATCGGCGATGGGATGGCTGAACTTGCCGTGCTGCGCCATCACCCAGGCCATCGAGTGATCCTGCAGGCGGTGGGCGGCGCCGGCCGCGCGTTCGCGCAGCCACCACTGATGCAACGGCACGCTGTCGAAGTCGGCGCCGAACTGGCCGAAGGGATGGAAGTAGCGCTGACCTTGCCGGGTCCAGTTCACGAACTCGATACCGAGTTTGTAGGTGCCCTTGCTGGCGCGCATGAAGTCGCGCTCGTCGATGCCGAGCGAGCGGTTGAAATACTTGATCGGCGGGATGGTGGCTTCGCCGACGCCGACGATGCCGATCTCCTCGGACTCCACCAGACCGATCCGGCAGTTGCCGCGCAGTGCATTCGACAACGCGGCGGCGGTCATCCAGCCGGCCGAGCCGCCTCCCACGATCACGATGCGGCGTATGCGGCGGTCGTCGGTCATGCGTTGCGATCCGTTTGGCGAAGCGGCCAATGTAGCGTTTGCGCGAGGGCGGATAAAGCGCTGGCGATGAATACGTATGCAGCCGGTGGTGGCTGGCGGAAGGGCTGTCTACGATGCAACGCACAGCCGCGCGTCGCGGGCCTGCACGGTTCGCGCGCGGCGCACCGGCCGGACCGACCTTCCTCAAGGAACTCCCCGCATGCTGCCGATGACACGCTTCGTGTTCGCCTTGGCTTCCCTGTTGCTGCCCGCGTTTGCCGCTGCCGTCGGCGTGGCGTCGCCCGGCAAGGTGTTGAGCGTGGAGGTGAGCACGCACGATGGGCGCGCGAACTACACGCTGAGCCGCTTCGGCGATCCGGTGCTGCTGCCTTCGCGGCTGGGCCTGCAATTCGGCGATGCGCCGTCGCTGGCGGACGATCTGGCGATTCTCGACAGCGCCACGCGCGCGGTGGACGAGACCTGGACCCAGCCCTGGGGCGAACAGGCGCAAGTGCGCAATCACTACAACGAGCTGCGGGTGGATTTCGGCCGCGACGGCAAGCCGGCGCTCAGCGTGGTGTTCCGCGTCTACGACGACGGCATGGGCTTTCGCTACGAGGTGCCTGCCGATCCCGAACACCCGCAACGCACGATTGCCAACGAACTGACCGAGTTCGCCTTCAACGAAGACCCGCAGGCATGGTGGACCGGTGCCTACCTGCCCAACCGCTACGAGTATCTGTATCGGCACACGCCGATGTCGGCGATCTGGAAGGCCGAGACGCCGCTCACGATGAAAACCGCGCACGGGCTGTATCTGAGCGTGCACGAGGCGGCGCTGGTCGACTACGCCTCGATGACGCTGGAGAACATGGGCGGCAACCGGCTCAAGGCAGACCTGATTCCGTGGTCGGATGGCAGCAAGGTCAAGACGCAGGGCGCCTTCGTCACGCCGTGGCGCACGCTGGAGGTGGTCGATCGCGCCGCCGCGTTGATCGAATCGGCCAAGCTGATCCTCAACCTCAACGAACCCAACACGCTGGGCGATGTGTCATGGGCCAAGCCCGGCAAGTACGTGGGGGTGTGGTGGGAACTGCACATCCGCAAGGGCACCTGGGGCTCGGGGCCGAAACACGGCGCCAACACCGCGAACGTCAAACGCTACATCGATTTCGCCGCCAAGTACGGCTTCGACGGCGTGCTGGTGGAAGGTTGGAACGTCGGCTGGGATGGCGACTGGATCGCCAACAGCGAGCTGTTCCATTTCACCCAGCCCTATCCGGATTACGACTTCGACGAACTGGCGCGCTACGCCAAGGCCAAGGGCGTGCGCATCATCGGCCATCACGAGACTTCGGGCGGTATCGCCAACTACGAACGCCAGCTCGATGGCGCGATGGCCTACATGGCGGCGCACGACGTACGCGCGATCAAGACCGGCTACGTCAAACAGAATGGTCAGATCGCGCGTACCGATGAACAGGGCAACCTGCATCACGAATGGCAGCACGGGCAGTACATGGTGCG
>JANRIF010000070.1:0-4501 GCA_033765245.1 Lysobacteraceae bacterium
GACGCGATGACCGTAGGTGTCGTTGACCGCCTTGAAGCGATCCAAATCCATGATCGCGACGCAGCATTGCTGCACATCCCGCTTGACCAACTCAAGCAACGCGCGCAACGACGTCAGCATACCGACACGATTCAAGGCGCCGGTCAACGGATCGTGGTTGTACAGCGACTCCTCGATCTCGCGCCGCAGCGTATGAATTTCGAGACGCAGGCGGTCCAGCGCATTGGAGAACGCATCGTAATCATGCGGAGAGATCGCCACCCCGAGCGCCGACGCCGACAGCAACTGCGCCGCCAGTTGATGCATGTGCTTATGCTCGGCGCGTATTGCAGTAAACGTCTGGTGCTCTCGAACCTGAACAGGCACTTCGTTGTAATACCACTGCCCGAAGCGGCATTGACGATGTGCATCCTTGCTGACGTCGTGGCGGTCGGCGGGCTGCTGGCAGATGATCGTGCGGATCAACTCGTTGTACCAGCGCTCATGATTGTAAATCGCCTGCTGCAACTGCTTGAGCACGACCTGCAACTTTTCTTCGTCGAGATTGAACATGCCATCCCCCACATTCCTGGTGTCGAAGCACCGAAGCAGCGGCCAGATTGCGCATGCGCATACTGCGCGTAAAAAGTGGAACGTCGTTCCCGAAAAATTAAGGACACTCTGAACAAGTCGTCGTCCCAGCGAAAGCGGGAGTCCATTTTCACTTTACCCAGAAAATCAACAGCAAACTGGATTCCAACTTTCGCTGGAATGACTACATTGAAGTCCGCAGCGATCAACGGAACTGTACTGGGGCTAGTCCATGCGCGCACATGTGCCACCGTCCGCAACGCTCAAAACGGCTTCGCCAGCACCAGGTAAATGATCGGCACCAGCAGCAACAGCGGAATCTCGTTGTACCAGCGCAACACCTTGCCGCTGGGCAATGCGCCGCCCGCTGCGCCGCGCTTGAGCAGGCGGCCGGTGGCAATGTAGAAGCCGAAGATCAATGCCACCAGCAGCAACTTGGCGTGCATCCAGGCACCCACCATGGCGACCGGTGGAAACAATGCGGGGTCGATGCGAAAGCCCAGCCACAACGGCAGGCCCAGTAGCGCCGTCACCGCGAACATCACGTGGCCGAAACGGTACAGGCGCATTCCCATCAGATGCAGCCGGGCTTGCACGGCGGCATCGCCGCGGGTCTCGGCGATGTTCACCAGGATGCGCGGCAGATAGAACACGCAGGCCATGAAGCCCATCACGAACAGCAGGTGGAAGGTCTTGGTCCAGAGGTAGATCATGGCAACGCTCCTGGTTTGTGGGTGTTCATGGCGTGATCGGGGAATGACGCGGTGCAGACGCGCTCATGTGACGGCGGCCACGCGATTGCGGCCATCGCGCTTGGCGGCATACATCGCGAGGTCCGCAGCGCGGATCAGTTCGGCGAACAGTTCGGCCGGATCGCTGGATACCACGTCGATCTTTTCGAGCGCCGCCACACCGATGCTGACGCGCGCCGGCACCGGAATGCCCAGCGACTGGATTCCCATGCCCTCCACCGCCGCACGCAGGCGCTCGGCCACCTGCATGGCGTGACCGGGCGCGGTGTCGGGCAACAGCGCGGCAAACTCCTCGCCGCCGATGCGGCCGATCAGATCGGCCGAGCGCAACTGTTCGTGCAGGGTGGCGGCGAGTTGCTTGAGCACGGCATCGCCGACGGCGTGCCCGAACGCATCGTTGATCTGTTTGAAGTGATCGGCGTCCAGCAGCAGCAGCGTCAGCGGCCGCCCTTTGCGCACCGCGTCGGCCACCAGCTTTTCGCCCAGTTGCTCGAACGGGCGACGGTTGAACAGCCCGGTCAACGGATCGGTGGCGGCCATCAGCCGCAGTTCGTCGGCGATCCGCTCGTTGCTCATCAGCACGTAGCCGAACGAGGCGATCACCGGCCCAAACGCGGCATACAGGTACACCGCGGTCTGCATTGGGGTGGCGTCGAATGCGCGGTGGTTGCCATCGGGGAAAAAGCCCTCGTGCACTATGCGCACCAGCAGGATCACGGCGCCCACCGCGAAGGTGGCTGCGGTGAGCTGCGCCCCGGCGCTGCGCCCGCGCCAGGTGCCGGCGAGCACCTGCAGCGTGCAATACGCCAGCAGTGCGGCGATCGCGGCGGAAAGCCCCAGCAGGCGCGCGCGCGGTTCGTGCAGCCACAGCACGTCGGCACCCAGGCCCAGCAGCACCAGCAGCACCAGCGCATACGCCAGCCACGGCACCCCCTGCCGGCGCGCCAGGATGCGTGCGGCATGCGCGAACAAGGCATAGCTCAGCAGACTGAAGGCGTTGCCCACCGGCACCGACAACACATCGGGAATCTGCCCGCGCAGCAGGATCAAGCCCCAACCCGCGGGCAGCGACAGCATGCCAAGCGCCCACACCGTGACGCTCACGCGCGCCTCGCCCTGGGCGTAGCTGCGCGCCGCGAACAGAGCACCGCTGATCAGCACGCCCAGTAGCACGGACACCAGCATCACGCTTCGCAGATCCAGCAATACCGCCACGTCGGTCGCTTCCTCAGCCATTTGTCGAACGGGGCGGTGCGCCCCTTCCACATGCAGACTCCAGCACACGCACCCCCGACTCGCTGGCAGTGCGTCCACGGACCAGCGGCGCAGGCATTCCCTACTGCCCGCCCGGCCGACGTGCCGAGAATACCGCGCTATCCGATGCGGTGGCGATGCGGGCGCAACTCCAACCTCGATGCTCCGGTGGCGCTGACTTGGGCCGCGCGCTAATGCAGCGCCATACCGGTGGTCATCAGCAGCACCGGCACCGGCGCGATCGCCACGCACAGCATCGCCAGGTAGCGCCAGAAGCGGAACTGGCCGCTCAGGCCCGCCAGCAGCGCGATTCCGCCGCCGCCGCCGAGCAGCGCGTTACCCGGCAGATTGAAGGCCAGCGCCAACGCCAGATACCGATGGCGCAGCAGAAACGGCAACACGCGGGTGGGCGCGATCCGCAACAGATGATCGAGCTGGCGCTCGCGCGGCATCGCCGCCAGCGTTTCCACCAGCGCCTGCGCGCGCCGCAGCCGCAACCAGCGCAGCAGCACGGCCAGCGACGCCATCGGCAACAACCGGCCCACGCCGTAGGCCAGCGACAGCCCGCCCAAGGTGCCGAAGTACATCGCCACGATGCCCTTGGTGCCAAGCAGCAGCATGATGGCAAGGCCGATCTCGACGCCCGGCACGAACGGTATCGCCAGTGCCAGCACATAGATCAACATCCACAGCGGCAGCGCCCACTCGCCCCAACGCGTAATACTGGTATCGAAGTAACCGCCGAGCCAATGCATCAGTCCGGCACCGCCGAAATGCACGCCGGCCAATACCGCCAGCAGCAAGCCCAGACGCACCAGCAATACCCGGTTGCCCACGCGCGTGCGAGTGGGCGCGGCTGGGGCGGTGTTCACGGTGGCGGTCGGTCTGGCGCGCATGGCATGTGCGCCAGTGTATGCCGGCGCCCGCGCGCGTGGACGCCAACGCAACCATCAAGGCTGCGCCAGCGTACGCGGCCGCCTTCAGCACGGTGGACCCGATCGCGGTATCCTGCTGCATCGCAGCACGCGATGGTTGGCGCTGCCACGGAGCACCCGGATGATCTACCACGCCCACGAGTTCTACCGTTCCCTGCTCAATCCGCTGGCGCATTTCTCGCAAGCCAGCGCGCGCATGCTGACCGCGCCGGACAGTTGGCTGTCGCAACTTCCAGGCGCTGCGCGCATGGCTGCCGGCTACGAATTGTTGCATCGCATCGGCAAGGACTATGAGAAGCCCGAGTTCGGCATCCGCAGCGTCGAGGCGCACGGCCACACCGTGCCGATCGTCGAGCTCACCGCATTGGCGAAGCCGTTCTGCAACCTGCGCCGCTTCAAGCGCTACGCCGACGATCCGCGCACCGTGGCCGACCTCAAGGACGACCCGGTGGTGCTGGTGGTGGCGCCGCTGTCGGGCCATCACGCCACGCTGCTGCGCGACACCGTGCGCACCCTGCTGGCCGACCACAAGGTGTACATCACCGACTGGGTGGATGCGCGCATGGTGCCGGCCGCCGAAGGCGCGTTCACGCTGGACGATTACGTGGCGTACATCCGCGAGTTCATCGCTCACATCGGCGCTGACAACCTGCACGTGATTTCGGTGTGCCAGCCCACCGTGCCGGTGCTGGCGGCAGTGTCGCTGATGGCCGCCAACGGCGAGCCGACCCCACGCACCCTCACACTCATGGGCGGCCCGATCGACAGCCGCAAGAGCCCTACCGAGGTCAACAATCTCGCCACCACCAAGCCGCTGAGCTGGTTCGAGAACCACGTGATCTACCCGGTGCCGCACAACTACGCGGGCAATGGCCGGCGCGTGTATCCGGGCTTCATGCAGCATGCCGGCTTCGTGGCGATGAACCCGAGCCGCCATTTCCAGTCGCATTGGGATTTCTACAACGACCTGGTGCGCGGCGACATGGAAGA
>JANRIF010000084.1:0-3275 GCA_033765245.1 Lysobacteraceae bacterium
GCAGCCAAGGTGTCGCCGCCACCGGCAATCGAGAACGCCGGGGAGCGGGCGATGGCTTGCGCCAAACTGCGCGTGCCTTCGCCGAAGGCGTCGAACTCGAACACGCCGACCGGGCCATTCCAGATCACGCTGCCGGCGGCGGCGATCAACGCCGCATAACGCGCACTGGTGACGGGGCCGATGTCGAGGATCATTTCATCGGCGCCGATGTCGCTCACCGCCTTCACCGTGGCCCTGGCATCGGCCTTGAATTCGGACGCCACCACCACGTCGGTCGGAATCGGGATGTCGGCGCCGCGTGCCTTGGCATCCGCGAGGATGCGACGCGCGGTGTCGAGCAGGTCGGGCTCATACAGCGATTTGCCCACCGCATGTCCCTGCGCCGCAATGAAGGTGTTGGCGATGCCACCGCCGACGATCAACTGATCGACGCGGCCAACCAGACTTTCCAGCAACGCCAGCTTGCTGCTCACCTTCGAGCCGCCGACGATCGCAAGCAGCGGCCGCGCCGGGTGCTCCAGCGCCTTCGCCAAGGCGTCGAGTTCGGCCATCAGCAGCGGCCCGCCGCAAGCGACTTTCGCGGCACGGATCACGCCGTGGGTGGATGCCTGGGCGCGATGCGCGGTTCCGAAGGCGTCCATCACGAACACGTCGCACAGGTCGGCATAGCGCTGCGCCAGCGCGGCATCGTCCTTGCCTTCGCCGACGTTCATGCGGCAGTTTTCCAGCAGCACCAGGTCGCCCGTCTGCACGCTCACGCCATCCAGATACTCGCGCTGCAACGGCACTTCGCGACCCAGCAGCTCGCCCAACCGGCGTGCCACCGGCGCCAGCGAATCCTCCGCGCTCCATTGCCCTTCCTTGGGGCGACCGAGATGCGACAGCACCATTACCGCCGCGCCGGCATCGAGCGCCGCGCGCAAGGTGGGCAGTGCTGCGATCAGGCGTTGATCCGACGTCACCACGCCATCCTGCACCGGCACGTTGAGGTCTTCGCGGATCAACACGCGCTTGCCGGCGAGATCGAGATCGGTCATGCGCAAAAGAGTCATGCTGAATTTCCTGGAGGTTGGTTCGGCGCTGCGCGCGGTCCGCGCTATTGTGCGGCGCTGCAGCAAGCGATTCAAACAAGGTGGCGAGCTACCGCAATTCGTGGCTGACGGTGCGCCAATTGATCGACGTCAAGGCACACGGCACGCGGTCCGGCCAAACTTGTTGTTATGAACGCCATTCCCGCCTTCGATGCTGACCTGCTGCGCCGCTACGACAAACCCGGGCCGCGCTACACCTCGTATCCTACTGCGCCACAATTCGGCGCGGACTTCGGAGAGACCCAGTTTCGCGAGGTGGCCCGCGCCAGCAACGAGGACCCGATTCCGCGTCGGCTGTCGCTGTACGTGCACGTGCCGTTCTGCGTCAGTCCATGCTTCTACTGCGGCTGCAATCGCATCATCACCCGCGATCACGGCCGTGGCGTCGGTTACCTCAATCGGCTGGAACGCGAGATTTCGCTGGTTTCGCCGCTGTTCGACCGCGACCGCGACGTGATTCAACTGCACCTGGGCGGCGGCACCCCGAACTTCCTGTCGCCCGAGGCGATTGCCGAACTGGTGGAAATGCTGAGCCGTCAGTTCCACTTCAGTACCTCTGCCGAGCGCGACTTCTCGATCGAAATCGACCCGCGCACGGTCACACCCGAACACGTCGCGGCGCTGGCGCAGACCGGCTTCAATCGCGCCAGCCTCGGCGTGCAGGACTTCGACCCGGCGGTACAGGAAGCGGTGAACCGCATCCAGGGCGTGGACGAGACCCTGGGCGTGATCCGCGCCTGTCGCGACGCCGGTATGCGCTCGGTCAACGTGGACCTGATCTACGGCCTGCCCAAGCAGAACCTCGCGGGCTTCGCACGCACCCTCGATACCATCATCGGCGTCCGCCCGGACCGCTTGGCGGTGTACAGCTACGCGCACATCCCGGAGATGTTCAAGGCACAGCGGCGCATCAAGGACGAAGACCTGCTATCGGCCGAGGACAAGCTCGGGCTGCTCGCACTCGCCATCGAAAAACTTTCCAGCGCCGGCTACGTTTACATCGGCATGGACCACTTTGCCCTGCCGGGCGACGACCTCGCCAAGGCCCAGGCGCGCGGCGGCCTGCATCGCAACTTCATGGGCTACACCACCCATGCGGAGAGCGATCTGATCGGCTTCGGCGTCAGCTCGATCAGCCACATCGGCGACAGCTTCAGCCAGAACCATCGAGACCTGCCCGGTTGGGAAGCCGCGCTGGATGCCGGCCACCTGCCCACCTGGCGCGGTCTGTATCTGGATAGCGACGACATCCTGCGCGCCGACGTGATCCAGCAGCTCATGTGCCAGGGCCGCATCGACATCGCCGACACCGAATCGCGTTTCGACATCGACTTCCAGCGCTACTTCGGCGACGCCATGCCGCGGCTGGCGCCGCTGGAGGCGGACGGCTTGGTACGGGTGGGACCGAAGTTCATCGAATCGACCTCGCGCGGACGCCTGCTGATGCGTATCATCGCGATGTGCTTCGACCGATACCTCCAGCATCCAGCCGCACCGGCGCGCTTTTCGAAGGCGATCTGAGCCGTTGCCCGAGGTGGGCTGCATGAGCGGCGGCGTTGGCGCCCGCCGCATCAACCCGATCGCCGACGATGGCGATGCCCTGCGCTTCTGCTCCACCTGCGCCTTCTCGTCGGCCTGCCGGTCACAGGGCTACGACAAATCGGCACTGCTGGAGCTGCATTGCCTGGTCGAACACGTCGGCCCCTACGCTGGCGGCGAACACATCTTCCGCGAAGGCGATCCCTTCAACGCCATCGCCGCCGTGCGCGGCGGCGCGGTCAAGACCTACGTCACCGACAGCGATGGCCGCGAGCAAGTGCTGGGCTTCTTTCTGCCCGGTGAAGTGATCGGCCTCAACGCCATCCACCACGCCCACTACCCATGCAACGCAGTGGCGCTGGACACCACCGTGCTGTGCCGGTTCTCGTTCCCGAAGATGGCGACCCTGGCGCAGCGCATGCCCGGCCTGCAGGACCAGTTGTTCCGTCTGCTCAGCGCCGACATCGACAAGGCCGCGCTGCTGGCGGGCGACTTCAGCGCCGACGAACGCATGGCCGCATTCCTGCTGGCGCTATCGCGCCGCTTCGCCGCGCGCGGTTTCTCCGCCAGCCGCTTCACCCTGAGCATGACCCGCACCGACATCGCCAACTATCTGCGCCTGGCGGCGGAGACCGTCAGCCGCGT
>JANRIF010000234.1:0-3139 GCA_033765245.1 Lysobacteraceae bacterium
AGCATCGCAGGCAGACGCAGGGGAAAGGCGCCACTGTTTGAGGGCATGGATGCCCGAGTTGGCGCCGGCCTGCGGCTGCCGAGAAGCGCAGGGGCGAAGCGGATCAGGCGAGGCACTGCCTCGCCCCGCTGAGCCGGCGCCCACGGATGGGCGCCGTGGGCCGGCGTCGTGGAGCAGGATGCGTAACGACGACGGCGGCACGGCAGGAGCCGGACCGGCGCGCGTCCGGCGCTGCGTTTTTGGTTGTTTGCGCCACAGCCAGCAAGTAACTCGCATGCCGCAGGCGGGTGACCGCTGCTTGCCGGTGATGGCTCACGGCAAGATTCCACCCCGTCCCAGCCTCCCCCTGCAAGCAAGGGGAGGGGCCAACAGCGTGCGCTTGCGGACGCGCGGCCACGTGATCGTGGTGGCGAACTGCTCCAGGACGAAATGGCAACCCACCACACCTTGCTAGAATCGCCGGCTCACCCATCCCGGATGCCTGCACCCCATGACCGAATCGGCCCGCCCCGCCTTCCACGGCTTCGAGCAGATTCCGCTGCGCGAGTACGCCGAGCGCGCCTATCTCGACTACTCGATGTACGTGGTGCTCGACCGCGCCCTGCCCTTCATCGGCGATGGCCTCAAGCCGGTACAGCGACGCATCATCTACGCGATGAGCGAGCTGGGGTTGAGCGCGGCTTCGAAACCGAAGAAATCGGCACGCACCGTCGGCGATGTGATCGGCAAGTTCCATCCTCACGGCGATTCGGCCTGCTACGAGGCGCTGGTGCTGATGGCGCAGCCGTTCTCGTACCGCTATCCGCTGATCGACGGCCAGGGCAACTTCGGTTCCGCCGACGATCCGAAAAGCTTTGCGGCGATGCGCTATACCGAATCCAAGTTGACGCCGATCGCCGAGGCACTGCTGGGCGAACTCGGCCAGGGCACGGTGGATTGGGTACCGAACTTCGACGGCACGCTGGAAGAACCCTCGTGGCTCCCGGCGCGGCTGCCGCATCTGCTGCTCAACGGCACCACCGGCATCGCGGTGGGCATGGCCACCGACGTACCGCCGCACAACCTGCGCGAAGTCGTCAGCGCCTGCCTGCGCCTGCTCGACGACCCCGACGCCAGCGTACGCGACCTGTGCGAGCACGTGCGCGGCCCGGACTTCCCGAGCTGCGCCGAAATCATCACCCCGGCCGCCGATCTGCGCGCAATCTACGAGACCGGCAACGGCAGCTACCGCGCCCGCGCCACTTACGCGCGCGAAGGCGCCAACATCGTGATCACCGCACTGCCGTACCAGGTGAGCCCGAGCAAGGTGCTGGAACAGATTGCCCAGCAGATGCGCGCCAAGAAGCTGCCGTGGCTGGAAGACCTGCGCGACGAATCCGACCACACCACGCCGGTGCGGCTGGTGCTGGTGCCGCGCTCGAACCGGGTCGACGTCGAGCAGTTGATGGGGCACTTGTTTGCCACCACCGATCTGGAAAAAAGCTATCGGGTCAATCTCAATGTGATCGGCCTGGATGGCCGGCCGCAGGTGAAGGACCTGAAGATGCTGCTGGCCGAGTGGCTGATCTTTCGCACCGACACCGTGCGGCGCCGGCTCACCCACCGTCTGGAGAAAGTGGAGCGCAGACTGCACCTGTTGGAAGGCTTGCTGATCGCGTTCCTGAATCTGGACGAAGTGATCCGCATCATCCGCAGCGAGGACGAGCCCAAGCCGGTGCTGATGGCGCGCTTCGGGCTGAGCGAGGAACAGACCGACTACATCCTGGAAACCAAGCTCAAGCAACTCGCGCGACTGGAAGAAATGCGCATCCGCGGCGAGCAGGACGAACTGGCCAAGGAACGCGACAAGCTGCAATCGATCCTCGCCTCGCCGGCCAAGCTCAAGAAGCTGATCCGCGACGAGCTGCAGGCCGATGCCAAGAAGTTCGGCGACGAGCGCCGCTGCCAGTTGGTATCGCGCGAAGCGGCGCAGGCAATCTCCGAGACCGAACTGGTGCCGAGCGAGCCAATCACCGTGGTGCTGTCGCAGAAAGGCTGGATTCGCGCCGCCAAGGGCCACGAAGTCGACGCCGCGGCGCTCGGCTATCGCGATGGCGACGGCCTGTTGCAGGCGGTGCGCGGGCGCAGCACCCAGCAGGCGGCATTCCTGGATTCCACCGGCCGCGCCTACTCCACCGCGGCGCACACGCTGCCCTCGGCACGCGGCAACGGCGAACCGCTGACTGGCCGCTTCGCATTGCCGAGCGGCGCCAACATGGTGGGGCTTGCCAGCGCCGAGGCGGACGCGCGCTTCCTGCTCGCCAGCGACCACGGTTATGGCTTCGTCACCGCGTTCGAGAATTTCTGCAGCCGCAACAAGGCCGGCAAGACCCTGCTCAATCCTGGCGAGGCGGGTGTGCTGCCGCCGGTGCCGGTCAACGATCCCACCCGCGACCTGGTGGTGGCGATCACCAGTGCCGGGCATCTGCTGGCATTTCCGCTGCACGAGCTGCCGGAATTGGATCGTGGCAAGGGCAACAAGCTGATCCAGATTCCGCCCGCCAAGCTCAAGAGCGGCGAGGAACGGGTGACCGCGGTGGCTTGCGTGCGCGACGGCGGCGAGATCACGTTGTACTGCGGCCAGCGCAAGCTGATCCTGAGCTGGCGCGACCTGCAAGCCTACATGGGCCCACGCGCAGCGCGCGGCCATCTGCTGCCGCGCGGCTTCCAGCGCGTGGACCGCACCGAGAGCGCGTGAACCACCACCGATAGGGCACCGCAGAATCGCAGTGCCCGTCGGTCGCTGCGCGAGCTGCGACGCACATGGATGTGCAAGTGCCGCGGGCGCAGGATGCGCAAGAACGGCTGACGCACATGGATGTGCAAGTGGCTTTGCACTCCCTGCGGTCGCGGCGAGCGGCCGCTTCCGGCATCCTGCCTCCCGCGCCACTCGTACATCCATGCACGTCGCAGGATGCGCAAGAGCGGCCGCTCGGTCACGCGCGAGCGCGCTCCCACAAAAAAATGCGGGCCGCCGCTTCTTGTGGACTGACTGCCGGGCCGTCGTGACATACACCTCGCAATTGCGGCACCATGCCCGGATTACACAGGGGAGCGCCGCATGAAACGCTGGGTCATTCGCGCGATATGGGCGCTTGCG
>JANRIF010000106.1:0-3290 GCA_033765245.1 Lysobacteraceae bacterium
ACTTCCAGCAGTTCGCGCGCCTGCGCCAATGGCAGGTAGCGGATCCGCAGCGGGGGCTGCATCGGGCTGGCGCCGGCGGTATCCAGCCACACGCTGGCCATGCCGTGGCGACGGTCGAACGGCGACTGGCTGAGCCACAGCGCCTGCAACTTGGCGATCTCGGCCAACCGCCAGTGGCGGCCGAGCCAACCCCCGCGCACCGCAATGACCGAATCGGTGAGCGCATAACCGGCGAACGCCGCCATGCGACGCGCCCGCAACCACCACCACGGCAGGCTCAGCAGCGCCAGCAGGCCGATCGCTCCGTAGCGCAGCATCAGCGCGGCGGCGAGCGCTGCGGTAAGCAGCATCGGCGGCACCAGCATGCGGCGCCAGGCACGCGGATGCAGCGCCCGCCACGGCAGCTCGGGCCAATGCGCGCCCGGCAGCAGGCGCGCCAGCAATACGGCGATCGCGGCAGGCGTGGCGATCGGCGCCAGCTCGCGCAGCGTGCGCGGTTGCTGTGTCGCTTCGACGTTGGCGGTATCCACCCGCAGGCTTTGCCGATGCAGCCAGCGGTGCAGCAGGCTCTCGCGAATCGTCCAGGCCTGGATGCGATGCCTTGGCGCATGTGCGCGCACGCGGGTCAGCAGACCGGCCTCCACGCTCAGGCGCTGGCCGTCGTCGCGCAGCTCGAAGCCGTGGAATTGCACCACCGCCAACACCATCGACAACGCGCGCAGCAACAGCACGAACGCCAGGAACAGGCTGATCCCGCCCAACAGCCAACCCAGCCAGTCCAGGTGCCGGGCGCTGGCCCAGCCAAACAGCGCCTCGCCGAACCCGGTGATCAGGTTGCCGAACGCGCGCGATCCCGATTGCGCGAAGGCGCCGAACACGGCCGCCAGCACCACCATGCCGCGATTGGACACCAAGCCCAGGCGCAGCAGCTCGGACGGCGGCAGCACCAGCAACGGCGTCCCCGCTGGCGCGGCTTCGCCAAGCGCTTCCGCAGCGGCGGTGCGGGCGCGCACCATGTCCTCCAGCGCCTTGGCGTCGGCCAGCGACAACACCCGCATCTGCGCTTCGGGCTTGACGCCGCCGGCCGATTCGAGCCGCACTTCAGCCACGCCGAACACGCGATGCAACACGTTCTGATGCAAGGTGACGTTGTGGATGCGGCGAAACGGAATGTGTCGCAGGTTGCGCTGGAAGATGCCGCTGCGGATCACCAGTTCGTCGCCGGCGATGCGAAAGCGGTAGCTGAAATATTGCACCACCGCGACCAGCGCCAATGCCAGTGCGCCGACCGCGCCCAGCAGCTCCCAGCGATCGCCACCGCGGCCCGCCAGCAACAACACGATCAACGGCAATGCGAATTCGCGCAGTTGCGCCAACAGCACGAACAACCACGACAGCGGATGCAGGCGGCGTTCGCCGCCGTTCGACGGCATCGCGGGTGGGGTCTCAGACGGCATCGTCCTCGCCCTCGCGATCCACCAGCGCATCGCGCAACACCCGCGCCCGCGCGGCGTCGAGCCCGGCCAGACGCACCGCATTCATGCGCGTGCCGGCGGTGTGGATGACCAACGTGGCGAGGCCGAGCCGCCGCTCGATCGGGCCGCGCTCCAGGTCCAGATGCTGCACCCGGCTACGCGGCACCAGGGTCTCGCGCCACCAGCACACGCCACGTCGAATGCGCAGACCCTCGGCCAGCAGGGCGTAGCGCACCCGACGCGCGCGCAAGCCACCGAGCCAGGCGCCGAGCGCGGCAGCGGACAGCAGCACCGCCAAGGCAATCGCTGCAGCCGTCGCAACCCCGAACAGCGCTTGCCCCAGCACGCCCGCCGGCACCACCAGCGGCGCCATCGACAACGCCGCGACGAGGCGTGCGGCGGTCACCGCAGCCGGCGGCAGGCGTTCCCAGCCGGCCTGCGGCGAAACGGTGAGAACGGGTTCGGTGGTGGCGTCGGGATTGCGGGGAAGGTCGGTCATGCCGGCGATCATAACGGGGGCGCGGCAGGGAGTTGCGGCGACCAACCGCACGCCAGCGGATCAATCGCGATACGGATCGCGTTCGCCCGAGCCGGGTGGACGCACGTTGAAGCGTTTGTAGTTCCATTGGTACTGCAACGGATCGCGGCGCGCCACCGCTTCCACCCCGGCATTGAGCGCGCGCAAGGCGATCGTGGGATCGGGCGCGGCGATGGCGGGATCGGCGGGCTGCAGGTGGATGTCGAACACCACCCGACCGCCTTCGCGCTGGCGTTCGGCGAAACCGAACAACACCGGTGCGCCGGTGCGCTGTGCCAGCCGGGTCAGTAGGGTCATGGTCTGGGTCTGGATGCCGAACAGCGGCGCGAACCCGCCTTCGCCGGCCTTGGGGCGTTGATCCGGCAGGATGCCGACCATCCCGCCGGCCGCCAGACAGCGCAGCAGTTCGCGCACCCCACTGCGCTGCGCCGGCACCTGGGTCACACCCGGCCGCACCCGTGCCAGTTGCAGAAATGCGTCGGCCACCGCGCTCTCGGGTGGACGATAGACGATGGTGATCGCGGCCTGGCTGGCGAGGTACTGGTTCATCAATTCCCAGTTGCCGTAGTGCGGCGCCGCGATGATCACGCCGCGCCCGCCCGCCAGCGCCGCGTGCAGCAGTTCGGCGCCATGCACCTGCCGCACCCGGCGCAGGTTTTCGGCGCTCGGGCGGGTCCAGCAACGCAGCGTCTCCAGCGTGTTGCGGCCGGTCTCGCGCAAGATCGCGGCGGCCTGGGCGTCGCGTTCGGCGGCCGCGATGCCCGGCCACACCAACTCCAGATTGCGCCGCGTCACCCTCGCCTCGCGGCCGTTGCGCCAATACACCAACTGCCCCAGCGCCGCCCCCAGCGCGTGCAGCACAGGCAGCGGCAAGCGGCCGAGCAGGCCACAGGACCAGTACAAAACGCGGGCGATGGGGCGCGCAAGCGACATGCGGGCAGTCTTGGGCAGCGCGATGCGCATCGCAAGCGCCACGCGCGCACCTCACCCAATGCTGTTCACTTAGACGGCGGACCATCAGGTCGTCACCCCAGCGACTGCGCGTGCTTGGAGCGCTCGCGAACAGCGAAGCTGGCCCGAAGGGCGAGCGCCATGGATGGCGCGAGTAGCGCTGGGGTCCATTTTGACTTTACCCGGCAAATCAACAGCAAACTGGATTCCCGCTTTACTCGCACTGCGCGCTCGCGCTTCGGGCCGCCTTCGGCGTTCGGGCGCTACGCGCCTCGTCGCTGGAATGACGACATTGAAGTCTGCAGCGACTAACGGAACAGTATTGG
>JANRIF010000123.1:0-2474 GCA_033765245.1 Lysobacteraceae bacterium
CACGTGTTCAACGCACCATGAGTAACTTGCCACGCCAGCAACGCGGCTTGTCGCTGATCACCGCGATTTTCATCGTGGTGATGCTGGCGCTGATCGCCTTGTTTGCGGTGCGCAGTCTCGGCAGCCAGCAGGCGCAGAACAATCAGGCGCTGATCGGTCTGCGTGCGGAATATGCCGCGCGTGCCGGGTTGCAGTGGGGCGCGGCGCAGGCGTTGTTGCCGGTCAGCAGTTGCGTCGGGGGCAGCAATCTGGTGATCGAGGGCGTCGCGGTGACGGTGGATTGCGTGCCCACCGATGTGGTCGAAGCCGGCGTTCCCTATCGAGTATTTGCGATCAGCGTGCTGGCGCAGTCTGGCGTGCTCGGCCAACCCGAGTATGCTCAACGTAGCTTGACTGGGCGTTTCAGCAACAAGCTGTGAGGGTGCCATGACGATCCGAACTGACGGCGCAAGGTGGATTGGATGGCTACGGGCCGTATGCGTGTTGACGCTGGGTCTGGCTGCGCCCGCCATGGCGATGGGCGACGGCCTCGCCGGTAGCTACTGGAACTTCAACGTGGTGGCCAACGGCAACGCCTTTCCAGGCGGGGCGCCGAACCGCACGCGGGTGGATGCCACGGTCAACTTCGACTGGGGCAACGGCGCGCCGACCGGCGGGATCAACGCCGACGATTTCGCGGTGCGCTGGGATGGCATGCTGGAGGCGCCGCAGTCCGGCAACTACATCTTTTCCACCCAGTCCGACGACGGCGTGCGCCTGTGGATCAACGGCGCGCTGGTGATCGACAACTGGACCCAGCACGCGCCCACTTGGAACGACAGCGCCACAGTCAGCCTCGTTGCCGGCCAGCGCTACGTGGTGCGCATGGAGATGTTCGAGCGCGGCGGTGGCGCGGTGGCGCGGCTGTATTGGCGCAAGCCTTCCGACATTGCTGCGGGGATCGCGCGCAACGTGATTCCCCAGGCGCAGTTGTTCTCGCAGGTATCGCCCACTGTGGTGTCGGTGGTGCAACCCTGCAACGACCTCAACACGGTGCGAGTGACCTTCAGCCGACCCATGACCAGCGGCAACGGCAAGGCCAGCGCCGAACGCAAGCAGAACTACGACATCGACGGCAGTGCGCCGAGTGGCATCAACGTCACGGACGCCGTGCTCGAAGCCGACCAGCAGACCGTGGTGTTGACGCTCAACAAGGCGTTGATTGCGGGCAATACCTATACCCTGGAGGTGAAGGACGTCGAGGCCAGCAATGGCGTGCCGATTGTCCCCGATCCGTCGACCTTCACCTTCGTCGCCGGCGAAGGCAACGGGCTCACGGCGAGCTACTGGAACTTCGACGTGTTCGGCAGCGGCAACGCTTTCCCGAGTGGCCCCGCCACGCACGTGCGCCAGGACGCCCCGGTCGATTTCAACTGGGCCACCAGTTCGCCGGTGCCGGGCATCGTCAACGCGGATCTGTTTGCGGTGCGCTGGGATGGCTTTGTCGAAGCGCCGAGCACCGGCGATTACACCTTCTGGACCCAATCCGACGACGGCGTGCGCCTGTGGGTGAACGGCAATCTCGTCATCAACAACTGGACCCTGCATGGCGCCACCTGGGACAGCGCCGCGCCGGTGGCCTTGCAGGCGGGGCAGCGCTACGCGATCCGCATGGAGTTGTACGAGCGCACCGGCGATGCGGTGGCGCGGCTGCACTGGCAGACGCCGGGCAGCGCGGTGCGCACGGCGGTGCCGGCCAATCGTCTGAGCAGTTGCGGCGGGGCGGCCACCATCGACCACGTCCGCCTGCTGCATCCCGGCTCGGGCCTGACCTGTGCGGCCAGCGACATCACCGTGCAAGCCTGCGCCAATGCCGATTGCAGTGTGCTGGCCACCGACGCAGTGACGGTGAGCCTGTTTTCGACGCCGGCCAGCGCATTCACGCCCGCTCCGGTGGTGCTGAACGGCGGCAGCGCGGTGGTATCGATCCGTCAGACCGCGCCAGGGCCGGTGACCCTGGACGCCATCGCCAGCGCGCCGCTGGCAACCGCTCCGACGCGCTGTTTCGTCGGTGCCAGCGAAACCTGCGTGATGGATTTCCACGACAGCGGTTTCCTGATCGACGCGCCCACCCAGACTGCCTGCAAGACTTCCAACGACGTGACGATCCAGGCGGTACGCACCGACGACACCACGCAGACCTGTGCACCGGCTTTCACGGGCGCACGCAGTGTGAGCTTCTGGTCGGAGTACGTCAGCCCGGCCAGCGGCACCAAGACCCTGCAAGTGAACGGCACCGACGTCGCCGGCATCGCACCGGGCACGGCAATGACGCTGAACTTCGATGCCAGCGCCACCGCCACGATCACGGTGAATTATCCCGATGCCGGGCTGTTGAACCTGCACGCGCGCTACATCGGCAGCGGTAGCGATGCCGGGTTGGTGCTGGATGGGGTGGATGCGTTCGTCAGCAAGCCGGTGGGGTTTGACGTGCA
>JANRIF010000143.1:0-1636 GCA_033765245.1 Lysobacteraceae bacterium
GTTCCAGGGTGCCGTGGGTGGCTTGCAGGCCGAGCGCGATGGCGCCGTTGCGGGTGGCGGCGAGCAGGGCTTGCATCGGGGTGAAGCCGGCGCGTTCGACCAGCAGGGCGAGTTCGGCGTGGGTGTGTGGCAGTTCGTTGTCGTCGCGCGGTTCGAACCAGTCGGTGCCGGTGGTGACCATCACGCCGGCCTCGTGCGCGAGTTGGGTGGCCTTGGCGCCCCATGCCAACGCGGGTTCGGTCCAGTCCATCTTCGGCAGGCCGGGGTAGCTGTTCATCGCTTCGTAGACGTACAGCGTGGCATCGAGGCTGACGCCTTGTTCGGCCATGCGGCGATACAGCGCCTGCAATTTCGGGTGATCCGGGGCGATGGTGCGCCACGGGCCATCGGTGCGTTTGCGATAGTCCGTCGGCACCACGTCCGCCGCTTCCCAGACCAGGTACGGCGCATGCGCCAGCGAGCCGATGCCGGCGGTGACCAGATCGCTGGGGCGCGCGGGAAATACGGTGGCGTGGGCGGTGGTGAGCAAGCCCTGGCGTCGCGATTCGCCGATCAAGGCGCTTGCCAGCGCGGGCGTGAGGTCGCCGTATAGCTTGATGTTGCGCGCGCCGGTGCCCTTGGCCTCGGCAACCAGCAAGCGCAGATCGCTGCTGGCATCGATGCGGCGCGACCACGGCATCTCGCCGGGTGCGCGATCGCTCGTCATCTGCACGATCGGGCCTTCCTTGAAGATGTCGGCGCCGCCGAACAGGGCGCTGTACACCAGTTCGGGTCCGATCAGCTCCTTGGCGGCGATGGCGCGTTCGAGATCGGCCAGTGCGCGCGCATCGCCGACCAGATCGCGCACGCCGGTGACGCCGCCGCGCACGGCTTGTTGCAGGATGGTTGCCGCGTGGCCGCGGGTGTCCGGGAAGCGCGCGACGTGGACATGCGTATCGATCAGTCCGGGAATCACCCAGGCGCCGTGCAAGCCGATCCGCGTCCAACGCGCATCGGCTTCCGGGGTGGGCACGGTGGCGGCGTCATCGATGCTGACGATCACACCGTCGCGTGCGATCAGGCGGTCGACGTGGCGCGTCGATGCGCCGGTGCCGTCGATCAGGTGCAGGTCGGTGAGTTCCAGATACTCCACGCCGTGCGCCGCGAGGGGCGTGAGCGAGAGCAGTGCGACGAGCGCGAGGCTCGTGGCGATCCGATTCCATGCCGTGGACTTGGACATGACGAACTCCTCGGTCGATGCGCGGCGTCGTAGGCTACCTTGTTGCGACGGTGCACGACGTGGCCGCGCAAAGCAACCGCAAACCGGGTTGCCGTCTTGCTCGCGCTTCGGGCCGACTTCGGCGTCCTGTCGCTTTGCGCCTCGTCGCTGGAATGAAGGCATGGATGCCGGAGACATTCGACGATATTGCACTGGGTCGGGTGGCGTCTGTCACCGGCGCAATGGACGAACGCCGCGTCGCCGGCTCGCAAGTTGACCACGTACGCGCATGCTGGCAACGTGAGTCCGCACATCCAGGGAGGACGACATGGCAGACACCGTGAACCCGCAGATCACCGATGCGGTGACCCAGAGCAACGTCAATGTGCTGGGCGACGCGCCGGCGATGGCAATGGGCAATCTCTATCAGGCGACGGC
>JANRIF010000036.1:0-12999 GCA_033765245.1 Lysobacteraceae bacterium
GAACAACTGGATCCAGCCGCAATCGCGCTGGCTCATGGAATCGCTGTGATCGTTCCAGATGTTGATCGGCGCGCCGATGGCGCGATTGGCTACCGTCATCACGATCGGCAGGCCCAGCCCGGAAGCGTTGTACACCGCCTCGGCCATGAACAGCAGCCCCTGCGAAGCAGTGGCGGTGTAGGTGCGCGCACCCGCCGCCGAGGAACCGATGGCCACGCTCATCGCGGCGAATTCGCTTTCGACGTTGATGAATTCGCACGGCGTCAGCGCACCGCTTTTGACGCGCTCGCCCAGGCCTTCGACGATGTGCGTCTGCGGCGAGATCGGATACGCGCAGATCACTTCCGGGCGGCACAACGCCACCGCCTCGGCCACGGCGCGCGAGCCTTCAGTCTGCTTGAGCATGGGTCGCCTCCTCCATCTCGCGCTGAACGCAGTCGAAGGCTTCGCTGGCGGCGGCGACGTTGGCGTCGGCCACCTTGCCCTTGAACTTGACGCGGATGGCGTGCGCCACCGCATCGAGCGTGATTAATCCCGACCGCGCCGCGAAACCGCCCAGCAACACCGCATTCGGCAACGGCCGGCCCAAGTGCTTCAGCGCAATCTCGGTCGCCGGCAACGTGATCAAACGCTCGCGGCGATAGCGCTGCTGGATTTCGCCCAGACCCAGTTCGTCGAAGCTGCGCCGGCTGTTGATCAGCACGTAGCCATCCGCCTGCAAACCCTGGAACACATCGATCTGATGCAACAGCGTCGGGTCCTGCACGATCAGCACATCCGGCACCATGATCGGCTCGCGCAAGCGGATCTCGCGATCGTCGATGCGACAGAACGCCACCACCGGCGCACCCGTGCGTTCCGACCCGAAGCTCGGAAACGCCTGCGCATGACGCCCCTGCTCGAACGCCGCCAACGACAGCATCTCCGCCGCCGTCACCACGCCCTGCCCGCCGCGACCATGAATCCGAATCTGCAGCATCAGCCGGCCCTTTGCAGTTGCCAACACAGAGCCCATTGTTCGGCTTTCAGCAACCCGCCGCTTGATTCAGGTCAATAGGCGGAGAGCGAGGCATTCCCGTTCACGAATCGCCAACATTTCGGGACATTCACAACCGCGCTTCCGGGGCTGGCGCCTATGCGCTGCGGCGGATGACGGATTGTGGGCCTGGGCGCTGAGGTGCGACACAAACTTGCAGACGCGACGACCGCGCTGTCACGCATGTGACTAGTTGCGTTCGCAGCACATTGCCGACGGAGGCGCCACGAAACGTCTGCTTGCGACCCGTTGCAGTCACTCGAAGTCTGTCTACGAACGACTGCTATGAGCAAAGGCGGGAGACGCGATTCCGCACCGCCACGGATCGGGTTTGGTCGCTGCACGCGATCGCATGGTACAGATCGACTCGGTCGAGCTCTCGGTGATCAACCAATGATCATGTGAGAGCGGCGTCCCCGAAGCGGCAGAACATGAGCTACAGGCGCTGATTGTCAGTTAGGCGCGTGCACCAACGGGTACCTCGAGAGCATCTACGCGCTTGAAGACGTATTTAATGTAGAACTGCTTTCGGTGACAATGCCTTATGAAGTTCAGAAGCGGTCCAAACGGGGTGCATCTTTTTGATCGACGTTCAGGTCTGAATGTCTTGCTAGACGAGTTACGTCCGGAGGAGGCAGTTTGGTCGACGTCCCCCCGCCAGGTATCCGTTGCACTCACCAATGTTTGCGATCTTCACTGCGCGTACTGCTACGCGCCGAAGCACAAGTCGTCGCTGCAATCTGACCAGGTGCTCGGCTGGTTGAAGGAACTGGATACTGAGGGGTGCCTCGGCATCGGATTTGGCGGTGGCGAACCCACGTTGCATCCTGACTTCGTCGACATATGCAAACGGGTTGCGGGAGAGACTCAGCTCGCGGTCACATTCACGACTCATGGTCATCGCCTGACGCCACAACTGGTCGAGCGCCTCAAGGGCTCGATCCACTTCGCACGCATTAGCGTTGACGGGGTAGGTCGCACCTATGAAGAACAGCGCGGGAAGCAGTTTGCCAGCCTGCTTCGAGGCGTTGAGTCGATTGCAACCTTGTCGTCCTTTGGAATCAACGTCGTGGTCAACGAGCGCACGGTTGCAGAACTTGACGCGATGAGCGAGCTCGCGCACAAGGTCGGAGCTAGCGAATTGCTGTTGCTTCCTCAGCAAGCAACCACCGAGGTCACAAGCATGGATGGAGTGGTCGGCCGAGCACTTCAGGACTGGGTCTCCAACTACAGAGGCAAGGTTCGCCTTGCGGTCAGTGAGGCGGGTGCGTCAGGGCTGCCTACGTGCGACCCGCTCCCCGATGAGCGAGGCCTTCAGGCCTACGCGCACATAGACGCGTCCGGCATGCTGCGGGCGAGCTCTTACTCGCCCGCCGGCGCGAAGATTGGAGACGCCGGTGTACTGTCGGCGCTTAAGCGACTCAGAAATACCTTAGAGATCAAACGAGAGACGCAATCATGAAGATTTGGAACGAATACGGCTCGGAACATTCGATGAACCTAGTTCTCATCGGAAGGTTCAAGCGAGCACGAGATGCAGAGAAGGTCGAGAAGGACATTGACAAGCTCAGCTCTCAGGCTTCGAAAGATGACAGCCACACCATTGCCTTCGATGGACCAGCGGACCAGAGGTTTTCCGATGAGATGCTCTCACTGCTGGGCAAATTGAACCTCCACACGCTGGGGCCGGCTGATCTCGGCCAACTGTTGTCCGACCATCGCCTCGAGCGGAAGGAAGATCGAATCACTGTCACGACTGACGAGGCTGAGGTATCCGCGTTCGTGAAGCTCTTTATCGAGGCTGGGGCGAAGGTCGAGGTTTTCTCGGCACACGACTACCCGCCCGATTCCAACGACGCTAACTGACAGAGAACGCCGATGCCTGCAGTAAATTGGGATGTATTCAGCGAGCTGCCCGGAGCAGCGGATGAAAATTTCGAGCGGCTTTGCCGCGCTCTGGTGCGCCGACACTACGGGTGCTTCGGTCGCTTCAAGCAACTCGCAAATCAGCCTGGCGTGGAGTTCCACCTCCAGCTAACGGAGTCTTGTGATCTCGGAGCACCGCCACGCTGGATTGGTTGGCAATGCAAATGGTATGAGCTGGCGAACGGACAAGACTTGGGAGCCACGCGCCGCAACAAGATCATCGAGGGCATGGAGAAGACGCGCAGGCATGTCCCAGGTGTGACCGATTGGAAGCTTTGGACACACCACACGCTGACAAAGGGAGACCAAGAGTGGTTCTTCGCGCTTGAGAACGACAGCTTTCCCGAGTTGAAGTTGGATCTGTTGACGGCAACGGACATCGAGGACCTCTTTCTTGGGCCGGGAGCGCTACTTCGAGAGACCTACTTCGGCGAGCTCGTTCTGACGCCTGCGCTGCTTGCTGAGCAGCACAGGCTCGCCGCCGCTCCGTTTAAGCGCAGATACCAGCCAGAAGTTCATGTCGTCGTTGGGGCAGAGGAGAAGGTACTCAGGCGTCTGGGCGGCCTGAGCGCGTGGAAGTCGCTGGAGAAGCTCTCAAGCGCCCTCAAGAAGAATTCCACGGACATTACCTCGTTGACGGGGCAACTCAAGACTGAGATCAGGGCCGAAGTCGATTCGCTCTTGGCGCGAGCCACCGGATTGGCCGACCTGCTTGATAGCCTGCACTCGGCGCTAGGTAAAGGGGACTTCGACGCTGCACAGCAACTGCTGGCGACGAATCCGCCGCAGCCGGTGCGCTACGACAGGCTGCTCTCGAAATTACGTGGGGCGCGTTCAGCCAGAGCGCCGTTAGCCGCAAATCTGGTTGCGGACATCCACGCCGTTTCGTCAGCGCTACGCAGTCTGGAGCGGTCGATCGGTGTTCGAGCCGTCGCCGTGCTAGCGGCGGCGGGTGAAGGAAAGTCCGAACTTGCCGTCAAGGTGACACAGCCGGACGGAGAGTTCCCAGGGGGTGTCTTGCTGCTGGGCAAGAATCTTCATGCAGGCCAGGGGCTTGACGATCTCGTGTCTGCGTTCAAAATTTCTGGTCGGCCGGCGGAGAGCTTCGACCGGCTGGTTGAGGCTGTCGATGCGGCGGGTCAGCGCGCGGGGAAGCGCATCCCCATTGTCATTGACGGTCTGAATGAGGCGGAAGACCCGAGAAACTGGAGGGATGAGCTCTCCCGGGCAGATGAGCTTCTGAGGGACTTTCCGTACGTCCTGCTGATCGTCACTCTGCGCAATGAGTTCGCGCAGATGTGCCTGCCGGAGGAATTTCCTCAAGTTGAGCACAACGGGTTCCAGGAAGCCCCGCAGACGGCCATCGATAAGTACTTTCAGCACTACAAGATCGACGCCACTGACGCGGATCTGCCAATCGAGTTCTTGCGGCACCCGTTGACGCTGAGAATCTTCTGCGAGGTGGCGAACCCTCGGCGCCAGCACATGGTCGGGGTGGAGGCGCTGCCCAATTCGCTTGCAAGCCTGTTCGAAGCGCACTTCAACAAGGTTGCCGAACGAGTTGCTGAGCTTTTGCCGGCGGCGCATCGCATCTATCAGGAAGAAGTGCAAGATGCGCTGCTGATGATCGCGCGCCTCCTCTGGGAGAACAACGCGAGAAGCGTGGAATTCCAGGCTGCTCGGACGGCAGTTCGAGACATGGGCTGGGGCGCCAGCGTCATTCGTGCGCTGGAGTCCGAAGGCGTCCTCGTTCGAACGACTTCTGAAGAAGGCGGCCAAGGAATCGCGTTTTCATACGACCTGATGGCCGGCCATATGATGGCGCGCCACCTGCTTGCCAGACCGGCCTTGGCGCAGTGGCTGCAAAGCGATGAAGGACGCGCGCGGTTCCAATTCCGTGAGCCTGGATCGCATACCTTCGCTTATGACGTGTTCCAGGCTCTGGTTGGCCTGTATCCGCAACGCCTTGACAGGCGCCAGCTTTGGCAAGACGTGTCGGACGAGAAGCTCGTCATGAACGCTCTGTTGTTGACGGCGCAATCAGACCCAAGACACATCGGACGGGAAACGGTGGAACGGTTCGCACGCGCAATGCAAGAGTCGAAGCAGTTCGCACGGATTGCCTTCACGAGACTTCGGAGTACCAGGGCAGCGCGAGCCCATCCGTTTGACATGGACTTCTTACACGGCGTGCTCTTGGCCATGCCCAATACGCAGCGCGACCTTTTCTGGTCGGAGTGGGTCCGCGAGAACTCTGAGGAAGTCGAAGACGACTTCAAATTCCTGTCGACCAGATGGAAGTCGGGTGGCCTAGACGAGCGAGAAATTCGGCGGGCGCGCTGGGTGATGTGGACTCTGACGTCGACATCCAGAAGCCTGCGGGACGTGGCCACCAAGACGCTGTACGAGTTCGCCACCAAACGGCCCGCAGAGTTCTTCCGGCTGGCACTGGAGGCAATTGCCGTTTCAGACCCTTACGTCCCCGAGCGGATGTTCGCCGCGGCTTACGGCGCGGCGCTGACCACTTGGTCGGATATCAATGCTGTGGAGATGCGTGAGGCACTGCCTAGAGTCGCTTGTGAGATTTATCAAGCGATGTTCGCGCCTAGCGCGACGCATCCTACTTGGCATGCTCTCTATCGGCAGTACTGTCTGGGAACCATTGCCATTGCAAGGATGGTTGATCCGGCCTGCTTGTCTGAGGACGAGGTAGCTCATCTCCATCCACCGTTTAGCCACCTGCCCAGTCCGTTTGAGAACATGCCGCAGTACGACCCGGAGGTGATCGAACGTGCGAAGCGCGCGGCGATTCGAATGGACTTTGGCAATTACACGATTGGGCGACTTATCCCCGGCCGGTCTAACTACAACGACAGCCACCCAGAGTACAAGCCGGTTCTGTCGGCAATCGTTTCGCGAATGCTGCTGCTTGGCTATGACCCCGAGCGGTTCGAAGCTGTTGACCAAAAAATGACCTCCCGCACTCGTATGGGAAATGACAAGGACAAGGTCGACCGATACGGGAAGAAGTACGGCTGGATGGCTTACTTCGAGATGTGGGGTGTCCGGTACGCACAGGGCTTCCTTGGCGAGGAGCGCGGCGCTCGCCCCTCAGATGCGGACATCGACCCAACGTTCCCGCTCGAGGCCGCGAGCTTCGACCTGCCGCTCCCAGACTTGTTCAGCGGTCAGCCTACGGGTACTGGTGACTGGATCGTGAGAGGTCCGCAACCAGACTACCGCAGCATCCTCGAGATCACGGAGATTGATGGCCTGACGGGGCCGTGGGTCCTGCTTGACGGGTTCCTCGAACAGAATGCTCCCGCCGATGACCGACAGGTCTTCACCTTCCTACGAGGTGTACTCGTGGACAGCAGAGAAGTCGACCGCCTGTGCAGGTTGTTCACTGGTCTCGAATACCCCGGCAATAACGCCATTCCGGAGGAGCCTGGCCACTACTACACCTATGCGGGTGAGATGCCTTTCTCCTCGATTCCGGGACTGACTGTCGCTGATGAGCAAGAGGGCGACCGCGCCGAATACATGGTGTCTGCTGACCGGTGGTCAAACAATGGCGTCGCGGTCGACATCCCAGTGCAGAAGTACAACTGGGAGAGCTACCACAGCGTGGTGAACCAGGGCAGTGGTTCGAGCCTGCCCTCTAAGCAGCTCTGTGAGGCTCTGGGTCTCAGATACCGCGCCAACAAATGTGACTTGCACGATGCTTCAGGCGTGGCGTCCCTGTACCGCGAAGTCGGCGAGTATGGCTCGCAGATCAATGGCTCTTTCAGCTATCTGCGTCGTGACCTTCTTGACTGCTACTTGACGCAGTCCGGCAAGGCGCTGGTGTGGCTCATGTGGGGAGAGCGTGGCTTCCATCACCGTTCAGCCGAAGCGCACAACTTGCACGAGTACTATGCGAACCACCAGCATATTCACAAGCGTACTCACGTCTATCAGCCTACTTCGAGCACTCAATCGTAGGCCGCATCAGGCGAGGGGCGCCGCTATTCTTGGACACAGAAGATGTTTATGCAGGGTGTGGAACCGGCGGCAGATTCAGTATTCGGTATGGATGCACCGTTCGACGACCTGACCAAGTCGCGGCACGTTCAAATCAGCGCCTCGAACGTCCGCCATCTGGCACACCAATAGCCAGCACGACCGGAGAATACAGCGAGCGGACAACCAAGCAAGAGCGTCGAACGGCCGCTTCTGGCCGAAAGCAGCCGTTCCACCAGCCAGAGCCGTGCGGCAACCGACCGCCCGTACCACTCACCCCCCCACATCTGCCGAAAGTGATGCAGATAGCTGCGGCTCACCGGCAGCACTTCATTGCGGTCCTTGAGGTGGATGTGGGCGGTTTCGTTGGGGCGGCGGGTGATGTGGCGGATGGCGCGCAGGTCCACCACCACGGCGCGGTGCACTTGCGCGAACTGGGTGGGATCGAGTTGCGCGGCCAGCTCTTTCAGCGGGGTGCGGATCAGCGCTTCGCCGGGTTGGCCCAGCTCGAACGCCGCCAACGACAGCGTCATGGCGGCCGTGATCATCCCATGGTCGCAGCGACCGCGTTCAGGCGATGCGCGCGAGGGCTTGCTGAGCGGTGAGGATGGGGATGTGTTGATGCTGCTTGAGGTCGAGCAGGTCGCTGTCGCCGGAGACGATGGCATCGGCGCGCTCGGCAAGGGCGCAGGCGATGACGTGATCGTCGTCGGGATCGACCAGCACCACGCGCGGCGTGCTCAGCGGGGTGACGCAGAGCACGATCGCTGCGTAGCCATCGAAGACGTCGCTGACGGTCAGCCCGCGTTTGGCGAGCTGCGCAGTGAACTTGCTGCGCGACAACACGCCTTGCAACTCGGCAAGCAAGGCAGTGCTGCTGACCAGCTCGATGCGCTGCTGTACGGCGGCATCGATCAGGCGCCCCGGTGCGCCGCCCCAGAGCAGGCCCGAGATCGCCGTGTTGGTGTCAGGAACCCGTCGCACGCCGCTGTTCTGCGCGATACGCCTTGATTTCGGCTTGAATCTCGGCCGGCGTCATCGGGTCCAGCGGTTCGGCCGCCAGCTTGGCGCGGGCAGCTTGCAGTCGCTCGATGCGCTCGGTGCGTAGACGTTGGCGCAATAGTGCAGCGATTTTCTCAGGTGCCAGCAGTCCAGCCTGGGCAGCCTCCTGCGCCAACGCATCGGGCAAGGTGATCTGTACGGTGGTCATCGGCGTGGCTCCGGCGGTTCAAGTGGCCTTTGCGTTGCTGCTGTTGGGTGCGGCCTCAAACGCATCATAACGAGGTCGAGGACGATGCCAAGATGACCGCGCATGTGGCGGTCCGAGGCTGGGATGCGGAAGCGAGCGGGTCACGACGCGCTGCGCGGCGGGATCGAAAGATCGTATTCCCGCAGTGGCGCCGAGTGGTGCGCGACGCGGGTCAAAGCCGCTATCTTGAGTGCGTGCCGGAAAACGTTGCCCCACGGTGACGATGGCATGGCGGGCTGCACGTTGTGAACGGGCGAAGAGGCTTTGCGCCGCGGCGACTTCGGTTCCGGCCGGTTTCGGATCTGGCGATTGCTTCTACGGTTGGCGTTCTGGGGAGGGGGTGCGTGCGCCCACGATCAGCAGCCAGAGAATGATCAATATCTCGCCGATCGCCAGTACGGTGAACTGACGGGCTATGTGTGCGTAAGCCGGGAACAGCAGCGATGTCATGCTGATGCCCAGCCAGCCGAAACAGCCGATGATCAGCAAGACGCCCAGAATTCTGGGGATGAACCCGGATCGATAGACGAGAATCCCGAGCGGCAGCAGCCACAGCCCCCACAGCGCCATGACCGCAGTGGTGCCGTAGCTCTGCAAGCTCAGAAAGCCCATCGCCATGGCATCGAGCTGAGGCTTGTCGAATGCCGACCAGTAATCGGCCCCATTCGACAGCACCAGTGGCGCCAGCCCGCACAGCGTGTTGGCGAACGCCATCGGCACTTGCACGAGCACCAGGGCCACCATCAGCGAAGCGTGTCTCCGGCTCACTCCTTTGAGCAGTTGATACAGCGCCAGCACCAGGAAGACAAAAAGGATCTGCGATACCAGGCCACTGACGAGGTAGAGCCGGTAAAGCGGCTCGGACGACGCGATCCTGCCAACGGTGGCGGCGGCATCGCCCTGCACGATGAATGTCGAAGGGATGCTCATTTCAAGTGCGGAGGTCACGCCCAGCAGCAGATACAGTACGCCTGCGATCCTGGCTTGATGCTTGCGAGAGTGCATGTCATCTCTCCTGCGTTGTGCCATTCATGGGCCTAGGAGCCTGCGCTGTAGAAACGATCGAGGCGAAAAATCGGCTGCGCGAGGACAGATTTCCGACGATTCGCCGGCCCATAGTGGTGCTATGGGCCAAGAATCGGCGGGAATATGGACCGCGCAGACGGCTTTGCAGCCCGGTCGGCTTCTACCGCGCAGGCTCCTAGCGCGGCGGCGCGTCGACGCTCGCGGTGTCGTCGAGCACGAACAATTCCAGGTACGACGGATGCGCCGCGCCGTGGTGGACGCGGTTGCTGGCGACGATGCCGACGCTTTCGCCGGCATTGTCTCCACCAGTGTGCAGGTTGCGCTCCAGGCGCGGGAAGCTGCTGCCGGCGATGTCCAGCCGCAGCCGATGGCCCGCCGGCAGGCGCCAGGCGATGGCGCGCATGTCGATGTCGAGCACGACGATCTCGCCCGGCGTCAACAAGCGCGGAGAGCCAACGCCGTTTCGATAGCGTGCGCGCAGCGCGCCTTCTTGAATGTTGATGGCGCGGCCGTCCGGCCAGACGTCGACCAGCCGCGCAATGAAGTCGGTGTCCTTGGCCGAGGACGATACCGCCAGTTGCGCGCGCAGCGGGCCGGCGATGCGCAACGGTGTGGACAGCGGGGCCGAGGTGTACACCAGCACGTCGTTGCGTCGCTCCACTTCGGCCTGATCGACCGGGCCGGCGCCGATGCGGGGATCGCCGGTGCAGCACACCGGGCCGCCGCGGGTCGGCACCGGGTCGTCCGGCGCATCGCGATAGGCATCGAAACCGGATGCCGCGGCGGGCGTGGTGGTCAAGGTGCCATCGCCGTCGCGGCCGTTGGCATGGCCGCTGCTACCAAGGTACCAGCGCTGCGTGCGCGCCGCAGCCGGCGGCCAACGGTCGGAACCCAACCAGCGGTTTTCGCCGACCACGAAGAACTGGTAAGCGGGCAGGGCGCGCAAGCCATCGCCGTTCCCGCGCAGCGAGCGATCGAACCAGCGCAGGTACCAGTCGCTGTAGGGGCGGCCGGCATGGCTGACCCGCAGATCGCCCCAAGCGGTGTCGTCGCCCATCTGCTCATGGCGGCAGTGGTCTCCCGGCGCCAGCACCACACGTTGTTGTACCGACGCGGCAGGCTTCGCGGATTCCTCGGCAAGGCGCGCCAGCGCCAAGGTGTCGGCCACGGTCTGGTCGCCCCAGGTGTTGACGATCAGCGCTGGTGTGTTCAGTCGATCGCTGGTGGACACATAGTCGAGCGTGTTCCAACGCGGATCCGCCAATGGCGTGTCGACGAAGTCCTCGAAGGCATTGGCGCCAGGGCGCACCCGCTTCACCAGATCGCGCAGCGGCAGCGCGCGCAGTGCCGCTATCCGGTCGAACGCCGGCAACGGCGGGGCGTTACGATCCTTGGCGCCGTGTTCGACGAACCAGCCGAAGCCGCTGGCGAGCTGGAACATGCCGCCCTCGAACAATCCGAAATAGCCGTAGCGTTCGCCCGCCGAGCCGATGCCACCGCCGGCGCCGCTGGCGATCATCGCCGCGTGCGCCGGGTGGTTGGCGCGCGCCAGCGCGAACTGCAACTCACCCAACGCCGAGCAGCCGAAGCTGCCGACCTTGCCGTTCGACCAGGGTTGGCGGACGATCCATTCGAGCGTCGCGACACCGTCGCTGGTGGCGTGCTTCCAGGGCACGAAATCGTCGCCCTGCGAACCGAAGGTACCGCGCACGTCCTGCACCAGCACCGCATAGCCGTGTCGCGCGAAAAACAGCGCGTAGCCGAGGCCATCGGCGCTGGCGTGGCGGTCATAGGGCATGCGCACATAGATGGTCGGCAGCGCGGTGCGGGCGGCGCGCGGGCGAAACAGGGTGGCAGCCAACTCGATGCCATCCGGCGCGCGGATGCGAATCCCGTCCTCGATGCGGACGCCCCACCACAGTGCGCGCAATGGGACGTGCACCGATTCCGGAAGGCGGTCGCGCATTCGCCACAGCAACGCCAATGCCAGCAGCACGGCGAGCAGCCCGATCGCGCCAACCCGGATGATCCAATGCCCGTGCATGGCCATCATCATATCCAAATGCACGGGGTGCCGGCGGACCGGCCGCAACGAGACGCTACGCGCAAAAAGAAGCGGCGACCGGCCTGAATGACCGGTCGCCGCGGATGCCCCCCTGATTGCGGGTGCGTGCCTGTGTGATTACTTGATCTGACCCACCAACGTGCGCTGCGCCGCCACGTCGGTCTTCAGCGACTTTACGTTCCTGTTGGTCGAACTCATCTTCGCCAGCGTCGCGTCCATGCTGTCGAGCCGCGTCTTCATCTGCGCGATCACCAGCGAGTTGTCGATCACCTGAACCGGCGTGGTGTTGTTCACCGTGAAGCTCACCGCGGCCGAACTGCCCACGTTGCCGGCCGCGTCGTAGGCCTTGGCAACCAGGGAGTGGCTGGCATTGCTCAGCGTGGTGGAATCCAGCGCCAGCGTATACGGGCCGCTGCTGTCGGAACCCTTGACCACGTTGTCCACCAGGAAGTCGACCCGGGTCACGCCGACGTTGTCGCTGGAGCTGGCGGCAAACGTGATGGTGCCGCTGCTACCGGTCACCGAGGCCGAAACGCTCGGCGCAGTGGTGTCGGCACTCACGTTGTTGACGCTGAAGCCGACGGTGGGCGACACCCCGGCGTTGCCGGCGGCATCGTAGGCGATCGCTGCCAGCGTATGGGTGCCGTTCGTCAGCGCCTTGGAATCGATGGCGAGCGTGAAGGGGCTGCTCGTATCGTGGCCTGCCAATACGCCATCGACCATGAACTCGACGTCGCTGACGCCGACGTTGTCGCTGGCATTGGCGATCAGGGTGACAGTCCCGCTGGTGCCGGCAACCGATGCATCGACGTTTGGTGCGATGGCATCGGTGGTAGGCGCCGGCGTGGCACCGAACAGGTTGTCCGGCAACCGCACCATGAAGGCGTCGACGTCGGTGTCGGAGGTGGTGCCCCAGTTCGAGCTGAAAGAGACGCGGCTGAAGTCGCGGCTCACCGAGGCGTGCGGCTCGGTCCAGTAACCGTTGTAGCGGCTGCCGTGATGGGCGATGTTGATGATCTTCGGGGCGGCCTTGAGTTCGACGGCCATGACGCGCTCATGCAGCCACTTTTCCGCACCGGAGCGGGCATAGGTGGATACCAGCACCCAGCCGGGCTTGGCGAAGGCCTTGCCGGAGACGTGGTACGCGGTGGCGGTGCCCTCGATGTAGGTGGGGAACAACACCGTCTTCACGCCGGTGTCGATGTCCAGCATGTACATGTCGCCGGCGTTGCTCTGATAGTCGACCGCGACGTAGTAGTCGTGGCCGTCGGCGCCCAGGGCGAGGTCGGAATGTTCGCCGCCCTGATGCAGTTGCACGGAGTTGGTGAAGGTGCGGTCCCACGCCATGGTGGCGCCGCTGACGTCGCCGCCGGAGATGGTGCACCAACGCCCCGAGGCGGACATGCTGACGTGATCGGGTCGCGAGGAGAGCGAGCGGGTGCCGAGCACGGTCTGGGTCTGCAGGTCGTAGGTGAACACGCCGCGGATGCCGAACGAGGACGTTTCGGCCATGAAGCACCAGTAACGGCCATCAGCGGACGCGCTGCCTTCGGACTTGGTCCAGACGCGGGCGACGTCGGCCCAGGGCAGCTTGCCGGCAAAGTTGGCGGCGGTGGTACTGGTGTTGGTCTCGACGTTGAGCTTGTTGAGCACCATGCCGCCGTTGATGGGAATCCAGAACAGCGACTGGGGATC
>JANRIF010000181.1:0-7409 GCA_033765245.1 Lysobacteraceae bacterium
GCGCTTGCGCGATGTACAGGATGTACGAGTGCTGCGAGCGGGCGCTTCCGGCATCCTGCCTCCCGCGCCACTCGTGCATCCATGCACGTCGCAGGGATGCGCGAGAGCAGCCGATCGCTGCGGCAGTCGCCCGCAAGCGGCCTCCCACAAGCGCGCGCGACGCCTTCGCTGGTTTGTGAGAGCGTATTCGCGCGCGTTATGGGCCGTGTCTCGATATGCTCTCCCGAGTCCCGAGTCCCGAGTCCCGAGTCCCGACTGAGCGAGGGAAGTCGCGCAGCAACCGAATCCCGAATTCCCACCAACGGAGCCCCCATGACCTTCTGGTTGACCTATCTCGCGCTGGGCGCGTTGGCTGGCGTGGCGGCGGGATTGCTGGGGATTGGCGGCGGGTTGGTGCTGGTGGCGGCGCTGGCGTGGGTGCTGCCGCAACAGGGGTTTGCTGCCGAGTCGGTGATGCACGTGGCGTTGGCGACGTCGTTGGCCAGTATCGTGCTGACCGGCCTGTCGTCGGCGCGCTCGCATCATCGGCGCGGCAGCGTGGCGTGGCGCACCGTGGCGTGGCTGGTGCCCGGCGTGTTGCTGGGTGGCTGGCTGGGTTCGCGCGTGGCGGTGTCGCTGTCGGGCGACACGCTGCGCTGGTTGGTGGCGGGCTATTGCTTTGTCGCGGCGGCGCAGTTGGCGCTGGGGCAGCCGCGCCCCGTGCACCCGAATGCCGGTGACGAGCGCGGGTCGTGGTTGAGTGCGGCCGGGGTGGGGATCGGTGCGGTGTCCGCGGTGGTCGGCATCGGCGGGGGCAGCATGACGGTGCCGTTGCTGATCTGGCGTGGGGTCGCTCCGGTGCGCGCGGTCGGCACGTCCAGCGCCTGCGGCGTGGCGATCGCGGTGGCCAGCGCGGCGGGTTACGCGCTGCACGGCACCGCCCAAGCGTTGCCGGCCGGCAGCGTCGGTTACGTCTATCTGCCGGCGGCGGCCATGGTGGCGGTGGCTTCGGTCAGCATGGCGCCACTGGGGGTGCGGCTGGCGCACCGATTGAGCGGGTCCGCACTGAAACGGGTCTTCGCCGGCTTCCTGTCGATGGTCGGCATCTCGTTGCTGATGGGCTGAACGCGGGCCGCCGCGTCATCCGGCTCTTGCGCTGGATTCACATTTTCTTTACAAACGTGGGCGACCCAGCCAGGAAGGGGCTTGCTGGGCACTCAAAACACGTCATTCGAGGGGCATAACCATAATGAACGCATACCGTCGTAGCCAGCTCAGCGTCGCGGTCACCGCCGCGCTGGTGCTGTCCGCGCTGCCGCTAACCGCGCAGGCGCAGCAACCCGAGGGGGCCGATAAGGCCAAGTCGCTCGACGCGGTGGTGGTGACCGGGTCGCGCATCAAGAAGTCCGAGTCCGTGACCCAGGCCCCGGTGTCGGTGATCACGCGCGCGCAGATCGATAAAACCGGCGTCGCCTCTCTCGGTCAACTGCTGCAGCAGTTGAGCACCGGCGGCAAGGCGCTCAATGCACAGTTCAACTCCTCAGGCAACTTCGGGTTCCCGCCGGACGGCGGCGGTATCGGCGCCGGTTCGGCGCAGGTCGACCTGCGGCATCTGGGCTCCAAGCGCGTGCTGGTACTGGTCGACGGTGTGCGTTGGGTCAACGAGTCCTCGGCTTCCGGCGTCAGCGGCAGCGCCGATCTCAACACCATTCCGCTGGCGATCATCGATCGTATCGAAGTGCTGGAGGACGGCGCCTCGTCGATTTACGGTTCGGATGCCATCGCGGGCGTGATCAACGTGATCACCCGCAAGACCTTCGACGGCGCTGCGCTGCACACCTATTACGGCGAGTACGCCAAGGGTGGCGAGACCAAGGACGGCAACTTTACCGTCGGCGGTGGCGGCGAGCGTTTCTCGGCGGTATTCAGCGGCAGTTTCTACGAACAAGATCGCATCAGCTCCGCCGACTACGAGCAGTCGCGTTTCCCGATTCCCTTCGGTGGTCTCGATTTCGGTAGCTCGGGCACGCCGCAGGGCCGGTTCCGCTTCTGCGACCCGTCGCGTCCGGCGGGCACGGTGGGTTTCTGCGGCGATGCCACCAATGCCGCGCAGTTCTACAACGTGACGCTGAACAACGGCACCACTAATCCGGTATGGAATCCGGCGAATCCCAGCGCCGGCACCTACCACAACTTCACCGGTCAGGACCGCTTCAACTTCGCGCCGTTCAACCTGCTGTTGACGCCGTCGCAGCGCAAGAGCCTGTTCACCAACATCACCTACAACGTCAATGACAACGTCAATCTGCACGTCAAGGCGCTGTACAACAATCGCCAGTCGGTGAACCAGGCGGCGCCCGAGCCGATCTTCGTCGGCCCCGGTGCCGGTACCGGCGGTATCGCCGATACGATCTCGATCTCGCGCCTGAATCCGTTCAACCCGTTCGGCATCGACCTCAACGCCGATTCCAATTTCCTGTTCATCGGCCGGCGTCCGCTGGAAGTCGGGCCGCGCGAGTTCAAGCAGGATGTGGATACCTGGTACGCCAACGGCGGTTTCGACGGCAGCTTCAATCTGGGCGAGCGCAGCTTCAGTTGGGATGTGAACTACGTGCATTCCGAGAACAAGGCGCAGCAGGTCTTTACCAACGGCTACAACGTTGCCAAGCTCAAGCTCGCGCTGGGTGATCCGGCGCTTTGCGCGGCAGTGGCCGGTTGTACCCCGCTCGATCTGTTCGGCGGCCAGGCTCGCCCGTTCACCCAGCAGATGATCGATTACATCCGCACCACCCAGCGCGATTCGAGCAAGCAGAAGCTGGACCTGATCTCGGCCAACATTACCGGCGGTCTGTTCGACATCGGCGATCGCGAGGTCGGTATCGCGGCCGGGTTCGAGCATCGCAAGAACACCGGCAGCTTCACGCCGGACGCGTTGCGCCAGACCGGCGAGTCGCAGGACAGCTTCGCCGCGCCGATTTCGGCCAGCGATACCGTCGACGAGATCTACGGCGAAATCAACGTGCCGGTGCTGGCCTCGCTCGAAGTCAGCGGTGCCCTGCGCTACTCGGATTACGACAGCACGGGCGGCGCGACCACCGGCAAGATCGGCCTGCGCTGGCAGCCGGTTTCCGATCTGGTGTTGCGCGGCAACTATTCGGAAGGCTTCCGCGCTCCGAACCTGGGCGAACTGTTCGGCCTGACCCAGTTCGGCGCCACCTTGACCGACCCCTGCGGTCCAACCAACGGCGGCCTGGTGGTGGACGACTCCAACGGCCCCAACAGCACGCCGCTGGAAACAGCCTGCCGTGCACAGGGCGTACCGAGCGGCTTCCGCCAGGCCAATACCCAGATCACCACCTTCACCGGCGGCAACGCCGATCTCTCGCCCGAAGATTCCAAGTCCTACACGGGTGGTCTGGTCTACAGCCCGAGTTGGGCCGAAGGCTTGAGCTGGTCGGAGCGACTTGATTTCGAGGTGACCTACTATCACCACAAGATCACCGGCGCCATCCAGGCGCGCGACATCCAGCAGTTGCTCGATGCGTGTCTGGCGGGTACCGCCAGTGGTCAGGTGTGCTCGGGCTTCACGCGCATTTCCAGCGGCGATCTGCGCCCACCGACCAACTTCCTCGACAATCTGGGCAGCATCACCACCGATGGCTTCGACTTCAAGACCAACTGGGTCAGCCCGGAGTGGAGCTTCGGTCAGTTGACGGCGTCTGCGCAAAGTACCTACGTCAACAAGTACAAGGCGGTGGACATCGACGGCAACGTATCGCGTCGCAAGGTGGGCATCGAGGTCGACGACAGTGCGATCCCCGATTGGCAGACCAACGTGCAGTTGGGCTGGAAGAAGGGCGATTTCGACGCCGCCTGGAACATCCGCTACATCGCGCAGGTGGATGAACTGTGCAATGGCGACTTGGAGGGACTGCCGGGTTGTCCGACTGCCGATGCCAAGCGCAGTCTGGGTGCGACCACGTACCACGACTTCCAGTTGGGTTGGAACAACGCTTTGACGGTTGAGGACCTGCGCCTCAGTGCCGGCGTCAACAATGCGTTCGAGCGCGATCCGCCGAGCTGCCTGACCTGCTCGCTCAACGGCTACGATGCCGGTACGTACGATCTGCCGGGCCGCTTCTGGTATCTGAGCCTCGACTACCGCTTCTGATTCCGCAAAAGCGTCGATCGACGGCCGGCACATTTCGGTGTGCCGGCCGTTTTTTTGGTTTGTGCGACGCATCGCGCCGGGGCAACTGCAGACGGTTTCCCGCGACGGACGTGCGTCAGCCGCTGTGATCGCCTTGCAGCATATGCGACGGCACCCGCACGCTCAGCGTCACCGCCAGGTGGTCGGAGCAGGCGGCAGGAAGCGCATGCGGGGCGCGCTCGTTTACCGGCAGGCTGGTGAGGATGTGGTCGAGCGCGCGGCGCGGTTTCCAGCTCGGGAACGTCGGCACCGCCCACGGCGGTGGGGCCAGCCGCGTGCGGCGATAGAGGATTTCCATCTCCGGGGCGTCCGGCGGGCAGTTGAAATCGCCCATCAGGATCGCGTTGGGCGAGTCGCCCAGCAGTTCCGCGATGTAGCCCAATTGCGCGCGGCGCGAGCGCATGCCCAGCGACAGGTGGGCGATCATTACCGCCAGCCCGTCGCGACCGCGGCCCAGGCGCGCGAGCAGCGCGCCACGACCCGGCAGCCGTCCCGGCAGCGGGTAATCGAGCACCTCGTGCAACGGCAGGCGGCTGAGCAGGCCGTTGGCGCTCGAGGCGATGCCGCCGACGCGGCGGTTCGGCTGATGGCTCCAGAACGGCAGCTCGCTGCGTTCGGCCAGATAGTGGGTCTGGTTCATGAAGCCCGAGCGCAGACTGCCGGGGTCGGACTCCTGCAGGCCGATCACGTCATAGGGTTTTACCAGTTCGGCGATCTGGTCCAGGTTGCTGCGCTTGCCGGCGGGCAGCACGTTGCTCCAGCCGCGGGTGATGTATTCGCCGTAGCTGCCGGTGCGGGCGCCGGCCTGGATGTTGCAACTGAGCAAGGTCAGTGTGCGTTCGGACATGCGTGTTGTGACCGGTGACGCCGTGTCGGGTTCACTGCCACGGTAAGAGATTTCTGCGCATAACGCACAAGGGCCGCGATTGCGGCCCTTGTGGCTGACTCGTCGGCGCGCGGCAGGCGATTAGTTGGCGGCGCTCGCCTTCATTGCCTGACGCTCGCGCTCGATCAGGATGTTGGCGGTAGTGATCAGGCCGGGCAGGCCGGTTTCGGGCGTCGCCAGCAGGCGGTACTTGCCGTTGATCACCAGGGTTGGGGTGGCCTGCACCTGCCAGCGCGGAGCGAACTGCTTGGCGCGCGTGATCTTGGCATTGACCGCGAAGCTGTTCATGGTCGACTCGAAGGTCTTGGCGTCGGCGCCGAAATCGGCATAGAACGCAGCGATGTCGGCCACGCTCTTGAACTGGCGCTTGTCGATGTGGATCGCCTTGAACATGGCGTCGTGGGTCTTCTCAAGCAGGCCCATGGCCTCGGCGGTGTAATAGGCGCGGCCGAAGGCTTCCCAGGCGCCGCCGTTGGACATCGGCATGTAGATGAAGTTGACGTCGCTGCCGAGCGATTTCTTCCACTCGTTCACCAGCGGTTGGAAATTTGCGCAGTGGATGCAGCCGTAGCCAAACACTTCCACTACTTCGATCTTGCCGGGCATCGGCGCCATGCGATCGGGCGGCGCGATGCTGGTGTAGTGGTGGCCATCGCGCAGTTCGGTGGTGGCGTCGGCCTGCGCGAGAACGGTGGTGGGCAGCAGCGCCGCGAGGGCGATCAGGGCGAATTGGCGAATCATGGCAATCTCCGGAATCGGGTGAGGTGGACGCGACGAACCAGTATCCTGGCCGCCGCGAACTGAACGCAGGCTGGCGCGAGCGCGGAACTCAGGGTGCGCCGGCGGCGCCGGCCGGGTGCAGCCCTTGGACGTAGCTTGCCAGCGAGTCGATCTCTTCGTCGGTGAGTTTGGATGCAACGCCCTTCATGACCTCGTTCGCGTTCTCGCCGCTGCCGTAGCTGGTGCCGTCGCGATAGCGTCGCAGCAGGTCGGCGGTGTAGCGCGCGTGCTGCCCGGCCAGCGCTGGATAGGCGGGGCCCGGGTTGCCGGTGCCGGTGGGGCCGTGGCAGGCCGCGCAGGCGGGGATCGCGCGTTGCGTATCGCCGCCCCGGAACAGGGTTTCGCCGACCTGGTAGAACTTCTTGCCGGCATTGGGGCCGCTGGTGATCGGGGTCTCGTCGGCCACCCCGCGCAGCGCGGTCTGGCTGGCGAACCAGGCGCCGAGGTCGCGCATGTCCTGCGGGTTCAAGGTGGCGGTGAGACCGAGCATGAGCGGATTGGCGCGTTCGCCGCTCTTGAACAGGCCCAGGTGGCGCGCGATGTAGCGTTCGTGCTGCCCGGCCAGCTTGGGATACTGCGGATCGGCCGAGTTGCCGTCCATGCCGTGGCAGGCGCCGCAGACGGCCGCCTTGGTCTGGCCCGCGGCGGCATCGCCCGCGGTGGCGGCGGCCTGCGAAGCGGTCAGTTCCGACGTTGGCGCCGCCGGCGCTTCGGCGATCGGGGTGACGGTGGCGGCTTCGCTCTGGGCGAACGCCGGCGCGGCCAGGAGGGCGCTGAAGATCAGCGGGCCAACCAGGGCCAGGGTGCGCGAGGGTGTCATGGGCAGGCTCCGATACACGGGGTTCTTCAGGGACGTGCGGCCTTGTCGCCGCCGCGAAAACTTCGGGATTATCCCAGTCGCGGCCGGCAACGGTCAACGAAGCTGGCTTGCATCGCGGTTACCGGCGATGATGGCGCCGCGTTCCTCAGGGCATCGTTTCGCCAATGGTCAATCCCCTCGCCAACGCCAGCTACCTGCTGGCAGCCCATCTGACCCGCCAACTGCCCACAGACGGCGGTCGCGAGGTGGCGTTCGCCGGGCGTTCCAATGCCGGCAAGTCGAGCGCGCTCAACGCCCTCACCGGCCGCAACGGGCTCGCGCGCACATCCAAGACCCCGGGCCGCACCCAGCAACTGGTGTACTTCCAGTGCGCGCCGGACACCTATCTGGTGGACCTGCCGGGCTACGGCTACGCCAAGGTGCCGCACGAGTTGCGCGAGCACTGGCTTGCCTTCGTCAACGCCTGGTTCCTGAGCCGGCAGGCCTTGTGCGGGCTGGTGGTGGTGATGGACGTACGCCACCCGTTGCGCGAGTACGACCAGCAGATGCTGGCCTATGCCGCCCAGCGCGGCTTGCCGGCGCACTGTCTGCTGACCAAGGCCGACAAGATCTCGCGCAGCGAGCAGATGCAGACGCTGCGCAAGGTGCGCGAGGCGCTGCCGCCCGGCGCCACCGCCCAGTTGTTTTCGTCGGCGAAGAAGATCGGTGTCGAAGAAGGGCGTGCGGTGGTGGCG
>JANRIF010000184.1:0-26730 GCA_033765245.1 Lysobacteraceae bacterium
TCGCTTGCGCATCGATACGTCTTCCAGAGGATCGCCCATGATTCGCGTTGAAAACCTGCACAAGGCATTCAAGACCCGTACCGGTCTGGTGAAGGCGGTCGACGGCGTGAGCTTCACCGCGCCCGACGGCCAGATCACCGGGCTGCTCGGCCCCAACGGCGCCGGCAAGACCACCTGCCTGCGCATGCTCTACACGTTGATGCGTCCCGATCGAGGCACGGTCTCGGTGGATGACCTGGACGCGGTGCGCAATGCCGATGCCGTGCGGCGCTCGCTGGGCGTGTTGCCGGATGCGCGCGGCGTGTACAAGCGCCTCACCGCACGCGAGAACATCGCCTACTTCGGGCACCTGCACGGCATGCGCGACGACGACATCGCGGCGCGCACGGAGCGTCTGGTTGCGGCGCTGGAGATGGCCGAGTTCATCGATCGGCCCACCGAGGGTTTTTCCCAGGGTCAGCGCACCAAGACCGCGATCGCGCGCGCGCTGGTGCATTCGCCGCGCAACGTGATACTGGACGAACCCACCAACGGCCTGGACGTGATGACCACGCGCGGCCTGCGCAACTTCCTGCTCGAACTCAAGCGCGACGGCCACTGCGTGATCTTCTCCAGCCACATCATGCAGGAGGTAGCAGCACTGTGCGATCGCATCGTGGTGATTGCGCACGGCCACGTGGTGGCGCAAGGCACCGCGGATGAACTCAAGGCACAGACCGGTGCCGACAATCTCGAAGACGCCTTCGTCAAGGCCATTGGTTCCGCGGAGGGCCTGCTGGCATGAACACGCTACTGACGGTGATGTTGAAAGAGCTCAAGGATTTTTCGCGCGACCGCCGCACCCTGTTCATGGCGCTGCTGCTGACGCCGTTGATCATGCCGGTGCTGTTGATCGGCATCGGCACGGTGGTGCAGAAAAAGGCCGCCAGCCAGTTGGAGAAACCGTTGGAGTTGCCGGTCGAGGGCGCCGAGTTCGCGCCCAATCTGATCGCCTTTCTGCAAGGCCAGAACATCGTGGTGAAACCGGCGCCGAGCGACCTGGAAGCGGCGATCCGCAATCAGGATGAAGACGTGGTGCTGGCGATCGGCGCGGAGTTTCCCGAGGACTGGCGCAAGGGTGTGCCGGCGAAGGTCGAGATCGTGCACGATGCCACGCGCCAGGATCAGGAGATCCCGGTGCGACGACTCGAGAGCGCGTTGGAAACCTACAGCCGCAGCGTCGGCAGTCTGCGTCTGCTGGCGCGCGGGATCAGTCCCACCGTGGGCACGCCGGTGCGCATCGCGCATCGCGATCTGTCCACGCCGGAAGCCAAGCAGGGCCGCATCCTCGCAGCGATGCTGCCCTACTTCATGATCCTGTCGGCATTCCTGGGCGGCGCTTATCTGGTGATCGATTCCACTGCCGGCGAGCGCGAACGGCAGTCGTTGGAACCGTTGCTCGCCACCCCGGCGGCGCGCGAGGCGATCATGAGCGGCAAGATCGCGGCCGCCTGTCTGATTGGATTCGCCAGCCTGTTGCTGACCTTGCTCAGCGTCAAACTCGGCTTCGCGTTGGCGCCGGGTCTGGGCAGCAAGACCGATGTCTCGTTCGGCGCGATCGCGCGCGTGTTGGCAATCCTGGTGCCGATGCTGCTGCTCGGCACCTGCCTGCTCACCGTGATCGCCGCCAGCGTCAAGAGCGTCAAGGAAGCGCAGAGCTACATGAGCGTGCTGATGCTGGTACCGATCATCCCCACCATGCTGCTGATGGTGTCACCGGTGAAGAATCAATTGTGGATGTTCGCGGTGCCGTTCCTGGCACAGAACCAGATGATCGTCAGTGTGCTGCGCGGCGAATCGATCGGCCTGCTGCAATGGACGGTCTACTTCGGCGTCGGGCTGTCGCTGGGGCTGTTGCTGTGGGGATTTGCGGCGCGCATGTATCACCGCGAACGGCTGGCGATTTCGGCTTGAGGATCCGCAACGCACCCGCAACAACGATGGCTCGCATTCCGCTTTTGTGGGAGGCCGCTTGCGGGCGACGGCGCGCGCCCGCTCGATGGCGGCGGTCCCCCGACTCATTTGCCGATGCAGAAGCTGGAGAAGATGCGGCCGAGCAGGTCGTCGGCACTGACGCGACCGGTAATCTCGCCCAGTGCGGTGTGCGCGAACCGCAGTTCCTCGGCCGCCAGCTCGCCTGCTTGCTCGTCGCATAGGCGCTGACGCGCCCATTGCAGGTGTTGCGCGCAGCGCTGCAGCGCTTCGACGTGACGTGCGCGCGCGCTGAAGGCGCCGTCGCCACCCTCACCTCGACCAGCCGCTTCGCGCAGCGCATTGCGCAGCGCATCCAGGCCTTCGCCGGTGCGCGCGGAGATCGCGAGAGGTTGACCACGCGCCTCCGCTGCAGACGCCGGAGGCACCGCCAGGTCGCACTTGTTGTGCAGCCACAGCACCTGCGGCACGTCCTGCAAGGCACGGCGCAAGGCGTGGCCGTCGAAACCAGGGGCACTGGCGTCGAGCACTGCCAGCGCCAGATCGGCGCGTGCAAGTTCGGCCATGGCGCGGCGGATTCCCTCGCGCTCCACTGTCTCTGCGCCTTCGCGCAGGCCGGCGGTGTCGACCAGGGTCAGTTCGATACCGTCGAGACGGACCACTTCGCGCAGCAGGTCGCGCGTGGTGCCCGGCAACTCAGTGACGATGGCGCGCTCACTGCCGACCAGCGTGTTGAGCAACGAACTCTTGCCTGCATTGGGAGGGCCCACGATCACCACGTGCAGCCCGTCGCGCAAACGCTGGCCGCGGCGGGCGTCTGCCAGCAATTCCGCCATCAGCCGCTCGGTCGCGTGCAGGCGCCCAAGCAGCGCGGCGTCGGAAAGAAAGTCGATCTCCTCCTCGGGAAAATCGATTGCCGCCTCGACGTGCATCCGCAACCCGAGCAGCGCCTCGGCCAGCGCCTCGCAGCGCTGCGAGAACACGCCATCGAGCGAGCGCCGCGCGGCGCGTGCCGCGGCCTGCGAAGAAGCGGCAATCAGATCGGCCACCGCTTCGGCCTGCGCCAGATCGAGCTTGCCATTGACGAACGCGCGCTCGGTGAATTCGCCCGGCCGCGCCAGACGCGCGCCCAGTTCGCAACAACGCGCAAGCAACGCCGCCAGCAGCACCGGGCTGCCGTGCGCCTGCAACTCCACCACGTCCTCGCCGGTATACGAATGCGGCGCCGCAAATGCCAACAGCAGGCCGTCGTCGATCAACTCGCCGCTGCCGTCGCAAAAGGCGGTGTACACCACGCGCCCCACCTTGGGCGCGCGCGCACTGAGCGCTTGCGCAATGGTCAGCGCGGCGGGGCCGGAAAGACGCACGATGCCGACTCCACCGGGACCGGCGGCGGTGGCGATCGCGGCGATGGTGGTACTGCGCGAGCTCATGCTGGCGCGCATCTTCGCATGCCCGGCCCGCGCCCCGTTGGGGCGCAGTACCGAGCCGGGCCGCGATCAGCTCTTGGCGACCGCCGCCGTGCCGCCATGGCGGCGCATGATGAACCACTGCTGCAGCAGGCCGAGCGAGCCGTTGGTGGTCCAGTACAACACCAAACCCGCCGGGAAGAAGGCAAACATCACACCGAACACCAGCGGCATGAGCTGCATGAAGCGCTGCTGGATCGGGTCCATGCCCGGCGCCGGACTCAGCCGCTGGGTCAGGAACATGCTTGCCATGTTCAACACCGGCAGCACGAAGTACGGATCGCGATCGGTCAGGCTGTGGATCCAGCCGACCCAGGGCGCATGGCGCAGTTCGACGCTTTCCAGCAACACCCAGTACAAGGCGATGAACACCGGAATCTGGATCAGCACCGGCAGGCAACCGCTGGCGGGGTTGGCCTTCTCTTTCTTGTACAGCTCCAGCATCGCCTGCTGGAATTTCTGCTTGTCCTCGCCGTAGCGTTCCTTGAGCGCCTCGATGCGCGGTTGCAGCTTGCGCATCTTGGCCATCGACAGGAACTGCTTTTCCGAGAGCTTGAAGAACACCGCCTTGATCAGTACCACCAGCGCGATGATGGCCCAACCCCAGTTGCCGAACAGCGAGTGCAGGAACGACATCAGCTTGAACAGCGGCATCGAGATCACGGTGAACACGCCGTAGTCGATGGTCAGTTCCAGGCCGGGAGCGACGTCGGGCAGTTGCTTCTGCAGCTTGGGACCGACCCACAGACGCGCTTCGCTGCTGGCGGTGGCACCCGGCGTGGCTTCCAGCGCCGGCCCCATTTCGCGAATGAGGTAGCGCGGCGTGCCTGCGGTGGTGACTGCCGTGCTGTACTGCGCGCTGTCGGCCGGGGTCGGAATCCAAACCGCCATGAAATGGTGCTGCAGCATCGCGATCCAACCGCCGCTGACGGCGCGATTGAGTGGCTCTTCGGCGAACTCGTCGAACTTGCGCTTCTCGAACTTCTCGTCCGGGCTGTACCAGGCGGCACCGGCGAAGCTGTAGCCCTCGGGATTGTTGAAGCCGCTGTTGACGATCACCGGCGGCACCCGCTGCAACTGGCGATAGACGTGGCCGCGCCAGACGCTGTCGCTGGCGTTGTGCACTTCGTCGCGCACCTGCACCAGATAGCTGCCGCGCGCGAGCGTGAACACCTTGCGCACGCTGACGCCGGCGCCATCGTTCCAGCTCAGCGTGGCTTCGATCTTGTCGGTGCCATCGGCGAGATCGAGCTCGTCGGCGCCGGATTCGTTGACGAACACGGCATCGTGACTGGGTGCTGCACGTTCGGCGCTGACCAGGCCGCTTTGCGCCACGAAATAGTGCTCGGGGTCGGTGGCGAACAGTTGCACGCGCGCGCTGTCGGCCTTTGCGGTCTGTCCGTAGTTCAGCAATTGCGCCGAGACCAGCGTGCCGCCGCGGGTGTCGATCTGCAGGCGCAGCACGTCGTTCTGCAACACCACCAGCGCGGGCGCGGCGGTAGGCTGCGCCGCGAGCGGCGAGTCGGCTTCCAACGCTGGCGCCGGGACCGGAAGGTCGCCGGTAACGGGAATGGCGGGCACGTCCGCCACCGCGGATGCGGCGGGAGCGAGCGCGGCTTCCGGTGCCTGCGGAGTGGACCAGGCATCCCACAGCAGGTAGGCCAGCAGCAACCAGGCAATCAAGAGAAAGGAACGGGTCTGATTCATCGGCTCGGCGTCGTGGACACCCGCGGGCGCGGGCAGGACATCAGTCAGAGGGAGCCGAAACACTCGGCACGCAACCCGGCATTGTGCCGGTCGCAGCGGCTTGATTCAATGAAACGGCACGTCGCCACAGGGTGTCGAGATCGGACGACAGGGCATCGATGCCGGCGCACTCGGGCTTGGCCACCAGCAGGTAGTCGCCGGGCGGCAACCGCTCACGGCAGTGGCGAAAGCTCTCGCGCACGATGCGTTTGATCCGGTTGCGTTCGACTGCGCGCTTGGAAACGCGCTTGGAAACGGTGATGCCCAGACGACTCTCACTGGCATCCGCTGATGGCGCAGGCGCCATCACGTGCAGGCGAAAATAGCGGCCGTGGGAACGCTTGCCGTCGCGCAACATGCGCTGGAATTCGCCCGGCGTATGCAATCGTGCCGACGGCGGGAATGACGAGGATGGCGTGGTCATGGCGCGTGCACCATTCGGCGTGGTGCACGGCAACGCGAATGCTGCCCGCTGGACACTCTGGGCGCCGTCGTTTCGAGCAGCAAACGGGAGATCACGCGCGGGCGGCCAGCCCGGAAGCTGGCCGGCAACGGGTCAAACCGCGAGGCGATGACGGCCCTTGGCGCGGCGGCGAGCCAGCACCTTGCGACCGTCGGCGGTCTTCATGCGGGAACGGAAGCCGTGATCGCGCTTGCGCTTGAGATTGCTGGGCTGATAGGTGCGTTTGGTTGCCATGGCGGCGTTTCCAAAACCAACGAACAAGGCCGGCCAGCATAGCGGTTGCGGGTGGGGGTGGTCAAGTCGGGGCTGCGGCGGGACTCGGGACTCGGGACTCGGGACTCGGCGGGGAGCGGGGAGCGGGGAGCGGCCATGCGAATGCAGCGCATCCATGTGCAGCACAGACACGGATCCGACATCGCGGCACCGCAATGCGATGGCGCGCTATCGCCGTGGTGTTTGAATGCGTGCCGGCCACCGTACTAGCGGCTACCGAAGTGCTCGCGGCAATTGGATTCTGGCATGGGCGCGTCGGCGCAGGTAGACTCGCAAGTCCCCCTGCTTTGCTGACGTGCGTGCGGACTTCGCGTCCGACGCCGCAGCCTCTCTGTGTTGTCTACCCCACCATGATCACTGCCTGGCCGCGTTGCCTGGAACGCCTGGAAGCCGAGCTGTCGGCCGAGGAAGTCCATACCTGGCTCAAGCCCTTGCAGGCGGAGATCGGGACGGACCGGTTGCTGTTGTACGCACCCAACGCCTTCGTGGTGGAGACGGTGCGCGAACGCTATCTGGCCCGCATCCGCGAACTGATTGCGTATTTCTCCGGCACACCCACTTCGGTGCAGATCGAAGTGGGCGCGCTGCGACGCGCGCCGTCGCCCGCCGTGGCAGCCGCAGCGCCGGCCGAGCGAAGCGCGGCGGTCGCTGCGGCTTCGGCGTTCAGCAATCTCGACCCCCACTACACCTTCGACAACTTCGTCGAAGGCCGCTCCAATCAACTCGGCCGCGCCGCGGCGCTGCAGGCGGCGACGCACCCCGGCGATCGCGCGCACAACCCGCTGCTGTTGTATGGAGGCACCGGGCTGGGCAAAACCCATCTGATGTTCGCCGCCGGCAACTTGATGCGCCAGAACGACCCGTCGATACGGGTGCTGTACCTGCGTTCGGAGCAGTTCTTCAGTGCCATGATGAAGGCGCTCAGCGAAAAGGCGATGGACCAGTTCAAGCGCCAATTCCACACCATCGGCGCGTTGCTGCTGGACGACATCCAGTTCTTTGCCGGCAAGGACCGCACGCAGGAGGAGTTCTTCCACACCTTCAACGCGCTGTTCGACGGCAAGCAGCAGATCATCCTCACCTGCGACCGCTATCCGCGCGAAGTGGAAAACCTCGAACCACGGCTGAAGTCGCGCCTGGCCTGGGGCCTGAGCGTGGCGATCGATCCGCCGGATTTCGAGACCCGCGCCGCGATCGTGATGGCAAAGGCCAACGCCCGCGCAATTGCGTTGCCGGAGGAAGTGGCGTTGTTGATGGCGCGTCGAATGCGCTCGAACGTGCGCGATCTGGAAGGCGCGCTCAACACACTGGCGGCGCGCGCCAATTTCACCGGCCGCGCGATCACCAGCGAGTTCGCGCAGGAAACCCTGCGCGACTTGTTGCGGGCCCAGCAGCAGGCGATTTCGCTCTCCAACATCCAGAAGACCGTGGCAGACTATTTTCAGTTGCGGGTGGCGGACTTGTTGTCCAAGCGCCGCACCCGCTCGCTGGCGCGGCCGCGGCAGATTGCGATGGCGCTTGCGAAGGAGCTGACCGAACACAGCTTGCCCGAGATCGGCGACGGCTTCGGCGGGCGCGACCACACCACCGTGATGCACGGCTGCAAGGTGGTCCGCGAGCTGCTCGAAAGCGACGGCAAGTTACGGGAAGATTGGGAAAAACTGATCCGCAAGCTTACCGAGTAGGACAAACTGTGGATAAGATGGGGGTCAGCCGCAGCGCTGCAACTTATCCACAACTTGTCCGAGCCAGCCCAGGCGCTCATGCACACGCTTTTGACCGGCGATAAATGCAATAAAAACATGTGGATACGGTAGTTGTCCCGAGTTTTTGGCAACACCACCACCACCGCTTTTGAATTTAGTACACATCTGTAATTGGGGGTTCGGGATGCGATTCAGCCTGCAACGTGAAGTGCTGCTCAAGCCGCTGCAACAGGTCGTCAATGTCGTCGAGCGCCGGCAAACACTGCCGGTGCTGGCCAATTTGCTGATCACCGTGGATGCCGGGCAGTTGTCGATGACCGGCACCGATCTCGAAGTCGAGATGATCGCGCGCTGCGCCGTGGAAGATGCAGAAAGCGGCGAAGGGACGTTGCCGGCGCGCAAGCTGTTCGAGATCGTGCGTGCGCTGCCTGACGGCAGCCGGGTGACCATTACCCACGCGGGCGACAAAGCTACCGTGCAGGCCGGGCGCAGCCGATTCACCCTGGCGACGCTGCCCGCTGGTGAATTTCCCAGCATCGATGACCTGGAGTTGGTCGAGCGCGTCAGCGTGCCGGAAGCGGCGTTGAAGGAATTGATCGAGCGCACCGCGTTTGCGATGGCGCAGCAGGACGTGCGCTACTACCTCAACGGCCTGTTGCTGGATTTGCGCGAGGACAGCCTGCGCTGCGTTGCCACCGATGGTCATCGGCTGGCGCTGTGCGAAGCCGACGTGCCTGCCGGTGCAAAGTCGCGCAAACAAATCATCGTACCGCGCAAGGGCGTGATGGAATTGCAGCGTCTGCTCGAGGGCGGCGAACGCACGGTCGAGCTGGAGGTCGGGCGCAACCACCTGCGCCTGCGGCGCGAAGACGTCACCTTCACCAGCAAACTGATCGACGGGCGCTTCCCGGATTACGACGCGGTGATCCCGATCGGCGCCGACAAGGAAGTGGTGGTGGAACGTGACGTGCTGCGGGCGGCGTTGCAGCGCGCGGCGATCTTGTCGAACGAGAAGTACCGTGGGGTGAAGCTGGAATTCAGCCCCGGGCAGGTGCGCATCGTTGCCCACAATCCCGAGCAGGAGGAGGCCCAGGAGGATATCGAGGCAGAGACCCAGGTCGATGGCCTGTCGATCGGCTTCAACGTCACCTACCTGATGGAAGCATTGACCGCACTGCGAGAGGAGCGCGTGATGCTGACCCTGCGGGATGCCAATTCAAGCGCACTGCTGCGCGAATTGAGCAATGACAAGGCGCGCCACGTGGTGATGCCGCTGCGCCTTTGATGGGCGTGTCCCGTGACCCCCGGCAACCCCTGCCCGTCTGGTTTGGGGTGCCGGTAAGCCGATCCCGGGCGGCCCGGCGGAAACCGCCCCCATGCGATTGATCCAGTTGTCGATAGCGCACCTGCGCTGCGTCAGCGAGGCGTCGCTGCAATTGCGTCCGGGGCTCAACCTGATCACCGGTGCCAATGGGGCCGGCAAGACCAGCATCATCGAAGCCGTGCACTTGCTGGCCTATGGCCGTTCGTTCCGCGGCCGCGTGCGCGATGGCTTGATCCAGCAAGGCTACGACGCTTTGCGGGTGGTCGCGCACTGGCAGGACCGCGAGTTGCGCGAACACCGCGCTGGCCTGGAGCACAGCGGCCGCGCCTGGTCGGCGCGTGCCGATGGTGAGCCACTCCAAACCTTGTCCGATCTCGCCGCGCGCATTGCCGTGGTCACCTTTGAGCCGGGCAGCCATGAGTTGATTTCTGGCGGTTCCGAGCATCGCCGCCGCTTCCTGGATTGGGCGCTGTTCCACGTGGAACCGACATTTTTGGAGCAATGGCGGCGCTATGCACGGGCCTTGCGTCAGCGCAATGCATTGCTCAAACAGTCCGACAACGACGATTTACTGGCGCCGTGGGAGCACGAGTTGCACACCAGTGGTGAGGCGATCACTGCCCAGCGTGCCGCCTATCTGGCGCGCTGGTCCGCACGTCTGGCACAGGCTGCCGAGGAATTTTTACCGGAGTTGGGGACGGCGCAGGCGGCGTTCGTGCAGGGCTGGCGGCACGAGGGCATGGCGCTTGGCGAGGCGCTGGTCGCCAGTCGCAGCCGCGATCGCGTGCTCGGCTACACCAGTGTTGGGCCGCATCGCGCCGATTGGCGAGTCGCGTTCGCCTCACTGCCAGGGCGCGAAGCGTTATCACGCGGGCAAACCAAGTTGACCGCCTTGGCCTGCGTGCTGGCGCAGGCGCGCGAGTTTGCCGCCATCCGGGACGAGTGGCCGCTGGTGTGCCTGGATGATCTGAGTTCGGAGCTGGATCGAACCCACCAACAACGGGTGTTGCTGCAACTGTCGCAATCCTCGGCGCAGGTGTTGCTCACCGGGACCGAAGCCCCAGCCGGGTGGGATTCGGCCAATCTGCCTGTGGCCCGGTTCCACGTGGAACAAGGCGATGTTCGCGCGCTGCTATAATCGCTTGGCCGACGCTCCTTGGTGCGAGCCCCCGACGCGACCCGCGTCAACGCCCGAGACGTCCAGGCCCCGTACCCCGCCACCCGCGCAAGCACGATCCCCCGATCATGGTCGCGCGCGGTGGCCTGATTGCCGCAGCCTTGCACGACGACACCCTGGTCGTCGGGAACCCCGGAAGCCATGACCCAAAACACCTACGATTCCAGTCGCATTACCGTCCTGCGTGGCCTGGATGCCGTGCGCAAGCGGCCCGGCATGTACATCGGCGACGTCCACGACGGTACCGGTCTGCATCACATGGTGTTCGAGGTGGTCGACAACGCCATAGACGAGGCACTGGCCGGACACTGCGATCGCGTCATCGTCACCTTGCACGCCGACGGCTCGGTGTCGGTGAACGACAATGGCCGTGGCATTCCGGTCGACATCCACAAGGAAGAAGGCGTCTCGGCGGCCGAGGTCATCATGACCGTGCTGCACGCTGGCGGAAAGTTCGACGACAACAGCTACAAGGTGTCCGGCGGCCTGCATGGGGTTGGCGTGTCCGTGGTCAATGCCTTGTCCGAGCATCTGTGGCTGGACGTCTGGCGTGAGTCCCGGCACTACCAGCAGGAGTACGCGCTGGGCGAACCGCTGTACCCGCTGCGCGAGATGGAGAGCGTCAACATACGCGGCACCCAGGTGCGCTTCAAGCCGGCAGGCGCCATCTTTACCGACGTCGATTTCCACTACGACATTCTGGCGCGGCGCCTGCGCGAACTGAGCTTCCTCAACTCCGGTGTGCGGATCGAACTGATCGACCAGCGCGGCGAAGGCAAGGCCGACGTGTTCGAGTTCGAGGGTGGCATCCGCAGCTTCGTGGAACACTTGTCGTCGGTAAAAACCCCATTGCATCAATCGGTTATATCAATTTCCGGGGAACAGAACGGGATCACCGTGGACGTTGCGCTGCAGTGGACCGACGCCTACCAGGAAACCATGTTCTGCTTCACCAACAACATTCCGCAGAAGGACGGCGGCACCCATCTGGCCGGCTTTCGCGCCGCGCTGACCCGCACCCTCAACAACTACATCGACCAGAACGGCATCGCCAAGCAGGCCAAGATCGCACTGTCCGGTGACGACATGCGCGAGGGCCTGATTGCGGTGCTGTCGGTCAAGGTGCCCGATCCCAGCTTCAGTTCGCAAACCAAGGAAAAGCTGGTTTCGTCCGAGGTCAAGCCGGTGGTCGAGGCGGTACTGGGCGAGCGCCTGGAAGCGTTCTTGCAGGAAAATCCAAGCGACGCGCGCGCGATCGCCGGCAAGATCGTCGACGCCGCCCGCGCCCGCGAAGCCGCGCGCAAGGCGCGCGACCTGACCCGACGCAAGGGCGCGTTGGACATTGCCGGCCTGCCCGGCAAACTGGCCGACTGCCAGGAGAAAGACCCCGCGCTGAGCGAGCTGTTCATCGTCGAGGGCGACTCCGCCGGCGGCTCGGCCAAGCAGGGACGCAACCGCAAGACCCAGGCGATCCTGCCGCTGAAGGGCAAGATCCTCAACGTCGAGCGCGCGCGTTTCGATCGCATGCTGGCGTCGGCCGAGGTCGGCACCCTGATCACCGCGCTCGGCTGCGGCATCGGCAAGGACGAATACAACCCCGACAAGCTGCGCTACCACCGCATCATCATCATGACCGACGCCGACGTCGACGGCTCGCACATCCGCACCTTGCTGCTGACGTTCTTCTACCGGCAGATGCCGGAGCTGATCGAACGCGGGCACGTCTACATCGGCCTGCCGCCGCTGTACAAGATCAAACAGGGCAAGACCGAGCTGTACCTCAAGGACGACGACGCCTTGAACCAGTACTTGGTGAACAACGCGGTGGAACACGCCGAACTGCGGCCGGCCGAACTGGCACCGCCGATTACCGGCGCCGCGCTGGAGGCATTGATGCTGGATTATGCGCGGGCACAGGAGCAGATCGCCCGACTTGCGCACCGTTTCGATGCCCAGATCCTGCATGCCATGCTCGACCTGCCGGCCTTGCGCGGCAGCGTCTTTCTCGAACCGGAGCGGGCATCGGCGTGGGCGACACGGCTGCAGCTGCGGCTCAACGAGTCCGGCCTCGGCCGTGCCCGCTATCGCATCGAGGCCCAGCCTGCGCATGAAGGCCATCCCGGCGCGCTGCTGATCAGCAAGCAACACAACGGCCTGGCTTCGACCCAGGCGATTCCCGCGCCGGCCTTCGACAGTGGCGATCTCAAGGCGATCGGCGACATGGCGGCCCAACTCGACGGCCTGTTGCAACCGGGCGCCAGCGTCAGCCGCGGCGGCAAGACCGCGCAGATCGCGCGCTTCGCCGACGCGCAGGCGTGGCTGCTGGACGAAGCCAAGAAAGGACGCGCGATCCAGCGCTTCAAGGGCCTCGGCGAGATGAACCCGGAGCAGTTGTGGGAGACCACGGTGAACCCCGAGACCCGGCGCCTGCTGCGCGTGCGGATCGAGGACGCGGTGGCGGCGGACCAGATTTTTGCGACGTTGATGGGGGATGTGGTGGACCCACGCCGTACCTTCATCGAAGACAACGCGCTCAAGGTTGCCAATCTCGACGTGTAATCAGGCATTACGCCGCGCGGGTCCAGTGGCCCTAGCTTCGGCCGTCCCGGCCTCAGGCAAGGGCCTCCCGCCTTGGGCGTCCTGCCCAAGGCGCTCGCGGCTTGACCGCTGCCTGGTGGCAGCGGCCATCCCCTGCGGGGATCGCCACTCGCCCACGCCGTACCTTCATCGAAGACAACGCGCTCAAGGTTGCCAATCTCGACGTGTAGCGCCGGCGGCGCATGACGCGCATTGCCGGTCGGTTCGCGTCACTCGGGATATCGGCGGGCTGCCGTATACTCGGCATCCTTCGCTGCCCATGCGCGGCACGCGATCCTGTTTTGCGCTGGGGACGGGCGCCATCAATGAAGAAGACGCAACTTTACCTGCTGGCCGTGATCGTCGCGTCGCTGGCGGCGGCGGCGATAGGATACAAATGGCAGGTACTGAAGTTTCCGCTGCAGCCGGAGGCGGAAGTGGAAGTCTGGACCCTGCAGGCGCGGATCGAATATCGCCCCAAGCGCGGGCCGAACACCGTCACCCTGCAACTCCCGACCGTGACGCCGGGATTCACCCTGGTCGACGAGAAGTTCGTGGCCCGCAACTATTCCACGTTGCAGGAAACCTCGGCGGAGGGCCGCGACGTGCAGTGGGCGATCCGCCGCGCCAGCGGTGCGCAGACGCTGTACTACCGGGCGACGGTGGTGCGCAGCACCGGCAACGAGATCCCCGACCTGGCGTTTGAGCCGCATCTGGCGTCCGCGCCGGTGCTGGAGGAGCCGCGCGCCACCGCGGCGCAATCGCTGCTGGACGCCGTCCGCGACCAGTCAGCCGATGTGGTGACCTATGCCCGCGAACTGGTGCATCGGTTCAACGAGGCCACGCCCTCGCAGGACGTGGCGATCCTGCGCGAAGTGCCGCAGACCCATGGCGAGCGCGCGCAGTTCCTGGCCGGAATGCTGGGCCAGCGCAACATCCCGGTGCGGGTGTTGTACGGCCTTCCGCTGGGAACCGAACACCTGACCACCGGATTTCCGAAAGCCTGGTTGGCGGTCTACAACGGCGAACGCTGGGCGGTGGTCGACCCGATCAGCGGCGCCGAGGGCTGGCCACCCAACGTGTTCTTGTGGAGCAGCGGCGAACGCCCGCTGCTGCGCGTGGACGGCAACCCCAACGCCACGATGGAATTCTCGATCAGTCGCAACCTGGCCGATGCCATGGCGGTGGCCGAGCGCCGCCTCGAAGTGCAGGACGCCAACCTGGTGCGCTATTCGCTGCTGAGCCTGCCGCTGCAGACCCAACAGGTGTATCGCGTGCTGCTGATGATCCCGGTGGGCGCCTTCATCATGCTGTTGCTGCGCAATCTGGTCGGCGTGAAGACCTTCGGCACCTTCATGCCGGTGCTGATTGCGCTGGCGTTTCGCGATACCGGCATCATCGCCGGCATGGTGCTGTTCGCATTGGTGATCGGTGCCGGGCTGCTGGTGCGGTTCTACATGGAGCGCCTGCGGTTGCTGCTGGTGCCGCGCCTGACCGCGATCCTGATACTGGTGGTGCTGCTGATGGCGCTGGTCAGCGTGTTGTCCAACCGGCTCGGCATCGAAGTCGGGTTGTCGGTGGCGCTGTTTCCGATGGTGATCATGGCGATGACCATCGAGCGCATGTCGGTGGCCTGGGAAGAACGCGGCGGCGGCACCGCCATGCGTGAAGGCCTCGGCACGCTGGTGGTGGCGGCGCTGGCGTATCTGGTGATGAGCTGGCCGCCGCTGGAGCACCTGGTGTTCGTGTTTCCCGAGGTGCTGCTGATCCTGTTCGCGTTGACCCTGCTGTTGGGGCGCTATTCGGGCTACCGGCTGATGGAGTTGTTCCGCTTCCGCGCGCTCGCCCGCGAAGCCGATCCGATCGCGCCCGACCCGGTTGCCAAGGGCTGACCCATGCGCTGGTTCAATCCATTCGCCACCGCGCGCACGCTGCGAAAGATCGGCCTGATGGGCATCGGCCAACGCAACGCCGACTACGTGCTGATGCACAACCCACGCAAGTTCTATCCGCGCGTGGACGACAAACTGATCACCAAGAAGCTGGCGCTGGCGGCGGGTCTGCCGGTGCCGGACCTGTATGCGGTGGTGCGCGAGGAACACGAAATCACCGAGCTGCACCGGCGTCTGCAGGGGCGCGAGCAGTTTGTGGTGAAGCCGGCGCATGGTTCGGGCGGCGACGGCATCCTGGTGATCACCGGTCGTCGCGGCGACCGTTATCGGCGCGCCAACGGCGATCTGATGTCGCGCGACGAATTCGGACACCACCTGTCGAACGGCTTGTCCGGACTGTTTTCGCTGGGCGGGCAACCCGATCACCTGCTGGTCGAATACTGCGTGCAGTTCGATCCGATCTTCGATCAGGTCAGCTTTCGTGGCGTGCCGGACATCCGCATCATCGTGTTTCTCGGCTATCCGGTGATGGCCATGATCCGGCTGCCGACCCGGCTTTCCGACGGCAAGGCCAACCTGCACCAGGGCGCGATCGGAGTGGGCATAGACATCCCCAGCGGCAAGACCCGGCGCGGCGTATGGGGCACCGAACTGATCCGCGAACACCCCGATACCGAGCACAGCATCGTGGGGTTGGAGATTCCGCACTGGGACCACCTGCTGAGCATGGCCGCGCGTTGCCACGAGCTGTCCGGCATGGGCTACGTCGGTGTCGATTTCGTGCTCGACCGGGTCCGCGGACCGCTGATCCTCGAACTCAACGCCCGCCCCGGCCTCGCCATCCAGATGGCCAACGGCAATGGCTTGCTGCATCGTCTGCAACGGGTCGAGGCGCTGCAGGCGCGCGGCGAATGGCAAAGCGACGCCGAAGCCAGGGCGCGCTTCGCGCGCGAGCACTTTCCGACCCGCGGCTGATCGCCGCATCGGCGCCGCGCATTAACCGCAAACTGATGGCGCACGGTGTATAAGCAACTGCACGAAGTGCCCGAGCGCCGCGAGAGGATTGGACATGACCCGACATCGCCTTGCTGCCCTGCTGGTCGGCGCCGCCATACTCGCGGCTTGCGCCACCGCCCCCACCGGGCGCAGCCAACTGCTGCTGTTTTCCGATAGTCAGATGAATCAGTTGGGCGCAACCTCGTTCGATCGTCTGAAGTCCGAAGGCAAGCTCGCGACCGACCCCCGGCGCGAAGCCTATGTCCGCTGCGTCGTGGGCGCACTGACCGCGCAATTGCCCGAGCCGTGGCGCACCACGCCATGGGAGGTGCGCGTGTTCACCGACGCCACCGCCAATGCCTTCGCCCTACCGGGCGGCAAGGTCGGGGTGAATACCGGGATGTTTGCGGTCGCCAAGAATCAGGACCAGCTCGCCGCGGTGTTGGGGCACGAGATCGGTCACGTGGTGTTTCGTCATTCCAACGAGCGGGCGTCCACCTCCACATTGGCCGACACGGGCTTGAATATGGTCAACGCCTACGTCGGCGCCAAGGCGTCGGCGCAAACCAGCAATCTGGTCATGTCGGCACTGGGTTTGGGCGCGCAGGTGGGCGTGCTGCTGCCGTTCTCGCGCAAGCACGAAAGCGAGGCCGATGCCTATGGTCAGCAATTGATGGCGAAGGCCGGTTTCGACCCGGCCGCCGCGGTTGCGCTTTGGCGCAACATGGATAGCGCTTCCAAGGGCCAGCGCCCTCCGCAGTGGCTTTCCACCCATCCCGATCCGAGCAACCGGATCGCGCGGCTGGAGCAGGCGGAGCCAGCCCTGCAGCCGAGCTATCGTGCCGCCAGCGCGCAGGGGTTGCGGCCGAACTGCGGCGGCTGACTCACTTGAGCAAACGCACTAATTGCGGTTACTCTTGCGGGCTCCGATACCGATACCGATACCGCCTGCTCGCCGCGTAGCGGCTCAAACCCGAGGGCAAGTCATGAGGCGAATCCAATCCATCGTGTTGCTGATCGCCAGCGTGTTGATGCTGGCGGCCACGCCCGTGTTCGCCCAGAGCGGTGACGACAGCGATCCCACCACCCGCCGCGAGCGCAACGACAGCCGGTTTGGCGGCCGTCGCGCTGAGCGCAGCAGCACGCGCAAGGCCGAAAAAGTCGAGGCGATGTTTCCGCTGGCGACCCGCGAGGATCCCAAGCCGCGCGTGAGCGATCGCGATCAACGCACCATCCAGAAAATTCTGGATCTCTCGCAGGGAACCGACGAGGAACAGCAAAAAGCGCTTGAGGAAGGCGAAAAATACCTCGCCAACGACAAGGTGAAGGGCTACCCGCGCGCCTTCGTGGAGCGCGTGCTCGGCGACGTGGCGCTGAACAAGGACGACGACGCCGGCGCCATCGCCCACTACCAGGCGGCAATCGACGCGGACGCACTCTCCAACGACCAGCACTACCAGACCATGCTGGCGTTGGCGCAGACCCAGATGAACGCGGATCAGATGGAGCTTGGCCTTGCGACGCTCGAACGCATGCTGAGCGAGACCAAGACCGATAACTCGGATTACGTGATCGTCAAGGCCAACGCGCTCTATCAGTTGGAACGCTATCCCGAGGCACTGGCGTTGACCAAGCAACTGGTCGAATCCACGCCCGAGCCCAAGGAAAGCTGGTTGCGCCTGCTGGTCGCCGGTTATGCCGAGAGCGAGCAGCCGGCCGAAGCCGCCAAGATCATGCAAGGTCTGGTCGCACGCCACCCCGACGACAAGACGCTGCTGCTGAATCTGGCGGGTCTGTACCAGCAGGCCGAAGACATGAACGCCGCGATCGGGGTGCTCAACGACATGCGCCAGCGTGGCCTGCTCGATGCCGACCGCGACTATCGTGCCCTGTATGCCATGTACGCCAACATGGACGGCCACGACGCCGACGTGATCGCGGTCATCAACGAAGGTTTGGAGAAGAAGATTCTGCAGCCGTCGGTCGAGGCGTACACCGTGCTCGGTCAGGCCCACTACTTCTCCGAGCACATTCCCGAAGCGCTCGCCGCCTACAAGAAGGCCGCCGAAATTGCGACCGACGGCGAGCCCAGCCTCAATCTGGCGCGTGTGTACTCCGGTGAGAGTCAGTGGAAGAACTCCAAGGAAGCGGCGCAAGCCGCGTTGGCCAAAGGCGTCAAGCGTCCGGGCGATGCCTGGGTTCTGATCGGCCGCGCCGAGTTCGGCCTGGACAACCGCGCAGGGATGGCGGCGGCGATGAAGAAGGCCGCCACGTTTCCGGAAACCAAGGCCAGCGCCGAAGATTGGCTACGCAAGAACAAGGTAAAGTAATCTGGGGGGGTTGGGAGCACTTGGCCTCCCCAACCCATTCGTATAAGCTAAGAAGTTCCCGCAACTTCCCTGACCGGCCGCCTCCCGCGGCCACGGCAGGGGCTGCGACGGATAAGAGCAAGCCGCCCTGCGCATGACGGACCACACCTACAATCACGACACCGAGCGCGAGACGCTCAGCTGGCTGCGCATCACCGGCATTTCGTTCGCCCTGGCGTTTCACATCGGGGCCGTCATGCTGCTGATGGCGCCGGCGACGCCACCGGGCGCCGACACCGACAAGGAAGAGACCGTCCAGGTAACTTTCATCGAGCCGCCGCCGCCACCCCCGCCGCCGCCGCCGCCGCCGCCGGAGCCGCCCAAGCGGCCGCCGCCGAAGGTGATCGAGAAGGTCCGCCCCACGCCCACCCCGCCGCCGCCGGAACCGCCGGTGGTGTTCGAGGACGCCAGCCCGATGGCGATCGAGGCGCCGCCGCCGGCACCGCCGTCGCCGCCCGCTCCTCCGGCCGACTATCAGGCGTCGGAAGACCCTAGCTATCGCCGTCAATTCCCGCCGCGCTACCCGCCGCAGGCGCTGCGTCGCGGAATCACCGGCGAGGTACTATTGCAGGTACTGGTGAGCGAAACCGGCGATCCGCTGGATGTGAAAGTGGAAAAAACCAGCCGCAATCGTGAACTGGACCGCGCTGCGATGGATGCCGTGCGCCGGTGGAAGTTCAATCCACAGATACGTAACGGGAAGGCCGTGCAAGGTTATGTTCTGGTCCCGATTGTGTTCAATCTGGACTAACCGTTAACTCACCCTCAGGCAACATTTCAACCAGAAGGTAAGCGTTATGCTGCAGGACACGACAAACTCACAGCCGGCAGATCCGGCGTCGGTCGCCACCCCGGTGGACCCGAGCACTGCGGCGCCCGCCGTCAGCGCCCCCCCCGCCGACGCTGCCGCTGCTCCTGCGGCGACGCCTGCCCCTGTCGCCACCGGCATCGGTGACTCCGATGCGGCCGCGTTCCAGCAGATGGGTTTCGATCACTTGCTGGTTGGGTTCGACGCGGTTGGCTGGGTGGTGTTCGTCACCCTGGTGCTGATGTCGATCGGCTCCTGGTTCTACACAGTGGTCAATGTCATTTCCGGCGTGCGCGTGCGCTCGCGCGCCGATCGCGTGGTGCGGACCTTCTGGGAAACCGCCAACGCTCAGGATGCGATCCGCTTCATGCAGGATCAGCCCAAGAGTGAGCCGTTCTCCAAGATCGCGCTGGACTGTGCCGAAGCCGCGGCGCACCACACCCGCAGCGAAGGCTCGCGTCTGGCCGAGGCGCTCAACCGCTCGGAGTTCATCGATCGCGCCCTGCGTCAGGCGGTGACGCGCGAAAGCGCGCGCCTGGAAAACGGCATGACCTGGCTTGCCACCGTCGGCGCCACCGCGCCGTTCGTCGGCCTGCTGGGTACCGTGTGGGGCATCTACCACGCCCTGATCCGCATCGGTGCCACCGGTCAGTCATCGATCGAAGCCGTGGCTGGTCCGGTCGGCGAGGCGCTGATCATGACCGCGATCGGTCTGTTCGTCGCGATCCCGGCGGTGCTTGCCTACAACGCCTTCGTGCGCATGAACCGCGGCACCAACGCCCAGTTCGACACCTTTGCCCACGACCTGCACGACTTCTTCGCCACCGGCGCTCGCGTCGGCGAATCAGCGGCCAAGCGGTAAGCAGCTCGCGCGCAATCCTGGAGATCCGTAATCATGGCGTTCAGCAGCAACAGTGGTGGTGGTGGCCCGATGGCTGAGATCAACGTCACGCCCCTGGTGGACGTGATGTTGGTGCTGCTGATCATCTTCATGATCACGACGCCGCTGATGACGCACAAGATCCATGTGGACCTGCCGCAGTCGACCCTGACCAATCGCCCGGAACCGCCGCTGCAACCGATCACCCTGGCGATCAAGGACAGCGGCGCCATCTTCTGGAACGATCAGCCGATCAACAAGGGCCTGCTTGAGGCGCAGTTGGCGCTGGAAGCGCAGAAGACCCCGCAGCCGCAGGTGGACATCCGCGCCGACGGTGCCACTCGCTACAAGATCATCCAGGAAGTGGTCAAAACCGCCAAAGAAGTCGGTATCCGCAAGGTTGGCTTCGTCGCCACCCCCGACAAGTAAGTTTTCAGCGCAAGGACTACCATCGTGGCTTTCAGCAGTAACAGCTCGGGCGGTGCCATGTCGGACATCAACGTCACGCCCCTGGTGGACGTGATGTTGGTGCTGCTGATCATTTTCATGGTCACGATGCCCGCCGCCTCGTATCAGATCCAGATCGACCTGCCGCAGCCGAGCAAGAACCTCGACCAGCCGAAGGATCCGCCGAAGCCGATCCGCCTGCGCATCGATGCGGGCGGCCAGTTGTTCTGGGACGGTTCGCCGTTGCCGACGGCGGCGCTGGCGCCGCAACTGGCGATGGAGGCTGCTCGCGACGTGCAGCCGACCCTGGAGCTGGAGACCAGCCCGGAAGCACGCTACGAAGCACTTGCCGACGTGCTGGCAACTGCCAAGAACGCCGGCATGGAAAAGATCGGCTTCGTGGAAACCATGCAATAGCGCCGGGATGGTTCCGTCCGGCTGGAAAAACGCCGCCATGAGCGGCGTTTTTCGTTTCTGCGCCCACGCTGGCAGAGGCGCGGGATTGAGTGATAGGGTACGACTCGCCTACACCCTTTGCGCGAGGATCCACCCATGGCCTTCAGCAGCGAGCGTTCCGGCGGCACCCTGTCCGACATCAACGTCACTCCGCTGGTCGATGTGATGCTGGTGTTGCTGATCATCTTCATGGTCACGACGCCCCTGGCGGCTCGGCAGATTTCCCTCGACCTGCCACAGGTAGGGCCGACCGATCCGGCCACACCTCCGCCGCCGATTCGGCTGCGCGTTGCCGTCGACGGCCAACTGTCCTGGAATGGTGTGCCAGTCAATGCGGCCGATCTCGACAATCGCCTCGCGCTGGAAGCGGCGCGGACCGAGCAGGCCACGCTGGAGATCGACGCCAGTCCCGAGGCCGCCTACGAGCCAGTGGCCGACGTGCTGGCCAGCGCTCGCAACGCCGGCCTGGTCAAGATCGGTTTTGTCGGCGCCGGTCGTTAGCCCACACGGCCTGACCGGATGGCGCCGTGCCCGTCGCCGGCGTCAGCCGGGCATGGCGGCCGTCGAAGCGGCGTTGCACGGCGCCGAGGCCGCGGCAATCAGCGCGAGATAGCGCTGCACGGTTGCGGCGAGACCGTCGTAGAGCGCTTCGCTGAACAAAGCGTGGCCGATCGAGACCTCGGCCACCGCCGGAACGGCACGCAGGAAATCCAGCAAATTGGCCTGGCTCAGGTCGTGGCCGGCATTGACCCCCAAGCCTGCGGCGCCAGCGCTGCGCGCGGCGGCCGCGAATGGCGCCGCGGCCCCCGCTGGGTCGCCGGCGGCGTGGTCGTGGGCGTAGGGCCCGGTATACAACTCCACGCGATCCACCCCGATGGCGCGCATTCGCTCGAATCCGCGCGCGCCAGCGTCGACGAAAATGCTGACCCGCGCCCCCGCGCGTTGGAATGCGGCGACCCAAGGCGCGAGGGTCGCGCAGTCGCGTTCGGGATCGAAGCCGTGATCTGAGGTCAATTGCCCATCGCTATCCGGCACCAGCGTGACCTGATCGGGCCGCACCTGCTCGACCATGGCCAACAGGCCCGGATAGCCGGGGCGCGTCGGGGCGAAAGGATTGCCTTCGATGTTGAACTCGACGCGCCCCGCGATCGTCTCGTGCAGGGCCAGAACATCGTCGAAGCGGATGTGGCGGGCATCAGGTCGCGGATGCACCGTAATGCCGCCGCAGCCGGCAGTGATCGCCACCTGCGCCGCCCGGCACACGTCCGGTTCGGGTCCACCGCGCGAATTGCGCAGTACCGCCACCTTGTTCACGTTGACCGAGAGCCGTGTCATGCCGGCAAGATTAACATCACCACCGACCGGTGCTGCGGCCGTGTGTGTGCACCGGCGTCGGGATTCGCGTTCGGTCGGGCTGCCAGCGACCGGCCAAGCGCGTAAACTGCCATGCAGTGGTCGCTGGTGCGGGTGCGGCGAAATGGCGCGATGTCTCATTTCGCCACGGGGAGAGTCGCCGGGAGAGAGACCCTGCGGCGTCGAACCGGGCGCGATTTTCCTCGGTGTTCGACGGAAGCCTATGGCAACGCACGGGAACAACGCACGCGAACCAGAACAGACCCACGTCGCGCCGGGCGGAACGGTCGTCCGTTTGCGACGGTGGTGCGGTCTGCTGATGCTGGCCTACGCCGCCGCCGTTGCCGCGCAGATACCGGTGCCGGTGCGCGGCGCGCCATTGCTCGAACGCTACAGCGCCGACAGCGTCGGCGCCACACCGCGCAATTTCGCCGCAGCGCACGACGCGCAGGGTCGTTTGTACGTCGCCAATTTCGACGGCGTGCTGCGTTTCGACGGCGACACCTGGGAACTGCTGCGCCTGCCGGGAGCAGTGGCTGCCACCGCGTTGACGCGCGGCGAGGACGGGCGCATCTACGTTGGCGGATTCGACGTGTTCGGCGTCATCGCCGACGATGCCGACGGCGCGATGCGGCTGCAGGTCCTCAGCGCCACCCCGCCGCCCCAGGTACATGCCGTGGCGATCGCCAACGTCTGGCAGATCATCGCCGATCGTGGCGCGCTTCGGTTCCGCACCGAATTTGCCATGTACACCTTCGACCCCGCACTCGGCACGCAACGCGCGCAGCCGCTGCCGGACACCACCCGCATGTTCTTCGCCACCCGCCACGGTTTGTTGGGGCGGATCAGCGGGCGCGGTCTGGTGCGGATGGCGGATGATGGATCGCTGCAGGATCTGGCCGGCGGAGCGCGTTTCGCCGACCAAGGGGTTGCCGCCATCATCGATCAGGGCGAAAACGGTCTGGTCGTCAGCGACGATGGCCTTCACCGGTTGCGCGACGATCGGGTGCTCGCTGCCGGCGACAGCTTTCCCGAGTTCGTGAACAACCACCCGAACACTGCGCGCCTGCTTGGCGACGGCTCCATCGCGGTTGGCACCACGCACGGCGAACTGCTTCGCTACGATGCCAATCTCAAGTTGCTCGATCGCCTCAAGGTCAACGACGGCACCATCGAAGACCTTCACGTGGATGCCGAGAATGGCTTGTGGGTGATTGGCGAGGGCGAGTTGGTGCGAATACGGCTGCCCGCGCCCTGGACCTTCTACGGCCCCGCGCACGGCCTGCGGGGATCGGTGTACGCCGCCGAGTGGTACCACGACGCCCTGTGGCTGGCGGGCACCGCCGGCCTCGCGCGCATCGCCTCGCACCCCGGCGCGGTCGCGCAAGCGCAGTCGCTGCCGTGGTTCGAATACGAAGGTTATGCCTTGCAGTCCACGCGCGGCGGCTTGCTGATTGCGCATCGCAGCGGGCTGCTGGTAGTGAATGAGCGTCTGCAGCGCAGGACGCTGATCAGCGGCACGCAGGCTGTGCTGTGGCTGATCCCCGAACCAGCGCGCGACGACCGGTTGTATGCGGTGGGCGAGCAAACCTTGTGGGTGCTGGCGCTGAAACAGGGCGAGTGGCAGATCCAGGCCAGCACCGAGCTGGGTGCCATGAGCCCCAACAAGGTGTTTTCCGGCATCGGCCATGGCGAGCTGTGGTTTGCCGATTCGCGCAGCACCCCGCAACGCTGGCGGTTCGATCCCGAGACCGGAGCGCTGCTGGCGAAGCACTCGTTCGCCAGCGCTCAGGGCCTGCCGGACGTCCGCGATCCGGAATTGAACCTCTATCGCCTGGACGACCGTATCCACGCCGTGGTCGGCGGCCAGACGTATGTACTCGCGGACGAGCGATTCGTGGCCGAGCGCGGCGCGCCGGCATCGCTGGTGGAGCGGCCAACCGAGCTGATCGTCCGCGACACGCCGGTCGGCACGTTCGCCGCGACGTCGCGCGAGCTGTATCTGCGCCCTGAACGCGCCCAGCGTTGGGACCGTCTGCGCTTCGGCGCCAGTGCGGTGCGCGGTTTCGCCGGAATCCACGTGGGCAGCGACAGCATCGTGCGGATTGCGACCTGGAGCGGCTTGCTGCAGTACGACCCCAGCCAGCAGGCACCACAGGAGCCTGCGCTGGCAGTGAGCCTGTCGCAGGTGAGCGCGCGTGCCGCCGATGGCACACTGCGGCAACTGCCGCGTCGCACCGATGCGGCCGCGCAAACCATTGCAGCCGGCGAAACCCTGCGGTTCCGCTTCGCCCTGGTCACCATGGAGCCGGCCGTGGAGTTCCGCTACCGCGTGCACGGGCTGGTCCCCGACTGGACGGAATGGCGCTCGGATCGCGAGTTGATCCTGCGGCAGCCGCGCGGCGGCGACTATTCGCTGGAAGTGCAGGCGCGTACCCGCAGCGGCCGCGAAGCGAGCCCCATGTTCTACCGGTTTCACGTCGAACCGCGCTGGAACCAGACGCTCTGGGCCAAGTGGCTTGGCGCCGTGCTGGCGCTGGCGCTGGTGCTGGGCATCGCGCAACTGGTGGCGTGGTGGCGCACCAAGCGCTTTCGCGCCACCAATGCGTTGCTCGAATCGCGGATCGCCGAGCGCACGCGCGAATTGGAGGTCGTCAATCGCAAGCTTGCCGAACTCGCCACCGAGGACAGCCTGACCGGCATCAGCAACCGCCGCGCACTGGAAAGCGGGCTGGCGCGCGAGTGGCATCGTTGCCTGGACCAGCGTCGTCCGATCGCCGCGTTGATGATCGACGTCGACCACTTCAAGCGTTTCAACGACCATCACGGCCATCTCGAAGGCGACGCCCTGTTGCGCCGGATCGCGCAGGTGCTGCAGCAGTTCCACGACCCAGCGCGCGAACTGCTGGCCCGTTTCGGCGGCGAGGAGTTCGCGCTGATCCTACCCGGCGTGCACCTGGAGGAAGCGCAGCGGCGCGCGCAGAACCTGTGCAACCACCTGCGCGACGCGGCGGTACCGGTGACGGTAAGCGTGGGCGTGGCGGCCCAGGTCCCCAGTCCCCTCGATGATCCACATCTGCTGCTGCGCCGCGCCGATGCGGCACTCTACCGGGCGAAGCGCAACGGCCGCGATCGCGTGGAAATCGCCAACGATTAGCGCTGCGGTGTTGTCGCGGCGGTAGCGCGCAGCCACGTAGTCGAGCCGCCGGCCCGAGCCACGCGATCGCAGCCGATCGGGCGGCTCCGCGCCAGATAGCGCGACAGGATTTCCCGCGTCAGCGATTCGCTGCCGTTGCAACCGGACGCCGCATGGTCACCGTGGTCGAGCGAAGGGCGCCACCATACGTCAACGTCGCAGCCAGCCAGCATCAGTGCAGCCGAATCGAGCGGCGCAGGCTGCCACCGCATCGTTGGCGCGCTCAGGCGCGCGGCGTACTCGGTGGTGTCGACGGCTCACCCGTGGTCGCGCGGTCCATGCGTTCGCGAAGGCGACGCAGATCCTCCGGTCCCAGCGCATCTAGCTCACTGCGCGCGGAGCCGCCGACGCGGCTGGCCAACAGTGCAAACGCGGCGATGAACAGCAGCGCCAGCGCCGCCAACGCGGCCAGCGCCGACAACCACATCCACGGCGCCAGCAACGCCAGCACGAAGCTCGCCAGCGCCCCCACCAGAAAAATCACCCAGGACATATCGATCTCCGCATGCCGCGCATCCGCCGACGGGGGTTCATGAGCACATGCCGGCACGCCAAAGTTTAGCCCACATTTCTCGCGCCACTCCTACGGCAGCCGCTGTTTTGGCTGCCGCTGCAGCGACGCGGGCTGGGCCGCGATCGCTTGCTGCGGCGCGTCGCCATCGGATTGCGCGGTCCTGTTCCGCCGGGCGTACCGGTGTGGGCCGGTTCAACGTCCGGTCGAAGTACGTCCGCGCCGTCGCTCGGCGCGCGCGCCGCGGCGCAACGGCATCTCGGCGCCGCGGACGCCCAACAACGCCCGGAGCGGCCACGGCACGGCGAGGAAGGACGCCGCGTTACGCCATCGCTTCAGGCGCCACGGATTTCAAGGCGTCGAGCGCGGCGTGGCGCTACTGGCTCGGCGGGGCGAACAAGTGCTCGGCGCGCTGGAACAGCACCCAACTGGTGGCGATGTACTTGTCGCCGCCGATCGGCCGATTGCCGCGGTGGGTGTGGGTGAACCCTGCCGGCGCCAGCAACAGACTGCCGGTGCACGGCACGATCTTGCGCTGCTGATAGAGGAACTCGGTTTCGCCTTCGTCGAAGGCGTCGTTGAGGTACGCGGTCCACAGCACCGTGCGATGCAACGCCTCGCCGGCGCCATCCTGCGGATAGTGTTCGCAATGCCAGTAGGGATAGCCGCCCTCGCCGGCGCTGTAGCGCTGGATGTTGATCGCGCCGGGGCGAAAGCACAGCCGCACCATCGCGCCCAGGCGCTCGTCATCCATGGTCGCGACGTCGTCGGCGGTGAGGCGGCGCGGTGCGCCGCTGGACGGGTCGGGAATCTGCAGCATCAGCGGCGCGATCATCGTGTACGGGTACTTGCGCAGGTATTGCAGCAACGCCTTCAGCATGGCGTCGTTGAGCAACTGTTCGGCATCGCGCCATGCCTGCTTGCCGCTGATCTGCAGATCGCGGCTACGCTTGAGTTCGGGAATCACCCCGCCACCCACGCGCCCCGGCACGTGCTCGCCGCTGCGCTCGAAGCGCTGGGTCAACTTCGCACACGCTTCCACCGGCACGGCAAGCGGGTAGACCTCGATGAAATCGTCCATGCGGGCGGAGTTCCGGATTCGATACGTCGCGGGAA
>JANRIF010000186.1:0-1916 GCA_033765245.1 Lysobacteraceae bacterium
TACCTACGTCGACGAGGAATCGCTCGACACCTCGCTGCCCCTGCACGCCCCGCGCGCCGGCGAGAGCTATCGCCTCGGCTTCTTCATGGTGGGCGCCTACCAGGACACCCTGGGCGACATCCACAACCTGTTCGGCGACACTTCGGCGGTGAACGTGCGCCTGCAAGGCGACGACTTCAGCCTGAGCCGATCGCGCCTGGGCGACACATCAGACGTGATGCTCGATTACGTCGGCTACGATCTGGCAATGCTGCGCACGCGCTATCGCGAGCTGATTTCCGCCGCGCAGCTTGCGCCCGACAAGGCCGCCAACGTCGCCGACCAGCTCGAAGCAGGATTGACCGGGTACACCTATCTGGCGGATGAGGCGCAGGGGTGAGGGGCTTGGAGAAGCCGGGACTCGGAAAAGCCGGAACCCGGGACCACGGGACCACGGGACCCGGAAAAGCACCGTCGTAGGCTGGTGGTGAGCGTAGCGCACCCCAGCAGCGAGGTGTGGGGGGCGTGGTGAGGCCCGTGGCTCGAGAAAGACTTTTACCTCAGCGAGACCTATCAAACGTGCGGCCAGGAAATTGCCGCACGGCTGCGGGATGGAACGGAGAAGCCGATCTGTAGCGCATGGATGCGCGGTCGAATGAGAAAGGGCGCCATAGAGTGCGCCGAGCATCGCAGCCGCTCGCGGGGGAAAGGCGCCATTGTTTGAGCACATGGATGTACGAGTTTGGCGCCGACCCGCGAGCGGCGAGAAGCGCAGGGGACCGGCGCGGCAGGAGCCGCGTCGGCGCGCGTCCGGCGCGGCGTTTTTGCTTACTTTTTGCGCCACAAAAAGTAAGTCGCACAGCCGCAGGCGTGTGAAAGCTCTTGCCTTTTGCTTCTTGCCTTTTGCTTCATGCTGCGGGACGCGGGACGCGGGACGCGGAGTAGCTGGGGTTCGCTACGCTCACCTCCAGCCTACCGCGCCACTCAGCACCCAGCACAACGCGGCGCGCGTGGTAGCCAAGCTCCAGCAACAACGGATTACTATCACCTCCACCCACCCACCACACAAAACGCAAATGACAGCAACCACCATGAACGTCGGCTTCATCGGACTCGGAGCGATGGGCGAACCCTTGGCCCGTCACCTGCATCAACAGGGCTTGCTGGCGGTGGTGGGCAACCGCACCCACGCAAAGGCCGACAACCTCGCGCGTGAGCTGGGCGTGCGTGCCGCGGTCGCACCGAACGACTTCGCTGCCTGCGACGTGGTGGTGCTGTGCGTGTCGGCCGATGCCGACGTGCTGCAGAACGTGGCGGCGCTGGCGCCGGTGCTGGGTAGGGGCGCCGTAGTGATCGATCATTCCACGGTGTCGGTGGACACTGCGCGCGCCGCCGCCGCGCAACTCGCTGCGCACGGCATCGGCTTTCTCGATGCGCCGGTTTCCGGCGGCGTGGAAGGCGCGCGCAACGGCAAGTTGTCGGTGATGGTGGGCGGGGCCCAGGCCGATCTCGACAAGGCCGACGCCGCACTGCAATGCTACGCCGCACGCATCACGCTGATGGGCGACAGCGGCGCAGGCCAGGCCACCAAGGCAGTGAACCAGATACTGGTGGCCGGCATCAACGAAGCCGTTTGCGAGGGGCTCGCACTGGGCGAGCGGCTTGGCCTCGACCCCACACGCCTGCTGCCCACGCTCGCCGCCGGCGCCGCCGGCAACTGGTTCCTCGACAAACGCGGCGCCACCATGCTGCGCGACGAATTCGTCCCCGGCTTCAAGTGCGCGCATCTGCTCAAGGACCTGCGCATCGTCCAAGGCATGGCGCGATCGGCCGGCACCAGCACCGCCGTGATCGACCAGGCACTGACCGACTACGCCGCCCTCACCGACGCCGGTCATGGCGATGCGGACACCTCGGCGCTGATCTTGCGCAAGCGC